>CAJQQM010000119.1 GCA_905480485.1 uncultured Aureispira sp.
CCACAGTCGCTAAAATGTATTTAAATTTATATTCCTACTAATCTTTTAATTAAGATAGTAATTATAAAAAACGAAGCAAATTATATACATCGGAGTCTAGGAGTTAAACTTCTTATGTTTAAATTGAATGTAGGAGGTATAGACGCACCTCTAGCTAATGAAAGAGTGGGCTATAGACTTCTATTAGTTTTGTAGCAGAACAAATAACTCGATTGGCAACAGCAAAAAATAAGCACATCAAGCTACAGCATGCTTTCTTTTGTCGATGCTTTATTTCTGCTTAAAAGAAAAGAAATCACAGCAATCCAAACCATTAAACTAAAAAAAACTAGCCATTCAAAAATAGCATTGGCCCAATAGATTGGTCGTATGTACGTCTCCCTATTTTTTAAAAATTCTACCACCGATTCGGTGGGTAAAGCAAGGAAAATAATTCCAATAATAAACACTGTAAATCCAGGGAGGGCATACCTAATTGGTATTGATTGTTCGTTTTTGGTGATGGCCCACGAAAAAAGCCCCGCGGTAATCAGATTGCCTACAAAAAAGACTAAAGCGGCTAGTAAATGAGGACGTAGTTGGGTATCTGCCGGAAAGACACCGACCATAAAACAGGCTAGGCTTGATATTAAGCCAAAAAATAAAGCGATAGAAGAAATTTTAGAATCTAAATAGGAATGTAACCCTGTTAGCATTATGGCACAGCCAATGCCTGCGCTGCACAAAGCAAAACTAAAAAAGTAATAATAGGGCGAGCCTTGTGTATGCCCTAATTCTGAAATGAAATGATTGAATATAGAATAAGCATAGCGTTCGTCTTGATATGTAGCGATTGTAAAGCTAAAACAAACTGAAATAATTAACAGCACAAGTAGGCCAGCTATTGGAGCTATTTTGATTAGATTACTTTGAGAAATAAAGCGAGGTTTTGGCATAAGAAGAGATTGAAATAGGTTTAAATTACAAATATCTTACAGGCGAATGACAAGATGCCTGACGAATAATGTAACTTTGTTTCAAAAATAGAATTATTTTTAGAGTAGTGGTACATAATTGTATAAAAAATGAAGGGTATTGATAAATTTAAAACCGCTGAAATGGATCTAGAATTTGATCGTCGGCATATATGGCATCCGTATACCTCTTTGCTGCATCCTTTGAAAGTATATGCGGTTCGTTCGGCTGCAGGAGTTCGTTTGAAGTTAGAATCCGGACAAGAGTTGATTGACGGAATGTCGAGTTGGTGGGCAGCTATTCACGGCTACAACCATCCGCAACTTAATGCTGCTGCCAAACACCAAATAGATCAAATGTCGCATGTAATGTTTGGCGGTTTGACGCATGCACCTGCCATAGATTTATGCCAAAAATTAGTATCAATCAGTCCCGAAGGACTCGAAAAAGTTTTCTTGTGTGATAGTGGTTCTGTTGCCGTCGAAGTTGCCATGAAGATGGCAATTCAATACCAACATTCTAAAGGAAATACCAACAAAAAGAAATTTCTAACCCTAAGTAAAGGCTATCACGGTGATACGAATGCGGCTATGTCCGTCTGCGATCCGGTATCAGGCATGCATCATTTATTCCAAGATTTCATGCCTAAGCACGCCTTTATGGATGCTCCCAAAATGGGCTATGACTATCAACTCCGCCAAGAAGATCAGCAACTTATAGCTCAGTTTTTTGCCAAAAATGCAGCAGAAGCAGTTGCTTTTATTCTAGAACCTATTGTGCAAGGGGCCGGTGGCATGCGTGTATATGCACCTAATTATTTGAGGCTAATCAAACAATATTGTATTCAATATGACTTGTTGTTTATTGCCGACGAAATTGCGACAGGCTTTGGTCGTACAGGTCGAATGTTTGCTTGTGAACATGCCGCAGTTCAACCCGATATCATGTGTGTAGGGAAGGGCCTGACGGGCGGTTATTTGACGATGGCTGCCACTTTGTGTACTGCAAATGTTGCGCACACGATAGGAAGAGGAGCAGCAGGAGTCTTGATGCATGGGCCTACATTTATGGCAAACCCTCTTGCTTGTGCGGTTGCATCTGCAAGCATCGATTTATTGCTTCGTTCGAATTGGGAACAAAAAATTAAAGATATTGAGCAAAAGTTAACACTTTATTTAGCAGCCGCTAATTCATTAGATAGGGTCAAGGAAGTACGTATTATAGGTGCTATTGCAGTCGTAGAGACCCACAAAGCGGTGCATGTAGAAAAAGCCCAAGCCTTTTTTGTAGCCCGCGGTGTTTGGTTGCGCCCTTTCAGAAACCTATTGTATATCATGCCTCCTTATATCATTGATGCTGTGGACTTACAACAATTATGTCAGGCTATCGTTTCGGCTGTTCAATTAGCTGAATTGTTCAAGAATGATTAAGGCATCATCGTATACTGCTGACCGTCGAGGCTTTGCATCGACTTAAGTACATTAGCGGTCATGCAAGAATGAACGGGTAATATATAAATGATATCTCCAATTTTGATTTGTTGCATAAAAGCCTCAGAACATTGTACTGTACCGTGTTCTTGTGATAGTTTGGCCACATAACAATTAGGAATAGGCTTGCCCCAACCTGTAGCAGTAGTTGCCACTACCAAACCATAACAAGGGCCGTAATTGGCATGATGCAGTACTTCTTTTGAGAAGTGTACACCGCCTCCATATACAACGATTTGATGTCGTTTTTGGTGTATTGCAACCACAGGACATGCCACAGCTACGGCTATTTGGTCAAGACTGCAGGCTCCAATTTGTTGTTGCGTCAAATCGTAAAAAATAAAATTACCAGGCCTCAATTCGCTTGCGCAGCCAAAAGAGCTCATGCTACTACAGCAGGGGGTGTCTCCGATCGATATTTCTAAACTTGAATATCGAGCAGAAAAATAATCATAGATGATTTGCATTTGGTCTAATGCTTGCTGATGTACTCGTCTAATTTCTGAGATATTTTTAGCAGAATAGCTATGTCCTGCATGGCCCAAAAAACCTTTCCAACGAATTTTATTAGTTTGCCGAATAGCTGTAACAATTCGATTAATTGTAGGCATTTCGTCCGATTCGAAACCTGTACGACCATATCCCAAATCAATTTGGATATACGCATTTACAGGAAATTGAAGCTGTTGATTCAAAAATTCTAGGACATCAACAGACTGAATCAAAAGATTCAATTCGATTTTAGAGGCTAATCGGTTGATGCGATCAATTTCGAGAATGTTGGTCGGAAACGCAACCGTAATATTAGTCCAATTATCTTGTGCAAAATATTCGGCCATTTTCAAGGATGAAGTGGCTATCTTGTGTATGCCTCGTTCTCTAAACCAACGGCCTATTTGTATAGATTGATGCGTTTTGAAATGTGGTCTGAAGTCGAGCCCAAGTTTTTGGCATTTCGCCAACATAACATCGAGGTTGTTCAAACATTTTTGTTGATCTAACAACAGGGTAGGTTCAGATATTAAAAGAGCCATTGATCTATTTTTTTAGGATGCCAAAATAGACTATTAGCGAGACTTTTCAAAAACTATTGCTCAAAATCTAGGTTGAATTATCGTCGGCATCGGCAGATGTATCAATGTGTAATTGTCGCAAGCTAGGACTGACAACGGTTGTTGCTCCTACGGTGACTAAGGTCATAATACCGCCAAATACAACAGCCGGAACCGTGCCCATTATTTTAGCAGTGAATCCACTTTCAAAAGCGCCTAATTCATTAGAAGAACCAACAAACATATTGGTCACTGAAGATACACGGCCGCGCATGTCATCAGGGGTGTAAATTTGAAGGATAGTCGAACGAATTACCATAGATACACCGTCGGCTACACCACTCATAAAAAGCGCAAATACGGACAACCAAAAGAAGGTTGATAAACCAAATAACAAAATAGAACATCCAAAAACAAAGACTGCTACTAACAGTTTGATGCCTGCATTCTTTTGAATAGGGAAGTAGGCTAGTGAAAACATTACCAAAAACGAACCAACAGCAGGGGCCGCCCTCAATATTCCAAATCCTTGTGCACCCACTTCCAAAATGTCTTTGGCAAAAACAGGCAACAAAGCCACAGCGCCTCCAAACAAAACTGCAATCATATCCAATGTAAGCGCGGCTAAAATTAGTTTGGTTCCAAAAACAAAACGCAATCCTACTTTGAGACTTTGCCAGACAGGTTCACCTATTTTAGGATTTAAGATGGCTTTCTTCTTAAGGAGTAATCCAAAAAAAATAGCAACAGTAACCATGCACATCACCATCAACAAAGATGAATTGACGCCTATTTGATGCAAGCTAAAACCACCAATCGCCGGACCTAATACCGCACTTAATTGCCAAACAGAACTACTCCATGCAGCAGCATTCGGATATAGTTTTTTGGGGACAACCAAGGCCATTAATGAAAAAACAGTTGGACTAATAAAGGCCCGAACGATTCCACCAAAAAACACCAATGCATAAATTAAGTAAAGCGTGTATTGTGGTCCTATATCTTGCTGAACCGCTTCAAAACTTAGATACCAAAAGCCAGTGCTAAGGCTCAAAAAAGCCAAACTACAAATCAATAAGACTTTCTTTTTTTCATTTTGATCGACGATATGCCCTGCAAACAATGCAATAGAAAAAGCCGGGATAATTTCCATTAGCCCAATAATACCTAAAGACAAAGGATCATTTGTAAGTCGATATACTTCCCATTCTACAATAATAAATTGCATCGACCAAGCCATGACTAAACTGAATCGTATCAGCAGAAACAACTTAAATTCATTGTAACGCAATGATGCATACGGGTCGTCTGTGGTTTTGGAAGTCATTTATTAAAGCTACTAGGGTATTATTTTGTTTTAAGAGGCTGTTTGCAAGATTCTTCGTTTGAATTTGCGGATAGTTCTACTTCAACAACATCGATTTCAAGTCTATTGTTGTTGTAGGCAATATAAAAGTAAACATTTCCTTTAAAACTTTGGTAAGGGATGATTAAAACGGTTTACATATTGGTCGTCGAAACTATAATTGACCAAATATGCCTTTGATATTTGTCGCAAGAGTCCAAAAAAAATTTATAGTTCTCTAGGATATAAGGTCGTGTACCAAATTAGTAATTAAAGCAGGAAAACTCAAGGGAAATAGGGAGGGGTTGCATACTTCAAGGCCGTAAATTTACGCAATACATTTTGGCTTAGGAATACGCTGAATAAAAACAAAGCGGGTAGTTGGCAAAAAAAAACTTATCTACAAATACATGTAGATAAGTTTTAATGGTTTTTTAGTGTTGTATCAATAAAGCTTGACTATACACCTTGCCTTTGTTTTCTAATTGTACATAATAGCTACCTGCCGGCAAATCACGAACATCATAATGATATAAAGCTAACATAGCATTGTTTACCGAACGAACAATTCGACCTTGACTATCAATTATTCTTATATCTGTTGTACCGGTCAAAGGTTCTACTATTTTGAGCATTAACCAATCGTTAGCAGGATTAGGTATTAGTTGAAACTTCTGATAGCTTTCTATATTCTGAACAGATGTAGTAGCGGTCAGCGTAATATCTTTACTTACAAGACAGCCTCTATCGTCTTTTACCTTCACCTGATAATTACCTTCTGCAAGACCACTGACAGAGGCGGTAGTTTGTCCGGCCAAAGCATCTAGCCATTTGTACGAATATGGGCTACTACCACTGTCCGGCATTATCATTATACTACCATCATTGCTCGACAAACTTGTAGGTTGTTGAATACTATCATAGACAACCATACCACCCGAAACATCCATATATTGTTCAAACAAGGCTAATCCTGTCAAAAAACAAAACGATGCACAGCCGGCATGTGTGTAAGGTCCAAAATCAGTTGCTATCACATGAGTAGCCCCTAAGGCGTGCATTGAATCACGTGCAACCAATGAATTTTTGTAAAAGACCTGTTCATCTTGTGTACAATAGTACATAGAAAGAGGGGCTTGTGGGGCCCAATTGTACAAATCATTATCTTTTAATATTTGCCAGCCTATATGATTTGGATTGCTTAGAAAGTCTTGAAAATAGGCCGTATCAAGCATTAGGTTAGGCGTATCAGGCAGACGATTATTTATCCAACCCATATTGTGCGTCCCATCAAAGTACCCCGGTAGAAGTGTATCATAAGGGGCTCTAAAAACCTCAGACAAATCATTGTATACATTGCCGTAAGCTTCTTGCAATCCCATAATAACATAGGGCAAATAGCCCGGTGTGGCATAAGCAGTATCTCCGGTAATTGTTGCTGCCTGAACACCTGATACATCATAGGGGCCCGACATCGGCACACAGGCTGTCACTGTAAATTCGTTCGACAAATTAGTTTCTAATTCTTTAAATAGCGACATAGTAGAGTGACCACCTTGAGAATACCCAAACAAAAAGAGTTGATCATTTAAGTTATATTGTAGGGTGTCGGCTAATTCACGGGCAGTTCGCAACAAATCGATGCTTGCCGAGGCTTCAGAGGCAGCATGTACATAAGGGTGGAAACCCGGAGAATCTCCTAGGCCTAAATAATCGGGCATACTTGTAATCGAACCGGTGAGGGCAGAGGCGATAATACCGATGTTAAATTCAGAACCACCCCTTGCTGAGGGTACGGCGTAACGCAGCGACGTTGTACCGTGCTGATAACTGACCAAGGGGACCGGACAAGTAACACCACTCGGCACTACCAAGGCCCCCGTTGCTAAGGTATTGCCGGTGTCTTGCGCATTGCGGGTCGTGTAGGTGATTTTGTAATAATCTACTTCATATTCGGCTTCAATAAGCCCTGAAGGCAAGCCAAAATCAACCAGAATATTATCGATATCCTGTGCCGTATAATGTTGCAGAAACTGATAAGAAATTAATTGTTGTGCTTGGGTCGAGACGGCCCATGTCATTAAACTTAATAATGTGGTAAAAAAGTGTTTCATAGTATAATAAAAGTTTTATTGTTGATTAATGACAATATAATAAATTTAGGCATGATTTTTAATTATATAATGTCATTTATAGTATAGATATTAAAAATTGTATATTATTGATAATTATACAAAATATGTTGATTAACTATGCATTAATATGTCCAAATAATTTAGGTATCTAGCTTGAATTCATTCGATTATAGAATAATAATTGTACCTTGTAATTTCAAGAATACTGAAAACTACTCTAGGTACCAACCTGTACGACAATATATGTCAATAAATAAGAAGCAAATGCTGTATTTTCTTTGTGTTTTTCTGATGCTTCATTGTGCGCTGCATCCACTTGTGGCTCAAGACAATTTAGGCCCTGAAATTAAACGTATCGAACAACAAATAATTGATTTGGAACAACAACAGTTGCAACTAAATAATCAATTAGAAGTACATCGTTTATCAAAAATCAAAGCAGATATACGCCGGATAGGTTTGCCTCAAAAATCTAGTATTGCCACGCATCAAATCATAGAACACGGAGGTTTAATTCTTAGTTATAACGAAACCCACGAACAAGCCAATTGGGTATCTCACGTAATTATTCCAGCCGTCAATAAAGGTAATTTAGCCCGAACCAATGATTTCAGAAGAGATTCTTTAGTCAAAACAGGTTCTGCCTTAAAAGCCGATTATTGGTACAGTGGGTACGACCGTGGCCACCTAGCCCCATCCGCCGATTTTAGATGGTCACCACGTGCCATTAGTGAGTCGTATGTATATTCTAATATGTCTCCTCAAAAACCAGAACTCAATCGAGAGACTTGGGCAAAATTAGAATCTTTTGTTCGCAAACACGTTTGGGTAACTAATGAACAACTCTTGGTTGTTACAGGGCCTATTTTTGATGAAGATTTGGAAGTCATTACACAGGGGCCTAATCGCTTGACGGTTCCTAAGCGCTATTTCAAAGTAATTCTAGACAACCAAGGAGACGAACGCAAAGCTATTGGTTTTATTATGCCAAACGACCTCTGCAAAAAACCAATGGTAAGCTATGCTACTTCAGTCGACGAAATAGAATCAATCACAGGGCTCGATTTTTTTCCGAAGCTTGAAGCAAGTATGCAACAAAAATTAGAAGCTAGTTTTGATTTTGGTCAATGGGAAGCCCTAAAAGAAGGGGAGATACCAACACAAACACCACTTGCGTTAAATCAACGACCCAAAAACACCCTAAATTCAATTGAAGCTGACTTGTTTGTTGACAAAAAAGCCTGTGTTTGTGGAATGGTAGTTTCAACACGCAAAACGGGTAGTGGTTCGATATTCTTCAATTTCGATGCTAAATTTCCGAATCATACCTTTTCTGGTTCAATTTGGTCCGATAATGTTCGGAACTTTAGTTACGAACCCGAAATAGAATTACTAGGAAAAAAAATATGTATAACCGGCAAAATTTCTGATTTTAAAGGCAAGCCCACCATGAATATCGAACATGAAAAAAAAGTACGTTTTTTGGGAGAAAACGGCAAAGAGTTACCAAAATAGTTGCAGCGATGCAGCCTGTCGACCGATTCTAAATAGCACGAATTTCTATGCAAGAAGATAATAAACAAAACGCATTTGACCCCGACAAATACCTTCAACAAATCAACGAACAACGCAAACAACTTCGCGCAATCATTCGAGATATCATGCAGGAAGTGACAGGCAAGCCTTATGCATTTGAAGACAACCTTCATCAAATTCTAAAAACATTTAGCGCAGCAGATCAAAAATCTGTGAATGACAAACTACGCTTAGTTCTTCTTGATTCAAAATTAAAAGACCCCAATAATTCCTAAGATAATCTACGGACAAAAGCAATTTAAAATCCAATAGCTGCATCATCTCCGCGCCAATCAGCTACGCCTTTGAGTTTACCGTTTGGAAGGCGTTGAATAGCTTCAACTTGTCCGATTAAATCTCTTGATTGTAATTGATGTCCTTTGGCTTGGAGACTATCTATCAAACCTTGTCGGAAAATACCTTCTTCATAATATAAAATATCGGGTTTCCACTGAAAATGAAAACGACCCTGATGTACTGCTGTTTTGAGGTCTTGTTTGAAGTCAAGTACATTGCAAATAACCTGGTACACGGTTGTGATAATTTTTGAGCCACCTGGACTTCCAACTGACATGAAAAATTCTCCCTCTTTTTCGACAATAGTAGGCGTCATCGAACTCAACATTCTTTTGCCCGCTTCGATCGCATTTGCTTCATTGCCTAACAAACCAAACTGATTAGGGCTGCCGGGTTTGGCGCTAAAATCATCCATTTCATTGTTCAGGATAAAACCTGCCCCCTCTACAATTATTTTATTGCCAAAATTAGAGTTGATGGTCGTGGTAACCGAAATAGCATTTCCTTGTTTGTCAACGATACAATAATGCGTTGTTTGTTCACTTTCGGCAGCAGTTGCTTCACCGTGTTGCACACTATCACTTGGTGTAGCTTTGGTAGGATCAAAATCAGCAATACGTTGTTGTGCGTAACTTTTATCGACAAGAGTTGCCATAGGAACCGGATAAAAATCCATATCACCCAAATGTTCGGCTCGATCGGCATAGGCCCTACGCGCTGATTCAGTCATTCTGTGGATGCTTTCGGTTTGTTGAAATCCATACTGTTGCAAGTTGAATGTCTCGGTCATATTGAGCATTTCTGCCAAACACAGGCCTCCACTCGAAGGAGGTGGCATCGATATAATATGATAATCACGATAAGGGAATTTAACAACAGGACGCCATACTGCATGATAATTTTTTAGGTCGTCGTGGGTCATTATACCTTTCTTTTTAGCAATCTCCTCAACGATGCGGTCGGCAGTTTCACCGGTATAAAAGCCATCTCTGCCATCAGCTTGAATGCGTTTGAGGGTAGCTGCCAAATCTTTTTGTAGGAGTAAATCGCCTCGTTGCCATGCAGAATCTTTAACAAAGGCATTTGTGTGCGGGTTATATTGGGCAAATTGAGGCATATATTTATTGTAGGCAACAATTTCGCGTTCGGTAGCTGCAATTCCATTTAAGGCCATATTTATAGCAGGTTGCAACAAAATTTCCCAATCGAGTAGGCCATATTTTTGATGGGCTACATACATTCCTTCCACCGACCCCGGAACACCACAGGCTAAATGGCCAAAAATACTTAAAGAATCGAGGGCGTTGCCTGCCGTATCCAAATACATATCGCGGTGGGCAGCAGCCGGTGCTTTTTCACGAAAATCAAGGCTAATCGCCGAATCATTTTGAGGTCTATACACCATGAATCCTCCTCCTCCAATGTTTCCTGCCCTAGGGTATACAACAGCTAAAGCAAAATGAAGCGCAACCATAGCATCAATTGCATTTCCGCCGCGTTCTATCATCGACAAAGCTGCTTCAGAGGCCAAAGGATGTGCCGAAACCACCATTGCAGAATCGGCAATATATTCTTTTTGAATGCTGTATAAGGGTTCGAGTTCTTGTGTAGGGGTATTTTTACAAGCTATTGCGCTACATAGCACCAACAGAACAAATAGATATTTCATAAATAAAGGAATAAGATGTTAATCTAAAAAAGAGGTGAGAGGACTGCTTGCCTTAGCGTGATTTACAGGGCTTGCCAAACGGGCTTCATAAGCCATTCGCCCAGCCTGCACCCCTAATCTAAACGCTTTTGCCATTTGTATAGGATGGTCAGAAACAGCAATCGCTGTGTTGACCAAAACAGCATCGGCACCAATCTCCATAGCCTTAGCTGCATCCGAAGGGCTACCAATGCCAGCATCTACAATGACCGGAACCGTACTTTGTTCAATTATAATTTCCAAAAAGTCTATGGTTTTGAGCCCTTTATTCGATCCTATTGTTGAACCAAGGGGCATTACCGCCTGTGTTCCAACTTCTTCCAATCGTTTGCACAATACAGGATCGGCGTGAATATAAGGCAATACAACAAAGCCCTCTTTTACTAATAATTCGGCAGCTTTCAATGTTTCGATAGGGTCGGGCATCAGGTATTTTGGATCGGGATGTATTTCTAATTTTAACCAATTAGTTCCGAGTGCCTCGCGTGCAAGCTGTGCTGCAAAAACAGCTTCTTCTGCTGTTCGTGCACCCGATGTATTGGGCAACAAATGTATGTGTTGATGGGCTAAATGCACCAAAATATCATCCTGTTCGTTGTTGATATCGACGCGTTTGAGTGCTACCGTAACTAATTCTGAACCAGAGGCCACTAAAGCTTCTTCCATTAGTTGAACGGATGAAAATTTACCTGTTCCTGTAAACAAGCGAGATTCAAAAGTTTTATCGGCTATTTGAAGTTTTTGCATAATTAATAGACTTTATTCTTCTTCTGTTTCTTTTTTGCTAAAAACAATAAGTAGGCTTTTGGTTTCAATGCTTAATTGCTGTCCTTCTATTTTGTAATTGACCGGACCATTTAAGGCTTGCGCCAAACTTGTGCCGTCGGGGCTGTCACAACATTTACGACTGCATCCCATAGGGCCAATCTCGAGTAACGAATTTCGTTCGTCTAGTTTGAAACTACCTTGACAACTGTTTACATCAAGTTGTAAATAAGCTTTGTCTTTTTCAAATTTCAAATGATTCGTCTTGGTGAATTTATGTTTAATCTGCTCTTTTTTATGGGTATAATTGACAGCAGTCCATTGGCTACCATACAATATATTGTTGGCATTAGAAAGTATTATTGGCCCAGCAGAACTTGTAATAATTAATTCATTTGCATTTAGTTTATAAGCCATTTTACCTTTTAGTAGGTTAACAAATGCTTGCCCTTCTTTGCTGTCGCAACAAGCTTCGGTGCAAGTAGCTGATTCGTTAAAATAAATGTATTTTTTGTCGAGCTTAAAGCCAATTCCACATTGATTGATTTCTAATTTTATTCCCATAGATGCTTGGTCAACTTGGATAGCATAGGCTTGGCTAGGACGGATGTTTTGCCCCTTAAAAGGAAACGATTGCAGAATCCAACTATCTTGAAGCGAGGCCTTAGTGATACTGTCTTTTAGTGCGGTTGACGAATCGGTAGTTGTATTTGTATTTTTGTGATGTTTTTGATGACAGGCATACAATTGTATCAAAACAATCAACAAACAAAAGGAATATAAAAGATGCTTCATAATATAGGTATGGTCGGTTAAACTTATAGCTTTAAGACAGTTCGTTGATACCTTTACAAAAAAGGCTGCTTCTTGATTTAAGAAAGCAGCCTTTTAAGTGGTTGTTCGTTTTACAAAATCAACATTGCATCACCGTAACTAAAAAATCTGTATTTTTCTTTGATGGCGATTTGGTACGCTTCCATCATTAAATCATAGCCTCCGAAGGCACATACCATAATAGATAAGCTTGATTTTGGTAAATGAAAGTTGGTAATCATAGAATCTGCTATCGTAAAATTGTAGGGTGGAAAAATGAATTTATTGGTCCAACCTTCCGCCGGTTTCAGCGTATTTGCGGCAGAAACTGCTGATTCTATCGAACGCATGCTTGTAGTACCGATAGCACAACGGCGTTTGCCCGATTTGATGGTATTGTTGACGATGTCACAGGTATTTTGATTGATGCGAAAATATTCAGCATCCATTTTGTGTTTCGACAAATCTTCTACTTCAATATTGCGAAAAGTACCCAAACCAACATGCAGGGTAATAGTGGCAAAATTAACTCCTTTTATTTCGAGACGTTTCATCACCTCTTTACTCATGTGCAGACCTGCTGTAGGGGCCGCAACGGCACCTACTTCACTTGCATAGATGGTTTGATAACGTGTTTTGTCAATTTCTTCGGCTTCGCGCTTGATGTATTTAGGTAGGGGAGTGTGGCCCAATTTGTTGAGGTGTGCTTTGAATTCGGTATCGCTACCATCATACAAAAAACGAATAGTACGCCCTCTAGAGGTTGTATTATCTACCACTTCTGCCACGAGTATTTCAGCACCGTTTTCGTCGTTAAAGTAGAGTTTGTTGCCCACTCTTATTTTACGGGCAGGGTCTACTAAAACATCCCATAATTTTGTTTCAACATTTAATTCTCTCAACAAAAATACTTCGATTCTTGCGCCTGTTTTTTCTTTTTGTCCATACAGACGTGCCGGAAATACTTTGGTGTTGTTTAGGATTATCGTATCTCCATCATCAAAGAAATTGAGTACATCCTTGAAGATGTGGTGTTCGATGGTGCCTTTGTTTCTATCAACCACCATTAATCTAGACTCGTCGCGACGGTCGGTTGGATATTCAGCAATCAAATCAGCAGGTAAATCAAAGTTGAATTGTGATAACTTCATACGTTTTAGCTAGATGTGTTTTTAAATAAAAGAATAATTAAACATGGTATAGGATTGGTATTTTTAGGAATACCGCATATTTGCACAAATATAAAAATTCTTTAAAGATTAATACTACCTTGTGTTACATAAATCAATATTTTTTTAGCCCTACTAAATGCAATTGTGTTAGAACGGTAACGGACAAACCTGAGAAGCTGCTTTTAAGGGGCTTAAATTCTGCTTTATGAATATTCCAATCAATTTACTTTCTTATTTTGAACAACTCAAAATCGACTATATAGAAGGGCAGAAATACTGCTATGACCCAATTCGAAAAAAAATGCTCGTTTTAACTCCCGAAGAAGTAGTGCGGCAATTGATTGTATTGTACCTAATGCAGGCAAAAGGCTATCCGGCCAACAAAATTAAACTTGAAATGGGTCTTAAAGTCAATGACATGGCCCGCCGTTGCGACATATTGGTGTACGACCCTCAATTTCAACCCTATTTGCTAATTGAATGTAAATCGGCCAAAGTTGCGATAAACGATTTAGTTTTCAAACAAATTGCACAATACAACATGACCCTGCGTGTTCCTTACTTATATGTAAGTAATGGTCTCCTAAATTTTTGTTCCTTTATGAATTATCAAACAGCCTCTTTTAAGTTTTTAACGGCTATTCCGAATTACCCTGATAAGAAGGTTTAAGGCTTCATTTTAGGCTCAATTATTAATTTCATTATTTCATCAAATTAAAACGCCTAAAACCTGCTTTTCATCAACAAAATCCTTACATTTGCGCCTTATAATTTAATTTTCATCTAAACAAAAATGGTTTTGTTTTAAAAAAATTAACCAGCTACTATGAACAGCAGATTCAATGCCTTAGACTTATTGTCCTCACGCGACAAAATTCAAAACAAACCCTTGGATACAATGGTTTCTGAAATTTTTGCATGCAATGTATTTACCTTGCCTACTATGCAGCAATATTTGGCTCCTAAACTTTACAAAGCTTTTGTGCAAGACAGTAACTCGGGCGAAAGTTTAACACGCGATTTGGCCGACCACGTTGCTGAAGCAATGCGCAAATGGGCTTTGCAAAACAATGTTACCCATTATGCACATTGGTTTCAACCACTTACAGGCCGTACCGCCGAAAAACACGATTCGTTCTTTACGCTTAACGGCAACGGAGAAGCTATCGAAGAATTTACTGGTAACGAATTAGTGCAACAAGAACCGGATGGTTCTTCTTTTCCTGGTGGTGGCTTGCGTTCTACTTTCGAAGCCCGTGGGTATACCGCATGGGACCCTACTTCGCCTGCTTTCATACTTGATGTAAACAATCAGAAAACACTCTGTATTCCAACTATTTTTGTAACCTACGGAGGGCATTCACTTGATTATAAATTACCCTTACTAAAGTCGCAAGCTTTTTTAGAAAAGTCAGCCATCGATGTCTGTCAGCTTTTTGACAACAACATTACCAAAATTACCGTAACCCTCGGGTGGGAACAGGAGTATTTTTTGATAGACGAAGCCTTATTTAATGTGCGTCCCGATTTGATGATGACCGGAAGAACTTTATTGGGTAGATTGGCCCCTAAGGGACAGCAATTAGACGATCATTATTTTGGGTCTATCCCCGAACGTGTCTATGCATATATGACTGACTTAGAAATGGAATGCTATAAATTAGGGATTCCTATTCGGACGCGTCACAACGAAGTAGCGCCTTCTCAGTACGAGTTTGCACCAATTTATGAAGATGTAAATATTGCCGTCGATCACAATCAGTTATTGATGGATATTATGGAACGCGTTGCTATCCGCCACAAACTTAGGGTCTTGTTTCACGAAAAACCCTATGCCGGTGTCAATGGTTCTGGCAAGCACAATAACTGGTCGGTAGCCACAAATACCGGAAAGAATCTTCTTTCTCCAGGAAAAGACCCTGCCAAAAACCTTCAGTTTTTAACTTTTTTCGTCAATACAATCTATGCTGTTTACAAATACGCTGATATTTTGCGTGCTAGTGTTACATCGGCGTCAAACGATCATCGATTGGGTGCCAACGAAGCACCTCCTGCTATTATATCTGTTTTTATTGGTGAAGCTTTGACCAAAATACTAAACGAAATAGAAAAAGGCATTGAAGTTACGGCTGATGGTGTGAAACAAGCCTTGAATTTATTGAGTAAAATTCCAAATTTACAATTGGATAATACCGATCGTAATCGTACATCTCCTTTTGCTTTTACGGGCAACAAGTTTGAGATTAGAATGGTGGGTTCAACGATGAATTGCGCAGCGCCAATGACCATCATGAACATGATTGTTGGCAAACAACTCAAGGAGTTTTATCAAGATGTTCAGATTTTGATGGCCAACAAAACACCTAAAGACCAAGCTGTATTAACAGTTCTGAAGCACTATATAGCCGAATCTAAATCGATTCGTTTTGAAGGAGATGGCTATTCACAAGAATGGGCCGAAGAAGCCAAGTTGCGTGGATTGGGTAATTATGCAGATACGCCGCGCGCACTCGATGCCTATTCGAACCCTACCTTCAAAAATTTATTTATTGAATCGGGTATTTTATCGGAAGATGAATTGCATGCACACTACGATGTTCGTTTGGAAGAATATGCTTTGAAAATACAGATAGAATCAAGAACGCTCGCAGAAATGTGTATGAATCAGGTTTTGCCTGCTGCGATTAATTATCAAAATATATTGATTGAAAATGTCTTGGCCTTGAAAGAGCTAAATTTGGGCGAAAACAGTTATGAGGCACCGCTACAAATCATTGAGGAAATTTCACAACATATTAAGACAATAAGAGATTGTGCTTATTCGATGAAAAATGCTCGTGAAAATGCCAATAAACTAGATTCCAAAGATCGTGCATTTGCTTATTGTGATCTTATTGTTCCTATGATGGAAGAATTACGTGCTGCTGCGGATCATCTAGAACCCCTTGTAGACGATGAAATGTGGCCCTTGGTTAAATATAGAGAAATGTTGTTTATTCGCTAATATGCTGCATCAATTCAAAACATATAGCTTAAGAAGTATGGTAACGGGGTTTACCATGCTTCTTTTTTCTTGTTATCAACCGACAGCGGTACAAAAGCCTGTATTAAGCGAACAACAACTCATTCCTATTCTTAAAGAAATACATTTGGCTGAAGCTTTGTTGACTGAAATTACCAACCGACATCAAAAAGATAGCATGGCCCGTTATTATTATCATCAAATTTTGCAACAGCATGAAGTCGAATTTGAAGATTTTGAACAATCGATGCACGCTTATTTTACACAAGCTTCGGCTTTAGATAGTTTGTATCAAAAAGTAATTGTAACACTATCGGAGGAAAGGAAGGATTTTGAAGCTAAACAAAAAACGAAGCTTCAAAATCGATAGGGGCGATGCGTATAGTATTTGGGTTGTTGATCGATGCGTATATGCAACCAAAATACACCTAAGCCTGAGGTACTCAGCCACAAAGGCTTTTCGCCAATACGTTGTTGCATAGACGTTCCTACCTTTTGCCATAATTCATGAATTTCAGCACTTTTAGCATTGCGTAAAAAAGCGCCTAGATGAATGTAATGTTCTGGGTTTTGACTGCGTAGGACCGGTACAATTAAATGAGCATCACCCGATTGGTTATCGAAAGTAACCGTGTCGGCTTGTTGGTCAAAAAACGCCGAAAAAGCTTGGGCATGTGCTAATTTGCCATAAAATGCTTTGGTTCCTCGAATAATAAACTGATAAGGTTCGTCTATATTATCACGACTTACGGCTCTATTTTCCCAAAAAAAACCATTAAACGGAACTTCTAGCAAAACGGAGGTATAAAACTCCCTGAAAGCATCGTTATTTTGCCAATAATCTAACACCTGACGGTAAGACAAAACTTGACCTTTATCCATGAGGCTAAACTGAAATGTTTTGTCGTAAAGTACTTTTTCTTGATACTGAAACATGCAATTAAAAACGATTAATTTTTTGAGATTTAGCTAAGCATTTTGTAGGTCAAACCAAGTTGTTCTATCGCAGATATAAACAAACTATCTGCATTAATTCGTTTGTTTTTAGAATCGAGTTGTAGCACAATTTTTTGACTAACATCCAGAATATTGACCGAAAACTGTTGTTCTCCTTCATGTTTTTGGCATACTTGGTCGAGGTTGTCTATGAGTTGCTGTGTTAGAAGTTGAATCGGTATATTGACTGCCACTCCTTTAATTTTTTTATTGCCCACTTCATCGAGCAGCTGAATTTCATTTATCCTTAATTCAAATACGGTTTCATCGCGCCAACTTTGCTGGTATTTTCCTTTTACATAAATAACCGTATCTACTTCGAGTAGGTGACGGTATTTTAAATAGGTATCTCCAAATAGGCCAAATTCCATTAGCGTACCCTCATAATCCTCGAGACCTGTATAACCAAATAAATTGCCTTTTTTGCCGACACGGTGGTTTATAGACGTTACAATACCTGCTACGGCTACTTCTTGGCCTTTAAATTCGTCTAAACGATTGATTGTTTTGGTAAATTTAGCTATTTCTAAACGATAATCATCGAGTGGGTGGCCACTTAAATAGATACCCGTTACCTCTTTTTCTTTTTTTAATTTTTCGATTAGACTCCATTCAATGACCTCGGTAGGCAGCTTTGGAGGCGGCATCGTTTCGTCGACAGCACCTGCACCAAAAAGCGAAAAGGCCATTTCGGTTTTTTGCTTTTGATAATTGTTACCGTAGCGTAAAATGAGTTCCAAAAAGGTCAATTTACCATCAATCAAGGTAAAATAAACCGACCGGTCTAATCCAAAAGCATCGAACGCACCGCCTAGTACCAAACTTTCAAAACAGCGCTTGTTAGCTACTTTTAAATTGATTTTCTTTACTAAGTCAAAGATATCTTTGTAGGGTTCTCCCAACTCTTTCTTGATTCTGATGATTTCGCCGACAGGCCCTTCACCGACTCCTTTGAGGGCGGATAAGCCAAAGCGAATTTTTCCCTCTTTGTTGACCGAAAAATTCATGAAAGATTCATTGATATCGGGGCCTAATACCTCAATGTTTTGATTGCGACATTCTTGCAAAAAGAAATTGACTTTGGAGATGTCGGATTTATTGTGGGTAAGCACCGAAGCCATAAAAGCTGCCGGGTGATTGGCTTTGAGGTAAGCGGTCTGAAAAGCCACAAAGGCATAACAAGTCGAATGCGATTTGTTGAAGGCATAAGAGGCAAATGCTTCCCAATCTTTCCATATTTTTTCGACTACTTTTACATCGTTGTGCCCATTTTCGGCACATCCATCTCTAAAAATTGGCCACATTTGGTCAATCAGTTTTTTCTTCTTCTTACCCATTGCTTTTCGCAACATATCGGCCTGACCTTTCGAAAAATTAGCCAATTTTTGAGACAAAAGCATTACTTGTTCTTGGTATACCGTAATCCCATAGGTTTCTTCTAGGTATTCTGTCATATCCTCCAAATCGTATTCAATCGGCGCCCGACCGTGTTTACGGTTGATAAATAGCGGTATGTAGGCGATTGGTCCAGGACGATACAAGGCATTCATAGCAATCAAATCAGCAAACTTAGAGGGGACTAATTCGCGCATGTATTTTTGCATACCCGGCGACTCATACTGAAATACTCCGATTGTTTCGCCGCGCTGAAACAATTCGTATGTTTTGGCATCGTCAAGCGGTATTTCATCGGGAATAATATCGATATCTTCGGTAGCTTTTACAATTTTGCAAGCATCTTTGATGATGGTTAGGGTTTTGAGACCCAGAAAATCCATTTTGAGTAAGCCGGCATCTTCGGCTACCGAGTTGTCGAATTGCGATACTAATAAATCAGAATCTTTGGCAACCGATACCGGTACATAGTTGGTAATGTCGTCGGGGGTAATTATAACGCCGCAGGCATGAATACCGGTATTGCGAATCGAACCTTCTAGTTTACGCGCATTTTTGATCATCGTGCCAATATCCCCACTATCTTCTGACAGTTTTCTGAACTGATAGGCTTGTTCTACTTCTTCTGCATTGAGTTTGCTTTTGAGTTTAGGGTCAATATCGCCGTCGGCTAAAATTTTCTTAAGGGTGACCGATAGATTTTCGGGCAATACCTTCTTGACTTGAATGACCTCGGGCAAGGGGATGTTCATCACGCGCCCTACATCTTGCAACGAAGACCTTGCAGCCATCGAACCATAGGTAATTATTTGTGCTACTTGATTACGTCCGTATTTATCGAGTACATAATCCATCACTTTCGAACGGCCCACATCGTCAAAGTCGATGTCGATATCCGGCATTGAAACCCGTTCAGGGTTGAGAAATCGCTCGAAAAGTAAATCGTATTTGATGGGGTCAATATTGGTAATTCCCAAACAATAGGCGACGGCTGACCCCGCCGCTGAACCCCGGCCCGGCCCAACAGAAACGCCCATATTTCGGGCTTCTGTGGTAAAATCTTGCACAATTAAGAAATAACCAGGATAGCCCGAATTGCGAATAACACCTAGTTCAAAATCGAGTCGTTCACTGATTTCGGGTGTTAGAATGCCGTAGCGTTTTTTGGCCCCTTGATAGGTAAGGCCACGCAAATAGTCATCTTGTGTTTTGTATTCTTTGGGTAGGGGAAATGCTGGCAAAAGAATATCTCTAGCCAAGGATAAAGTATCTATTTTGTCGTAAATTTCTATGGTATTGGCAATCGAATCAGGCACATCACTAAAAAGCTGATTCATTTCTTTTTGCGATTTGAAATAAAAATCTGAACTAGAGAACTTGAATCGGTTTTCGTCTTCTACAATCGACCCTGTATTGATACACAATAGCATATCATGCGCCTGCCAATCTTCTTCTTCTACATAATGCGCATCGTTGGTCGCAATTACTTTTACGTTGTACTTTTTGGCAAAGCCCAGCAAAACTTGATTTACCTGTTCTTGACTTACGCCACTCAGGACACGTTTGCCTCCTTTGAAGATATCGAGGTTGTCTAAACCGCGGTGTCGTTGAATTTCGATGTAAAAATCTTCCCCAAAAATATTTAGCCACCACTTTAAGAGTTCTTCGGCTTTCTCTATATCTCCGGCTACAATCGCCTGCGGAATTTCGGCACCAATACAACAGCTTGTGGCTATTAAGCCCTCGTGGTATTTTAGGATTAAGGTTTTGTCGATGCGCGGAAACTTGCTGTACAGACCTTCCATAAAACCATAGGAACACAATTTGCATAAGTTTTCGTAGCCTTTTTGATTTTTGGCCAACAATAATTGATGAAAACGCTTGTCGCGTTCGCCCTTTGCTTTGGCAAAACTTCGTTTGAATCGGTCTTCTACCATATAAAATTCACAGCCAACAATCGGTTTGATGTTGTGTTTTTCGGCCGCTGCAACAAACTTAAAGGCACCAAACATATTCCCGTGGTCGGTCAATGCTACGCCTTTCATACCGTCTGATGCTGCTTTTTGCATCAAAACATCGATATTCGAGGCTCCATCTAAGAGAGAAAATTGTGTGTGCGAATGTAAATGAATGAAATCGGGCATATAAGCAAGGGCTTTGAAGATGAAATGGTATAAAACGGTTACAGTTGTTTGTTACAAGTTACACATATATATTGGCAAAATGTAGGAATTTCTAGGCATTTTTAAATGCAAAAAATTATTATCGTTTGTCACCACATTTTGGCTCTTTTTTTTATATTTAGACCTTGTTGTATTGAAATAATGTGTAATAATAGAGGGACAGTTGATGCAAGTATTAAAATACAAAATAGGTAAAGTTTCAGGACTCGCTTTAGGGGCCTTTTTGGGTGGTTTCTGGGGGATGCTTTTGGGGTTGGTGTTGGGAGCTGTGATTGATGCAATACACCGCGATGGTGGTCGTATATGGCTAGAAAGAAAAGCAGCAAAATACAATGACGCTACACAGCA
>CAJQQM010000120.1 GCA_905480485.1 uncultured Aureispira sp.
GCCGATAATAATTTACAGACACTTATCGGTTCTGGTTCAACGCTGTCCTTGTCAGGAATTACAACTGATAGTACTTTTTACTTAACACATAGTAGTAACGGTTGTTCTTCTCCTTATGATTCTTTAACCGTATTATCGTACCCGAATACCCTCCCTGTACCACCGACCGATATTACTGTTTGTGAAGGAGATTCCTTTTCTTTCAGTACTGTCACCGCAGCAGATTCGTTTATATGGATAAACCCTGCTGGCTTAATTGACAATAATGCAAGTCCATTTTATCCATCTGCACAACTGTCTGACGCTGGTGTGTATACCTTAGCAGTCGTTGACACCAATGGATGTTTGTCAAGCGATACATCTTTTACGGTTACCGTAAATGCCTTGCCTGCTGCACCAACTATTACTAATAATGGTCCTGTTTGTACAGGGGATACGATTGTTTTAACAGCTTCAGGCTCTTGTGATAGCTATTTTTGGATTGGTGCAAGCAATGCTAAAGTGCCTGGGACTGACTCTTTCGTAGTAGCCTCTACCGATAGCGACTATGGGCCTTATTGGCAAGCAATATGTGTTGATTCAACTACCGGATGCGAGTCTTTGATTGCTTTTGATACAGTCGTAATTAATCAAGGTATTGACTCAATTTTTGCATCCAATTCAGGTCCAATTTGTAGTAACGATTCTGTTACTTTGTTTGCTTCTCCGTTTGCAAATGCCACAACTGAATGGTATGCTGATGCTGCTTTAACAACGCTAATTGGACAAGGTGACAGCATCACAGTTGGAGGATTAAGTTCGAATACTTCCTATTACGTTCGCCAGGTACTGAACGGCTGCTATTCACCTGTTGACTCTACCACAGTGACCGTTAATGCTCAAAGTAGTGCTCCGGTCATTGATACTATATCGATATGTGAAGGAGATAGTTTATTCTTAGTGGTGCCAGTAGTTGGTAATTCTTATGCTTGGACAGGTCCAAATGGGTTCATTTCTTCTGTACAAAATCCAATAATAACCAATACTACAGCATCTAGTCAGGGTAATTACAACCTATTAATGGTTGATAGTAATGGATGTACGGCGTTGCCAGGTGTTATAACAGTTTTAATTAACGCACTACCCGCATCTCCTTCAATCTCTTACAATAACCCTCTATGTGCCAATGATAGTCTTGTTCTAACTACATCAGCTTCATGTGACCAGTATATTTGGTCGGGGCCCACTTTTACAGCTATCAACAGTACGTCAAGTATACTTGTTGTTGCACCAACAGATGCCGATTATCAAAGTGGTAGCTGGACGATGCTTTGTGTAGACACCATAACTGGCTGTCAGGCCAATTCTAATATTCTAAACGTGGTTATAGGACAAGCGCCAATTGCCGGGGTTCTTAGTTACGACTCTTTAATCTGTTCTGGAGATAGTGTTGTTGTATCAACTTCTACAGTTACCAATGCAGCGAGTTATGTCTGGAAAAATGCTTCAGGGCTTAGCTTGGGGAATGGGCAAACCGTCAGCATACCTAATTTGACGGTCGATACGGCGCTCTATTTATTTGTCAGCAACGCTTTAGGATGTATTTATTTAGTAGATTCTGCATTTGTTAATGTCAATCCAATACCTGCAACACCTGAGGTGCCTGCCGATACAGCATTGTGCGTAGGCGATCAACTTACCTTAACGACAAGTACATTAGCCTCCTCTTATAATTGGACTGGACCGAATGGATTTAGTTCTTCACTTCAAAATCCGTCGACCATTACAGTAGGCTTGGTCGATTCGGGAATCTATATATTGAGTGTCATTGATAGTAATGGATGTATTTCGGCTGATAGTAGCTTATTGGTGCGTGTTAGTTCTATTCCAGGACCAGTCTTTGTAAGCAATAATGGACCGGCTTGCTCAGGAGATACGATTACACTTTCTGCATCTCCAATAGCTGGTTTGACCTATGAATGGTTTAATGCCACAACAGGTAGTTCAATTGGATTTGGGCAAAGTTTAGATTTGATTAATATTTCAGCAGCTGACACCGGGCTCTATTTTGTGCAAATTACATCTAATAGTTGTACAGCCAATTCAAGTGACTCCACTTTTGTGTCAATTTACAATACAACCGCTTATATTGCTGCCGCTGACTCTAATCAAACGATATGTATTGATTCTACCAACCTCAACGCTTCGCCCGTGTCGCTTCCAGCCTTTGGAACTTGGACGAATGCTTCAGGTGCATTAATAGCGGATGCTGCCAATCCTAATACTTTAGTGTCTAATCTTTCTGTGGGCGCAAACGTATTTTATTGGACATTAAGTACAGCAAATTGCCCTGATTTTGATGTAGATTCGGTTACTATATTTGTTAATTCAACTACTATTGACACCGCTTTTGCAGGCAATGATCAAACGATTTGTGATGATAGTTCGGCTTTATTGAACGCTAACACAGCTACTTCAGCGGTAGGTACTTGGTTACAGTCATCTGCACAAGTTGCTCAAGGGGTCGTTATTGTAAATCCTTCTGACCCCTCTACTACGGTTTCTGGTTTGATAGCAGGAAATGTTTATGCCTTTGTATGGCAGCTAGATAATAGCCCATGTGGGCCAATTTCTACAGATACCGTAATCGTTACAATTAACGCTGCACCAACCGCTAATGCAGCTGCAGGTATAGATATTGATGCATGTGGTATCGATACTGTTGCTTTGTTGGCTGTAGCAGCCCCCTCAGGAAGCACCGGTTTATGGTCTACGCCTTCTTCGGCACTTATTTTAGATAGTTCAAGCCCAAATGCTCAAGTGTACAATATAACACAAAATCCAACGATGTTTATTTGGACATTATCAAGCGGAAGTTGTTTGGATTATTCTGCCGATACTATGTATGTAAGTCTAAATGGAACAATTCCTACTGCCAATGCAGATAACTTTGCGGTAACGGCAGGAATTACGAATACGATTGATGTTCTGCCCAACGACCTTCTAACAACTAATTGGGATATTTTTATATCTACGGCGACTACTTATGGTCAGTTAGTGAACCTAAATAACGGACAGTTTGAAGTTATTTTGCAGCCTACGGATACATTTAGTCAAAGCTTTATTTATGAATTATGTAATACGGATTGTCCTAACAGCTGTGATACCGCAATCGTTTACTTAAATGTGAGTACCGCAAGTTGTAAAACACCCAATATTTTTACACCAAATGGCGATGGAGTGAACGACTTTTTTGAAATCCCGTGTTTGAATAGTGGTGCTTCGGCACAGCTAATGGTCTTTAATCGATGGGGAGATGAAGTCTATAATTCAGATAACTATATCAATCAGTGGGATGGAACACATAATGGTAAAGAATTACCTGATGCAACCTATTTCTTCATCTTAACATTCTCGGATGGAACGGTAGTTCAAAATTCAGTCGAAATAAGACATTAATAATTTTTAGTATTGGCAAAAAAGGCTTGTAAATTAATTTTACAAGCCTTTTTTTGTTTATGGGAGGGAAAAGATAATTTTGATGTAAACTTAATGTAAATTAATTGTTCTTTTAGTGTTAAATTATTATATTAAGAAATATACTATTAGTACGCTTATCGATATTAAAACTAATGGAAAATCAATTTTATAAAAATTTAATTTTACTCAGATATGTCAAAAAACAAGAAAAATAAAAAAAAGGATGCCGTAAAGACCAAAAAGACAAAAGCGAAAGCCAAGGCAAAAGCACAAAAAGTCAATGCTAAAGAAACTGCTAAAGCAAAATCAAAAAAGGTAAAAGCAAAAGCAAAAAAAGCAAAAGCAAAAAAAGTAGCAACTAAAGCCAAAAAGAAATCTAAGAAAAAGAAAAAAGCAAATAAATCGAAGGGTAAATAAACTTCCTGGATATAATTCAAAAAAGGTCGGAGTTCATCCGACCCTTTTTTTAGGGTCTAACCAATATTTTTTTCATAGTTCTACGATTATTCAACACGGTTTCGATATAAACTATCCCCCTGACAAATTTAGGCAATATACACTGAATCTTCTTATCTCCTGATTGAATCGATTGCTGCGTACCTATTTGTTGTCCTAATGAATTATAAAAGTTAATATAGCCTTCATAACTAGGAGATAGGTTGAACGCTATATTAATGATATCATCGGCTGGATTCGGGAATATATGTATGTGATTCTCCAGAGGAGAAGCTATTTTTGATTCCGCTGTAGGGTTGTTGCTTTTAAGGCAAAGATCAAAATTTTCAAAGCTGTTTAGATTCGTGGTATAAAAGCGTAAATAGTAAGTGTTGCCAACAATCATATTAGTAAAATTAGCCATGCTGTTGGTATCGCAAAGCACACTAAAAAGACTATCGCAAGTTCCTTCCATTAATTCCCAAGCAAGTAGACCATTTGAACTAAGATTCAATAATTCAAGTGTAATGTCGTTGTCTATTGCTACAAAATTGAACCATATATCGTTTGCTTGGTTGGCATAGCATGCAAGGTCAGGGATAGAAATACTCGCATTATTGTTAGTTGCTGTATAAGATAAGCTGCAGCTTCCATCTGTATTAACAAATACTTCTGTAGCATTGGCAATAGCATCATTCGAAGGGCGATTTTTAGCAGCTGTTGTCAGAAGACCAGCTCGAGGACCATTTAGTACTCCTCTCATGAGGTTTTTTTGGCCAATTGTAAAACTATTCATACAAGATTCTTCAGAATAATCCATGTAGTTTTCGACCATATCTGGCAAATCGCTCGGCATACTAACATCACAACTATTTTTAGAGGTATCGCAATCAAAATTGGAACGGTCTAGACAATTTGGAGTATCAGCAACACCATCGTCGACGGTGCAGCTTGGTTGCGGAAATAGCCCACCCGTTGTTCCGTCACCCCAAATATGTCTAAGTCCAAGATAATGACCAACTTCATGAACGGCAGTACGTCCTTGAGTGGATATAGTTGTTAGGGGCGAACCAAACCCTCCACCAAAACTTACGGTATTAGAGCGACCAATAATTTCATTATGCAAAACGACTCCCTCTTTATTTTTAGTGGGTGCGGAGGTGCCCACAGGCCAATTGGCCAAGCTATCTGGAGGATAGGCATATCCTAAAAGTCCATTTGTTCCCAAATAAACCATCCAAATATTTAGATATTGGTCTGGGTTGAGTGGTAAACTTGTCCCTTTAACACTATCTAAGGAGGTCGGGTCGGGCAGAAACCCACCAAAGGGGCCAAGTGTATGGAAATCTACATTAGAAGCGGTCCAGATAATTGTGTCTAATCGAAATTCAATTTCAGTATCCGCAACAATAGGGCTAAAAATACTACGCATAAAACTTGTATCAGCATTATTGCGCCGAAAGTCCTCGTTCAAAACATCAATTTGTTCGTGAATGGTACATTCTGCTAATTTGTCGGCAGCAGTTTTCCAAACAACATGTACTGCTACAGGAATGATGTGTATTGTCCGTTGATGTTGCAGTTGTTGACCTGTTCGAATGGCCTCCTGCATTAAGCTGTTAATACGCTCAAAGTACGTCGTATCTAAACGTTGTTGTTGTTGTAGGGCATGGTCAAAAGCACATTTATACCCTTGTTGTTGCCCAAATAGTTTTGGGAAGCTACCGATCAAAAGTAGCAGAACTAAATATTTAAACATCGTATAATTTGGTTTAATCAATTGGTTAATGTTTTAAATATAAGAATTCCTCCTAAAATAACTAGGATTTAAGACCGATCGAGTCATTCTTTCGATTATAGCTCAAAAGCCCATCTTTTTAGATTATGATAGGGAAGAGGTCTTTCGTTAAAAGGCTCCGAATACATCAATTAGAAATCTTCTGAAGTAGTGTTTTGTTTTTGACAAGTAAAAAATAGCTATAGCAAGGCAACAGCTTGATAGGGTCAATCAGGGGGTATATTCGTTTTGGGCTACACTACTTCGAAGTATTCTAGGCGTTGCAGCAGCAAGCAATTGGACATTCGAATTCCTCAGGTAGCTAAGAAAACCATCAAAACTAAGAGGCTAGGACTTAAAATGGGACATCATCAATACCGTTGTTTTTTTCGGCGTTCATCTTAGAAGAAAAGGTTTCTCCGCTTAATTGATTGTTGGCTTGGTCAAAAAAGGAAGAATCGTCCATGCCTGTAAAGATATCATCCTCTAAATTCGAAAACTTAGCGTATTGGCCATCCCATTTTAAACGAACAGAATCTAGAGCTCCATTACGGTGTTTGGCAACAATGATTTCTCCGATACCTTTTAGTGAATTGCCATCTTCATCTTCAAGAATTTCGTAATATTCAGGGCGATAGATGAAAGATACAATATCTGCATCTTGTTCAATGGCGCCCGACTCTCTCAAATCTGATAATTGTGGACGTTTTGAACCCCCACGGGTTTCTACGGCTCGACTCAATTGAGACAAGGCAATTACAGGAACACCTAATTCTTTAGCAAGCCCTTTTAATCCTCTTGATATCATAGATATTTCTTGTTCTCTATTACCT
>CAJQQM010000121.1 GCA_905480485.1 uncultured Aureispira sp.
ATTTATTTTCTTCTCTAAAAATACAGCTATGTTACGCATTTTAATCTTTATCCAATCTATTTTTCTTATGAGTCAAGTTGGTTTTGCCGGCGGATTTATTCTTGTTAGCCCCAATCAACACCAAAACCCCAATCAAGGAACAAACTCTGGACTAAAAATACCGTACTTCCCTTTAGAATCTGTCTCGATGCAGCTGCACAGTCAAGTAGGGGAATTGACTGCTTCTACTCGTGTAAAACAAGTCTTTTACAATCCGAGTCCCCAACAACTTGAAGGCTATTTTTTGTTTCCCGTACCCAAAGATGTAGTCGTACAGGAATTTAGTATGGATATTAATGGTGTAAAACATAAAGCAGAATTACTAGACGCACAAAAAGCAAAAAAGATTTATGAAGCAATTGTCCGACAATCCAAAGACCCTGCTTTGCTAGAGTTTTACGGCAAAAGATTATTTAGGGTCCGAGTATTTCCCATTTTAGCCCGCAAAAAATTAAGCATTGAACTCAATTATACTGAATCGATTAGCACCAACAACGGAACGCAGGAGTATACAGTTGCGATGAATACCGATAAATATGCTGCGAAAGGCTTAAATAATGTCAGCTTTGAAATTGACCTAAGCACCAAACAGCCTTTAAAATCTATTTACTCGCCGACACATGCAGTAGAAATCAAGCGGAAAGATGCGAATACAGCCCTTATTGTTTATAAAGCATCTAAATCAATACCTAATCGAGATTTTAAATTATATTTTCGCAGCAGCCAAAAAAATATTGGTTTGTCTTTTTTAAACTTCAAAAAACCTAAAGAAGCCGGGTATTTTTTGATGAATATAAGTCCTGGTTTGGATCAAAAGCAAGCAATAATTGCCAAAGATATTGTCTTTGTTCTTGATAAATCAGGTTCGATGGCAGGTAAAAAAATGGAACAGGCCAAAAAAGCCCTCGCTTTTTGTATCGAACATTTAAACAAAGATGACCGTTTTGAAATTATTCCATTTTCGACCGAAGCAAGTAGCTTATTTGGAACTGTCCAAAAAATAAGCTCTAGCAACAAACAAGCTGCTTTAGAATTTTTGGAAAGGATTGAACCTATCGGCGGCACCAATATTGAGGAAGCCTTATCCTTGGCACTTGAATCAAGAACACAGGAAAGTGTGCGGCCACTATCTATTATTTTTTTGACCGACGGCAAGCCCACCGTTGGACTTCATGACGAAACGGCATTGCTATCAAAAATTAAAAAACAAAATCAGTCTAAGGTACGAATCTTTACTTTTGGTATTGGGACCAATCTCAATACTCATTTACTGGATAAAATTACAGAAAGTAGCCGTGCGTACAGAACCTATGTAATGCCCGATGAAGATATAGAACTAAAAGTATCCGATTTTTATACCAAAGTTGCAGCCCCCGTAATGACCGATGTCCAAATAGCATTCGATAAGAATGTACGTATTTATGATGTGTATGATAAAGAAATTCCCGACCTATTTAGAGGGAGTTCTATTAGCCTGATAGGGCGTTATCAAGGAACAGGCAATGCAACAATCACCGTCAGCGGGAAAGTTAATGGTCAGACTAAACAATATAGTTATAGCATTAAACTAGAGGAGAATAACAACAAAATGAATTTTGTTCCCGATCTATGGGCCTCTCGTGCCGTTGGATATCTACTCGATCAGATACGATTAAATGGCAGCAACAAAGAATTAGTGGAAGAAGTAACGAGATTGGCCAAAAAACACGGTATTATTACTCCATATACTTCTTATTTGATATTAGAGGATGAGGCTGTAGCCGCCCAAAACGGACAAAACATTCAAAATCAGATTTTAAGGCCTAGAGCAACAAATGCCCCAAAAATGAGGGAGGAAATAGATTTTGAGGAAGAAGTTGCCAATGTAAATGCTGAAGAAAAAGGATTGAAAACAAAAAAATCGGGTCGGATGTCGGTTCAAATAAGCAAAGAGTATCAGGCCCTCAACAGAGCCACAAACTTAGCTGAAGCCCAACAAGGAACAAATAGAATGAACTATACCGACCAATCAGGTATTTCTCGCAATTTAGCCGATAATATTATAAAGGTACAAGGTAGGGCATTTTACAATAACAACAACATTTGGATAGACGCTAATATAGCTTTATCCGACACAAGAAATAGCAAAACAGAACGTATACGCTTTAATTCCAAAGCTTATTTTGAATTATTGAAGCAAGAGGCGATGCTAGATTATTTGAACCTTGGCAAAAATGTACGATTTGTTTACAACAATCAGGTTTATGAGATTTACGATAAAGGATAAGAAAACAAACACATTTACATCTTAGATACTTAACAGAGTCATTATTAATTATACTAAGATATAAGAGACAAAAACTACCTTTATAAAACAAATGTGCTATGTTCCGAACTAAATTTTAACCATTCAAAACTAATAAACAAACCGCTTTTTAAAAATTTAGCCTACAGCCTATCGTAGCTTGTTAAAAACAAAACCAAAACAGCAATTAATGTAGTTTTGGTTTTTTTGTATTCCTAAAATTAGAATTTATTCCACTAAAGAGAATGATTATTTTGTGCATAGTGCTCTAATGGACATTAAAGACCTATAATTTAGTTGGAATTTTTATTGCATGTAGATGTACATTACCCTTTCTGCAAGTCAGAATTTTTACCTACCACAAATCTTCGCCATTTTTTCACATTCTCAACTTCACAACCATGAATGTAAACAACGTAAACTTAGAAACTTTTAGGCCCCCCTTATCTTTATTGCTAGTTGCACTGCTTGTTGCTTTTTTATCTTTGCTGTGCACGAGCAACTCCAAAGCACAGATCACCGTCTATCAAACAGTTGCCGATGGTAATTGGCAAACACCAGGTACTTGGCTGAATGGAATCAAACCTAAATTAAACAACCCCATCGGTGACAACATTCAGATTATCATAAACCACAAAGTTAGCCTTCAAGGCAAAAAAGTAGAATTGGATGGTAACGCTCAAACACTTTTGGAAATTAACAACGGTTCACTCGGTGCCAATGGATCTGGTATCAAAGAACTTATAATTAGTAGAGGTGTTTTTAGAGCTATCAATTCGGTCGTTGAATTTGAAAGCGCTGAAGTTTACGATAAATTTGAAATGACCAATAGTTGTTTTGATCTTTTCAACGGAAATTTCAAGGTGGATGGAGGTAAACTAACCTTGACCAATGCCAATATTGACGTTGACAACGGAAATTTTGAATTGCAGGGTGGTGGAATTATTAACGGTAATTTTTCCGCATTAAATGTTACCAACGGAAATATTTCGAATTCAAGTTCTACCTGGAATGCTACGGTTGACAATTATTATGCAAGTGGTAATGTAGGCGTTCCTAACGCACAGCAGGGGCTAGTACAAACTCCTGCATGGATGACGACACATTTTAGCAGTACTTGTGTGGTTGGAACATCAGGTCCTATCGTATCGGCCAGAGATGGACTATGGTCAGACCCTAGTACTTGGACAGGAGGGATTCCTGGTCCTGACGATGATGTTTTAATACAACATACAGTAGATTTAGATCTGATGTTTACCCAAAGCAACGTGGGCAAACTAGCCGTAGACCCAAGCGCTTTATTAAATGTAAGGGTTGGTTCAACCTTAGGATTAAACGGAAGTTTAGACAACAATGGAACCATCACGGGAAAAACACAATTGTTGGGTCAAAGTAGAACCATTAATTTGGGAATAGCGGATAATATCGCCATCGATCTTAGTGGAACACTAACTCTAAGTGGAAGCGCGCAGATAAATTCAGTGATCTATTTACAGTCAGGAACCCTCAATACAGGTGGTAATTCATTCCATCTTAAGTCTGATGCTAATGGTACAGCGATGATCAATAGCAATGGTGGTGGTCTTTTAGTTGGTGATATAACGATGGAGGCTTATATTGATAATACCTACGGCTATCACTTTTTATCTTCGCCAATGACAAATGCTACAGTTGAACAGTTCAATGACGACTTTACTTTGAATCTTTCTGGTGCTAACCCGCACGTATACACCTACGACGAAAGCAATACCTCAAATAATATTTCTGACGGATGGATTGCAGCTCAATCCGTACTTGACCTTATGACAGTAGGAAAAGGCTATGCATGCTTATTTGATGCTACTAACGGACGCACTATTGATATCGAGGGACAACCAAACGATGGTCCTATTAGTATTCCTTTAACTTATACAGCAAGTGTGCCAATCGACAACTCCGTCTATGCCCCTCAAGGGTGGAATTTTATTGGGAACCCTTATCCTTCTTCTATCGATTTTAATACTTTAATAGCATCAGCACCCGCCTCAGTAGAAAATGCCCTCTATCGATGGGACCCTACAGGCGTGTATAATTCTTATGTCGATGGTGTTGCATCGCCGGCCAATTTTAATACAGTGATTCCTGCAATGCAAGGATTTTGGGTACGTACTGATGCCAGCGCTACTCTCAATTTGGATAATAGTATTCGAATAACCAATCCAAACTCAGCTACCGGAACTTTATACAAAACAAATTCAAGTTCAAACGAACCTCTTTTTAGATTAGAACTAGAGGGAGAGGGTAAAAAAGTAGAGACTGTTATTCGATTCAAAGACCAGGCAAGTACTAATTTTGACAAAGCTTATGATGCCTACTTTATGCGTGGTGACATCGCAGGCGAAGCAGAATTTGCTACTGCATCCGATCGAGGAGGATTGCGTATAAACAGTCTACCTGAACTCAACGGACAAGCAGTTGAGATACAGTTACATCAAGTTACTAACACAGCGGGCAATTATCAGATAAGCCTTTCAGAGTTTACTAATTTTAATTCCAACGATAGAATAATCCTTAGAGATTCATTGACAGGTTTGAGTACTCTACTCAACAATGGCCCCTATAGTTTTGTCGGGAATCCTGGTGATATAACCGACCGTTTCAAAATTACAGTTATTGCTGATGTAAACAGCACGGAAAATATTGCGGAAATCCAAGCCACTTTTAGTGCCTACAAATCAAAAGATGCATTAATAATAGAAATGCAGGATCCGTTGGAACAAAATCAACAATTAATCGTTTACAATAGCTTAGGCCAAGTCGCCTACCAACAACTGCTTAAAGCAGGACAAGATAGTTACATACTTTATCCTAACGAACTCAATACATCTAACATCTATTTTATAGATATCTCATCTGAGCCCAAAGGGTTCAAAATTAAATGGTAATTACTAACACTCTAAAACACCAACAACATGAAATCATACAGCGCATATTGCATTCGAATCGCTACAGTATTTGCTTTAATTTTTGTTTGTCTACCACAGCTATTTGCGGCACCGCCGCCGCCGCCAGGTGTGCCTATCGATGCAGGCTTATCCTTTCTGGTTGTTGCGGCTGTAGGATATGGAGCTACCAAACTCAACAAAAACAAAGAAGATTCAATTTAAACACAAGGCACGTTTCAGGAAACAACGCCAAATATTCACCGAGGTGAATATAGTCTTATAACAATAGGCTGTCTTTTTCAAGGCAGCCTATTTTTAGCTTATAAATTCATAGGAAAAAGGATAATATAATTATATTTGAAAAAAAAATAATGCAACTATCTTTACCTACTATTTTACTCGCTTCCAAATCGCCGAGAAGAAAACAGTTAATACAAGAACTTGGATTCCAGTTCAAACTTGTTCATCAGGATATTGATGAAAGTTTTCCATCGCAGCTTCCCAAAGATAAAGTAGCTGAATTCTTAGCTCAACAAAAAGCTGAGGCCGTTTTCTCACAGCTTCAAGACCGACAAATCATTTTGGCAGCAGATACTATTGTCTTAAAAGATAATCAAATCTTCCACAAGCCTAAAGATGCTGAAGATGCCCGGAATATCCTAAACGAACTTTCGGACTCCATGCATCAGGTAATAACTGGTGTTTGTTTGTTAAACCAATCAAACAAGCACAGTTTTAGTTGTATTTCAAAGGTATATTTTTCTCCTATTAGTGCTGCAGAGATGGATTATTACATCGACAAATACCAACCCTACGACAAAGCGGGTGCCTACGCAATTCAAGAATGGATTGGAATGGCAAAAATCAAAAGAATTGAAGGTTCGTACCACAATATAGTGGGCCTTCCTACGCACGAAGTATACAATGCTATTACTAACTTATATAAATAATACAAATCATGAATTTAAATAATGCTAAAGTTTTAATTACGGGTGGTAGTTCAGGATTGGGTAAATGCATGGCTGAAGTATTGAGCGAAGCGGGTGCATCGGTCTTGATTACAGGTAGAAATGAAGCCAAAGTGCAGCAAGTTGCTCAAGAAATCGGCTGCCAAGGACTGGCATTTGACATCAGTAACTACAGTAGCCTTAAAGAAAACGCTGCTACATCCGTACAATTATTAGGCGGAATAGATGTGCTTATCAACAATGCAGGCATTGGAGTTTTCCCAAGCTTGGGTGAAATAGATTTAGATCATTTACAATCTATTTTCGGAACTAATGTTTTTGGTTTAACATTGCTCACACAAGAACTTCTACCCTATTTCAAAAAACAAAAAAAAGGAAACATTATCAATATTGCCTCTACCGCTGCCCTAAAAGGTTTTGCGAGAGGGACCGTTTATGCAGCTTCTAAATTTGCCGTAAGGGGCCTTACTCAATGTTGGCAAGCTGAACTTCGTAAAGAAAACATTCGTGTAATGCTTGTCAATCCAAGCGAAGTACCCACTGCCTTTAATCAAAGCGACCGTATGGAAAGACCCGATGAAGCTCAAAAATTATCTGCCCTAGAAATAGCACACAGTATCAAAGCCGCTTTAGAGATGGATGACAGAGGCTTCATTCCCGAACTTTCGGTATGGGCAACCAATCCATGGATAAACAACTAAAAAATGCCTGTAGTATTTTTGCTAAAAATAGAGGAATAGTAGTGCTTCAAATAAGCATCATGATACGTCCCGAGTGTGCTTTGCATTAAAAAATAAGGCTCAGCTTTGGCTATTTGATGATTAATAATCATTTTTGCAATTCTTCAATTATTGATGAACTTTAAATAATCTACAAGACGCCTATTAAATTTAGAACCTATGGATACCATAACTTTTGAAAAAAGCCTTGCTTTTGCTCAAGATCTCGATGCTAAGGATCCCCTATCCTCTTACAGAGACGAATTCTATCTGCCGAAACACAGCGACGGAAGTGATATTCTCTATTTTTGTGGCAATTCCCTTGGGCTGCAACCTAAGAAAGTTGCCGCTTATATGCAACAAGAACTAGAAGACTGGAAAACCCATGGTGTAGAAGGGCATTTTCAAGCGAAAAATGCTTGGATGCCTTATCATGAATTTTTTAGTGCTAAACTGGCAAAAGTAGTCGGGGCACAAGAAAATGAAGTGGTGGTCATGAATACCTTGACCGCTAATTTACACTTTATGATGGTATCTTTTTATAGACCTACGAACAAACGCAACAAGATTATAATCGAAGGAACGGCATTTCCTTCCGACAAATATGCAGTGACTTCTCAAATACGTTTTCATGGTTATGATCCTGAAGAATGCTTAATACAACTAAGGCCAAGAACGGGTGAAGAAACCCTACGAACCGAAGACATAGAAGCTGTCTTGAGAGAACATGCCGATTCTGTTGCCTTGCTTATGCTAGGGGGTGTTAACTATTACACCGGCCAATTTTTTGATTTAGAATACTTAGCTTCTGTTGCGCATGATATAGGTGCAGTGGTTGGTTATGATTTAGCACATGCCGTCGGCAATGTAGCACTAAAATTACACCATTGGAATGTCGACTTTGCTGTTTGGTGTCATTACAAATACCTAAACAGCGGTCCCGGTGCTATTGCAGGTGCTTTCGTTCATCAAAAACACCTGACCAATCCAGATATTCCTCGTTTTGAAGGTTGGTGGGGCACCGACAAAAAATCGCGTTTTTTGATGAAAGACAACTTCGAATCTATGCCATCGGCCGAATCTTGGCAATTGAGTAATGCTCCTGTGTTTTCAATGACACCTTTATTGGCTTCTTTAGAACTTTTTGATGCTGTTGGAATGCAAAAACTTAATGAAAAAAGCCGGCAAATGACTGCATATCTTGAGTATCTTTTACTTCAAATTGACAGCGATAGAATTAGAATAATTACACCAAGCACCAGCAAAGACAGAGGCTGTCAATTATCTATTCAAGTAAAAAATGGCAACAAAGCTCTATTTGATAAAATTACAGCAAAAGGCGTAATTGCGGATTGGCGTGAACCGGATGTTATTCGTGTTGCCCCCGTTCCACTTTACAACAGTTATTTGGATGTCTATCAATTTGTCCAGATCTTGCAAAACTCACTCTAAACCTAATAAATTAATTTAAAATGCGGGTTTCTCTTCTACGATTTGTGATCACAGGCTCGCTATTTTGGACGCTATCATCTTGTTCCTTCAACCGCTTGTTTTATCCGAGTTATTATCAAAAAGAAGCCGTTTTAGAGCAATCTGATAATAAGTATCGTTCCTTTTTTTTGACCAGCAAAAATTTAAAAAAGCTACACTGTGTTCAGTTCGAATGCGAAGAAAGACCTGCTAAAGCTCAAATCGTCTATTTTCATGGCAATGCAGGATCAATCGCTAGTTATCAATCAGTAGCAACGACTTTTTGCAAAGCAGGCTATGATTGTTTGTTGGTAGATTATATCGGTTATGGACAATCTGAAGGAACCGCTACACATCGTAGCTTTTTGGAAAGCGGACGAACCGTCGCAGCTTATGTTCAACAGCAAAAATACGACCTACCTGTTCTTTTGTATGGGTTCTCGATTGGAGGTCATTTATCGCTCACAATTGCAAAAGAATTTCAACATCAATTTGACGCTTTAATCACCGAGGGTGCCTTTACTGCTCACAAAGCTATTGCTGTAGCATCGGTTAATAAAGCCCTTAAATTTTGGGCTAAACTACTTATCAAAAGTCGTTATTCAGGCATCAAAGCGATCGAAAAGATACACATCCCCAAACTTATTATTCACAGCAAAGAAGACAGTACCGTTCCTTATTGGATGGGAGAAGCTTTACGAGATAAAGCTACGCAAAACTGTTTTTTTTGGCCTATCAAAGGTCGGCACGGCAGCGCGATGCAAGATAGTAGTTCTTTTTTTGGACAGCTTAATAATTTAATCGAAAACATAGACGATCTTTAAAAATTTCTGTATTATGTATTTAAGGATGGTATTCTATTCTACTCTAAAATAAAAATCCTTCTTTTTTAGTCTTTGTCAACAATCATGAAATACTACATTATTGCAGGAGAAGCTTCAGGTGATTTGCATGGTGCTGCATTGATACATTCGCTTCGAAATCAGGACCCAAAAGCAGAATGCCGTGGATGGGGTGGAGATTTGATGCATCAAGCCGGTATGCATTTGACAAAACACATCCGTGACTTGGCATTCATGGGGCTTGGTCAAGTACTAAAAAACCTCCCTACTATTGCAAACAATTTCAAAATTTGCCACAAAGACATATTGCACTTTCAACCCAATAGTCTTATTTTGATAGATTACTCGGGCTTTAATCTTCGCATTGCAAAATGGGCCAAAAACAAAGGGATTCATGTTATATATTTCATTTCTCCGCAAATATGGGCCACTAGAGAAAAGCGCGTTCACAAAATCAAAGCCTATGTTGATAAGATGTATGTCATTCTTCCCTTCGAAAAAGCCTTTTATCAAAAACATCATTACAGCGTAGAGTACGTCGGTCACCCTTTGCTAGATATCATAAAAAATAAAGTAATAGAACCTACCTTCAGGCAAAAGCATCAACTAGACGAACGTCCTATAATCGCTTTGTTGCCGGGCAGCAGAAAGCAAGAAATTCGGTCGATGTTAAACCTTATGATAGAAATTGCTGATTGCTTCTCTGCTTATCAGTTTGTTGTTGCCGCAGCACCGAGTATAGCCCAATCTTTTTATATAAATTTGATGAATGAAGCCACGAATGTCAAGATAATCAGCAATCAAACCTACGATATATTACAACACAGCCATGCAGCCCTTGTCACCTCCGGTACAGCTACCCTTGAAGCAGCTTTATTTAAGGTGCCTCAAATCGTTTGTTACAAAACCTCTGCCTTGATGTATCAGCTTGTTAAACGCATCATCAAAGTGCCCTACATTTCTATTGTCAACCTAATTATGGGCGAAAAAGTTGTGGTCGAACTGATTCAAAAAGAATGCAATATTCATACATTGAAACTTCAATTGGAACAGCTATTGGCAGGAGAAGTACGGCAAAAAATGCTTGAAAAATATGCTCTACTAGAAGAAAAACTGGGTACTAAAGGGGCTACAAATCGAGCAGCAGTATCTATGGTCCTTAGCCTTAAGAATTATCTCAATAATCAGAAACAAAGCTAGGCACAACCATTTTTTTTTACTAAATTTGAGAACTCCTATTTTCTAATTATCAGAATCGAATTTTATACAAATGCAGCCAAAACATATTGCAATTGCCGGTAATATCGGTGCCGGAAAAACTACACTGTGTGAATTACTTTCCGAACACTTTCAATGGGAAGTAAATTACGAATCTACCGACGACAATCCCTATTTAGAAGATTTCTACAACGACATGAATCGTTGGTCTTTTAACCTTCAAATTTATTTTTTAAATAACAGGTATCGTCAAATTGTTGAAATTCAGAAAGGAGACAAAACAGTTATTCAAGACCGTTCTATTTATGAGGATGCCCACATATTTGCTCCAAATTTACATCAAATGGGTTTGATGCCTGCCCGTGATTTTCAAAATTACTTTGATCTTTTTGAATTAATGAGCTCTCAGGTCAATCCGCCTGATTTGTTGATTTACCTAAAAGCTTCGGTACCCACACTTGTCAATCATATACAAACAAGAGGCCGAGAGTACGAATCTACCATGAGTTTACATTATCTACAGTCCCTCAATGACAAATACGACGAATGGATAGAAAGTTATACTATTGGTAAACTTCTTGTTTTGGATGTCAATGAACTTGATTATAAAAACAATGCCGACCATCGTCAATTTGTAATCGATGAGGTATCGAAAAAATTAAAACTACCGGTCTAAAAGCTATCATTCCTTTGAAAATGTAGTAATTAGCATCCTATAATTTTATTGATACTAGGATATAATGAATCTCTGAATCATAGGTTTATGAGTAGTCTATTGGTTCAGCCAACCTCTTTGGCTAAGGCCTTAATTGGATGGTTTGATTTATCGGCAATTAGATAATTACGGAAAATGCTCCGGGTTCAACCTATACCTTATGTTCGTCTACCAATTTTTCATTTACTTTTTTATCATTTTACAATGCATTTCCTGTCAACAGCAGGCTAAACAATCAATAGCATCAACTATGCAAGCACCAATAGCCGAGAAGCAAGACTCCATCATCACTACACACGGTCATACAAGGGTCGACCCCTATTTTTGGATGCGCCTAACTGATGACCAAAAAAATGCGGCTGAAGCCGACGAACAAACGCAGAAGGTACTGACATACCTCGAAGCCGAAAATAAATACCTTGAACATAAATTACAAGCAACCGACGAACTACAGGAAAGGCTCTATGACGAAATGGTTGGCCGTATCAAAAAAACAGATGAAACCGTCCCGTATTTCAAAAATGGCTACTGGTATTATACCAAATATGAAGCGGAAAAAGAATATGCCATTTATTGTCGCAAGAAATCTAGCCTTGACCAAGAAGAGGAAGTAATTTTAGATGTTAATCAACTAGCAAAAGATGCTAATTACTATGCAGTGGGCGGTTTGAGTGTGAGCCCAAACAACCAAATTCTTGCTTTTGCCGAAGATCGGGTAAGTCGAAGAATTTATAGTATTCGTTTTATTGATTTGCGCACCGGAACTTTTTTGGAGGATCGCCTCGAAAACACCAATGGAAATATAGCCTGGGCGAATGACAACAAAACCCTCTTTTACACTACCAAAAATAAAACCTCTTTATTATCAGAATCGGTGCTCCGACACGAAATAGGCCGTCCTATAACTGCCAACGAAGTCGTTTATCATGAAAAAGATCCTTCTTTTTACATTGGAGTTTACCGCAGTAAATCTGGCAAATATATAATCATTTACAACAACAGTACGATCGCTTCTGACTACCATATTCTGCCGACCGATAGCCCACAAGACAATTTTAAGCAATTTGCGAATCGAACCGCACATCACGAATACAGCATCGATCATTTTGAAGATAAATTTTATGTTTTATCCAATAGAAATGCCCTTAATTTCAAACTGATGGAAACGTCTGACAAGAACACTTCAGAGGAGCATTGGAAAGAAGTAATTGCGCATCGAGACGATGTATTAATTGAGGATATAGAAGTCTTCAAAAATCATTTAGTAGTTAGTGAGCGCAAAAACGCATCAACCTATATTCAGGTTATACAGCAAACAACTGGGCAAGTACATGCTATTGATTTTGGAGAAGAAGCGTACGTCGCCTATGTCGGTACAAATCCTGAATTTGATACCCATCAATTAAGATTTGGCTATTCCTCTTTGACGACCCCCAATTCAGTCTATGACTACGATATGGTCAAAAAATCTAAGGAATTGAAAAAACAAAATGAAGTAGTAGGAGGACATCTACCTGAGCATTACGAAACAAAACGTCTTTTTGCCACTGCCAGAGATGGGCAAAAAATACCCATTTCGATTGTCTACAAGAAAGGCTATCAACTCGATGCTCAAAGCCCACTGCTTTTGTATGCCTATGGTTCTTATGGTTCTTCCGTAGACCCATGGTTTAGTGCTACACGCTTAAGCCTTCTCGACAGAGGTTTTGCTTGGGCTATTGCACACATCAGAGGCGGAGAAGAGATGGGAAGGGCTTGGTATGAGGAAGGCAAAATGTTTAAGAAAAAAAATAGCTTTTATGATTTTATAGATTGTACAAATTATTTAATTGAACATCAATATTCTAGCGCTGAACATTTGTATGCCTACGGAGGTAGCGCAGGCGGTCTTTTGATGGGTGCTGTTGCTAATATGGCGCCTCAGTTGTACCGTGGTATAATTGCAGCCGTTCCATTTGTTGACGTTGTATCAACAATGCTCGACGAAAGTATACCACTAACTACCAATGAATTTGACGAATGGGGCAATCCTAAAAATAAGGACGCCTATGATTATATGCTTAGTTATTCGCCTTACGATCAAGTCAAAAAACAGGCCTATCCGAATTTACTTATCACCACTGGGCTTTTTGATTCGCAAGTGCAATATTGGGAGCCTGCAAAGTGGATTGCAAAACTTAGAGATTTAAGAACAGACCATAATTTATTATTGATGCATACCAATATGGAAGCAGGGCACGGTGGCGCATCAGGACGGTTCAAACGCTACAAAGAAACGGCCCTTGAATATGCCTTTTTATTGAGCCTAGAAGGCATTGAAAAATAAGCTCTCCGGGGGCTAATGGCAGCGCAATTTTAATGAAAATTAAATCCGCTAGTGTTTTAGCAATGCTTTGCGACAAAGTATTTGTTGAGCTGTTTTGACGATTAACCAATAAGATCCTTTGGGGTATTTGTCGAGCGGAATACGCATGGAATATTCGGCTTTGTCGATGGGTCGCCGCAATAATAATTGGCCAAGCGTATTATAGATACATACTTCGGTATTGGCGTTCAAGTTTGTCGACAATTTTGAATAATTGTATTCTAGTAGGATTGACTTATTAAAAGGATTGGGATATACTTTGAATGCCTCATCGATCAAATTAGAACTAGCTGTATATTGATAAAGGCATGCATTAGAATCAAGTACGGTTGCAAATGGACTATAATTAAGAGCCGTAGTATCAGTACAGCCATAAATAATACAGCTTTTAACCAATTCGTATACATCTAACTTGCCGTAGCCCCAATGAATATTGGGTATCGAAAAAACTTGTTGTAGAACAAAATTATCATAGGCTGCTGAGTTATTCAAGGCGTTTTTAATATCCGCATAATCTGCATAAGGTTTGCACTCTAGATATAAGGCCACAGCCCCGGCAACCATAGGGGCAGCCATTGAGGTGCCGCGATTAGAAATATGCCAACCATCTTCATCGAGATAGGTATTGTTGGTGTCGCGCATGTAACTAATCGTCGATGCTGACATTACTTGTCCACCAGGTGCGGTAATATCAGGCTTTTGAAGCCCTTTGCGAGAGGGGCCCAAACTCGAAAAGAAAGAAATGCCTAATTTAGGGTAGGCATTGGTGTATAAAGCCACTGTATCGTGCTTATAATTTACCATGAAGTCCCTATTCTGATAGGAAGCCACCGTAAATACTTTGTCTGAACAAGTCCAAAAACCCACAATTGTTTGTTCATTGTCTGGATTTTTATAATCAGGAACAGGAATATTTTTTAAAATGTTAGAGGTACCTGTCGTCGATTCATTACTCCAAATATCAAAAGTACCTGTCCCTGTTGTCGTCAACTGCCAGGGGCCAACATCTGAAAATGAATTAATAGAAACATATATTTCGTAGGAATCTTCGTACTGATCGGCATATATTTCTAACTCTACCGGAAAGCCTAGTGCATCGTACCACAACACTTGCGACAACTGAGCTACAGAACCATTAAAGGTGAAATTCTGAAGGATATTGAAAATGGCTGTTTGAGCAACAGGCTGCAGCGTGGACGGGTCCATACATTGCAATGAAAAATTGACTTGATTGAAGTTAGAAGTATCTGCATAAATCTTAAAATGGGTTTTGAGTCTAACAGTATGCCGTTGAAACCATAGCTTAGAAATGGTGTTTTGGAGAGAGGCCTGATAATGAAAATCATATGTTCTTGCATTGCCTGCTGCCTGACTCAATGCCCTACCTGATTTTTCATCTAGCATCAAATCTATCAATTGACTGTACAAGTCTAACCCATCATGACCACTCGTATAAGCACCAACCGAAGAGTTAATCGAACAAGGCTGTCCGTTAATATCTGCTTTTTCGAATAAATAATGTACGGCATCGACAAAGCCTGCCAAAAAACTTGAACCTGTAGAGATACGCACCGCTGCTAGATCTGCTAAAGGAGCAATCCCTATGTATTTACCCGAGGCCCTTGCATTTCCCGCCGCAGTGCCCATTACATGAGAACCATGAGAATTTGGCGCTTGAGTACACTTAAAACTATCAATCTCTGAATTGGTCCAAGAGGCCCCGTAACCATAAAAGCTTTCGAAATAATTTGGATTGGTTGATGTCTGATCCCAAAGATTCTTTATTCTAGACCCTAAGTCATTATTCAAAAAATCAGGATGTTTGTATTCAAAACCATCGTCGATTATTCCAACCATAACACCTTCTCCTTTGAAGGGATAAGGCAAGCCTGCCCCGCCCGCGTGTACATCGAGCACCTTGTTGTTTTGCAACATGACAGAATCCTCGTCATAAGAAAGATTCATGGCAGGTGCATCCCGATATTCCATTCGTTGCAGAAAAGGTTGTTGCAACAAGGAGCGGATTCCCGACAAAGACAGCTCAGCAGAGGCTATGTTTTTGACACCATATTTATAAGTTCCTTTGTTTGCTTCAACAAAAGATTGGATGGAAGATAAGTCTCCTTTGATGAGTATAGGTAAATAAGTAGTGTCGTATGCTTGGTCGGCAACAGTTTGTAAGACCCTAAACAGTTCGATATTTAGCTTTGACTGCTTTTGGGCTAGTACTTGTACTGAAAGCAATAGTAAAAATATATATTGCCCTGTTTTCGTAAAAATCAGCATAGAATATTAATTAGACACATCGTTGAGAATATTAATTTACAAATAATCTAATGGTTGAACAAATATATGAACGTACAGTTTTAGTTAAAAAACAAAGAAGAATAGTATTTATACAACGAGAGAGAGAGATTGTTTACGTAAAATGATTCTAAATTCTTTTAAAAACAAAGGCAAAATTGACAAAAATGAATAAATTAAATTAATTTAGGGCTTACCAAGATTAATCTGTTAAAGTACTAAATTAGATACCATGCAACAAGCTATTTTTGCCATTGTCGTTTTGATCACTTTTGGCATCGCTTTCAGAAAATACCTTTCCTTGTACCGAAATATTATGCTCGGCACCCAAGAACCGATCGAAGGTCAAAAATCTGAGCGGCTCAAAAACACATTGTTTATAGCACTAGGTCAAAAGAAAATGTTTAAGAGACCGTTAGCAGCGGTATTGCACCTATTTATTTATGTTGCTTTTTTGTTTACTCAAGTTGAATTGATTGAAATTTTTATCGATGGCTTTTTTGGTCAACACCGTTTCTTTCACGACAAACTAGGCGTGGTGTATACCGTTTTGATCAATTTTATAGAATTTTTATCGCTAGCCACACTCATTGCAACTCTTATTTTCCTTGCTCGAAGAAATCTGCTAAAAATACCTAGATTTGTAAAACCTGAAATGGAAGGATGGCCCAAATTAGACGGAAATCTTATTTTATATTCAGAAATACTTTTGGTTACTTTTATCTTTCTGATGAACAGCGCAGATATGCAGCATAATCCCGATTTAGGCTTTTTTCTGAGTGGTCAAATCGCACCACTTTGGGGGGACGCTATTTCTGACAGTTCGCTACACCTAGCAGAACGTGTTGGCTGGTGGGGGCATATTTTAGTAGTTTTTGGTCTTATCAACTACCTACCCTATTCTAAGCACTTACATATTTTGTTAGCTTTTCCCAATACGTATTACGCACGTCTGTCAGCAAAAGGGGAAATGAAAAACATGCCTGAAATTCAGCAAGAAGTTGCTTCTATGTTTGACCCTGACGCCGCCTTTGCCGAACCGGATATGAATGCACCGATTCCTAAATTTGGCGTCTCCGATGTTTTTGATTTGCATTGGACCCAACTTTTGGCGGCATATACCTGCACTGAATGCGGTCGATGCACTTCTGTTTGTCCTGCAAACATGACCGGCAAAAAACTATCTCCTCGTAAAATAATGATGGATGTCCGTGACCGTTCGGAAGAAATCGGTAAAAATATCGCTCTAAACAAAACTGAGTTTATTGATAATGAACAACAAGAAAAAACGAGTGCCCTAACTGCTGAAAATTACAACGATTCCAAAAATCTTTTCGACTATATTAGTCAAGAAGAATTATTGGCATGTACCACTTGTAATGCCTGTATAGAAGCCTGTCCGGTCATGATAAGCCCTGTTGATATCATAGTAGAATTACGACGGAATGCTATACTTGAACTTTCCCAATCACCTGAAGAATGGAACAGCATGTTTAATGCTATCGAAAACAATGGTGCACCGTGGGCCTTTTCGCCTGATGACCGCGACAAATGGATCGCAGAAGCCGACCTCTAAAATAGCGTATCACTCTGGGTAAAAAAAGGATTTTTAATTCTTGTTTAATTTCGTTATATTTGGGTGTTATGTTCGATTTACAGACAATCATTTTCATCCTATCGCCTTAAAATAACTTTACAAATGGAATTAGGTACCTTAAAAGATATAATTGCCCTCAACAAATTGGCAAGTCAATGGCTAGAAGATTACCAAACCAACAACCTAGGCAAGCACAGTGCCAACCTTAAGAAACAGTCTAAAGAGATGCGCTTAGTTAAGCGCAAAACCGATCGACTTATCGAAGAACAATCGGGAGGTACGGCACTTGAAGGCGACTGGAAATCGTTGCTATCTGATATCAAAAATACCGCAGCCTCTAATCCTGTTTTTGCAGCCTGTATAAACAACAATCCTACCCTACTTCAATCGGGTGCATCTGTTTCAAAAAAGGCCGGCCTTGTGGCAATAAAACTACGCAATATGACGGCTGCATGGATGGGTAATTACAGTGATGATGTAAGCGATGATAAAGCGATAGCATTGGTTCAGTTGCTTCATGACCAAGCAGTAATAGCGATGTCTGCTCCAAAAAATGTAGCCGGTGATACCATTACGCTAGAATTTTTTGGCTCTAAAAACAAACAATGCCAACGCATGCTCAAAACGATAGATTTTGTTGCTGAACAATACGAGGGATTAATAGAGAATCAAACTCACTTAGTTAAAGATGAAAGCAAAGTAGTACATCAGATGGGTTTAGACAACCTACCTGCAATTCTTTTTAAACGAGGCAAAAACCAAGTGGCTAAGCACGAAGGTAGTATTAGTATTTCTGCCCTACAATCTAAAATCAACACCTTGTTGGAGGGTGCAAATATTAGCGATAGCAGTAGTATAAACTCTATAAAAGACTTAAAAAAAGTCAACCGAAAAGAACTATACGGCATGGGT
>CAJQQM010000122.1 GCA_905480485.1 uncultured Aureispira sp.
ACAAATAAAGGCCATTAATACCGCTACCGAAATTATCATTTATGTGTACAGTCCCGTGCCTACAGAAGGTTCTGAATTGTACGCTCAAATAACAGAAGCGGGTTTTAAGTTTCCCGAAAAATTAGAGGATTGGATTAGTCCGGCCTGGCAAAACTTTGACCTTCGCAAAAACCCTTTAACCCCTTGGCTGACCCCTTCAATGGTCGATCGCATCAAAAACTTCGAGACGGTTCTGCATGCCCGCTTTCCAACAGCATCAGATACTAAATTATCCGCTTTTCAACGCAAAACGATCTCCTCTTTGGCCTCCGTTCGCTACAAAAAAGGATTTTATAAACGACCCTACGAACTAAAGATTTTACAAAAATTTTGGCTAAAATATCGACAGCCCGAAATAGAAGGTTTTTAACTTTATGTCATCAATCCTCCAACGCATTTTAAGTATGGCGCAACCATTCATCTGGAAATTATACCGTAAGTATATGTCTCAAAAAAGACAATATAGCTACAAAGGGGTGAAAGTTATGCTAAAGCCTACGGTGTTTCATCCTGCTTTGTTTTTTAGTACCAAATACCTGCTCGACTATCTATTAAACCAAAACATAAAAGGCAAAAGTGTGCTTGAACTTGGTGCCGGCAGTGGACTGATCGCTCTACATTGTCAAAAAAACGCTGCGAAAGTGACGGCTACTGATATCAACCCTAATGCGATTGAGGTCATGCTAAATAGTGCCAAATTAAATCAGCTACCCATACAAGTTATCCAATCGGACCTTTTTGATTGTATTCCACTACAACAATTTGATATCATTTGTATCAATCCCCCTTATTATCAGGGGCAGCCTAAGGATTGGTGGGAAAAAGCGTTTTATTGTGGACCAGGATTTGAATATTTTCACAAACTTTATGAGCAAATAGGTGCATATATGCACGACCAAACTCAGATTATTATGATTTTGTCTATCGATTGTGCCATCGAACACATTGCCTCCTTAGCGGCCTCAAAAGGTTTGTCATGGCGACAAAAAGATAGCCGAAAAATTTGGGGAGAATGGAATTATATTTTCGAATTAAGACAGCTGTAGCGACGGCTAGCCGTTAATACAGGAAGGATGGAATGATATACAGCATGAATAATACGATCAATCAGATAGTTGATGATTCAGTATATCCTAGTCGATTCCCCTAGTCAACAGAGATACTCTTTTTAATGAAAAACAGCGTTCAGCATGGCTTCCAAAAAGAATAAGGAACAAAAATCGAGGCTACATCCCCGCAACAAAAACATAGGACAATACGACTTGAATGCGTTGGCAAGCACTAGTTCTGCCCTAAAAAAGTATATTTTTTTTAATAAATACGGAAATCAGTCCATCGATTTTTCAAATCCTATTGCTGTAAAGCTGCTCAATAAAGCCCTCTTAAATTATTATTACGGAATTAAAAGTTGGGATTTTCCCGATGAAAATTTGTGTCCTGCTGTACCAGGGAGGGCCGATTATATTCATTATATAGCCGATCTATTAAGCGAAAATAATAAAGGGTTTATCCCCAAGGGGCAACAAGTGGTAGGGTTGGATATTGGCACCGGGGCTAGTTGTATTTATCCCATTCTTGGAGTAACTGAATACGATTGGACATTTATCGGTTCTGATATCAACCCCAATTCTATTGCTTCGGCACAATACATTATCCAATCGAATTTAGCGTTGCAGCACAAAATTACGTGTCGACTCCAAAATAAAGCTTCTAATATATTTCAGGGAATTCTAAAAAAGGATGAAAAGGTTGATTTTGTAATTTGTAATCCACCCTTTCATAGTTCTCGGGTAGCTGCCCAAAAAGGCACGCAAAGAAAATTAAAAAATCTATTAAATCAGCGTTCGCCCACTCCTAGCTTAAATTTTGCAGGGATAGGTCCTGAATTAATATACGCTGGAGGAGAATTGCAGTTTATTCAAAATATGGTTAAAGAAAGTGAGCAATTCGCCAACAATTGTCTCTGGTTTTCAACCTTAGTATCTAAAGAGGCGAATCTCAAGGGAGTTTTTAAATTTTTAAAGAAAGTTGGGCCCTACAAAATCAAAAAAATTCCGATGGGTACTGCTAATAAATCCAGTCGTATAGTCGCTTGGACATTTCTCTCGAAAGCTGCTCAAATAGCTTGGCAACAAAAAAGATGGACGGTGAAAGACGAATAAGGAATCGCCTATTGTCGGCTTATTGTTTAGCCGGCGATAGGCTAACTATAGCTTTTGCTACTTTGTGTGTCCTACCTGGTAAATCATTGGATTAACTAACAGAAATGTACAATATGAGTAAAATAAAGCTGCTTGCTGTAAGCCGTTAGGCAAGTATTTTTTGCATAAAATCTCGATAGTTTTCCTGCACTTGCCGAATCATTTCATTTTTGTTATTTGGCGTACTGTATTCGTTCATTCCGGGGTGATAGACTCTAACATGACGATCGCTCCACAAAACTACCTCCATAATAAGGGCTGCCAAATCTATACCCTTGTCGCTGAGCAAATAAATATTTGTTTTTTTATTTTCTGGCAGTTTTCGTTTGCTAATGATTTCAATAGATTCCAGCAATTTTAGTCTAGATGACAACAAATTGCTAGCAACGCCCTCCTCTGATGCCGATAGTTCTTTGAAGCTTGTCTTTTGGTAAAGAAGCATATCTCTTATAATTAGTAGCGACCATTTATCTCCTATTAGGTCTAGGGCGGATGCGATTATACAAGAAGATCTAAATTTTTTATCCATTTTTAGTAGTTATTACTTTATATTTTAAAGTAATTTTATATTTTTGCTTTAATTATTAAAGTAAAAATATAAAATTATCATGATTCACGAAAGTAAATTAACTAAAATCAATCTTTACGACAAATTGAATGCTGCATTTGTCAATTTAATTACTCCTGAAATGCCCGAATTGAATGAAATTCGTAAAAAAAATAAATACGACGCCAAGCGTCCTACCTTCGACAAACCACTTCCGATGCCTTTAGAGATGGTTCAAATAGATGGCGTAACTATTAGAATGGCATCCTCTGTTGTGGATCAAAACAAACCAACAATTGTATTTTTATCCGCTTTCCCACATACTATTCTTGCGTATGCACCTGTTTGGCATCAGTTGAAAGAAGATTTTAATCTTTTTGCCTATGATATGCCAGGATTTGGGGCTAGTGCTAGCAAAAAAGAGTATATGACTTTTGAATTTCAGGGCAAATTCTTAGACACTTTTTTGCAGTTTTTTGATATCGAGGCTTCTCATTTGGTAGGGCCTGATGTTGGAATGGCTGCTGTACTAACCTATGTTGGCAATTACGATCATTCTATCAAATCTTTAATGATTGGTGATGGACCCGGGATTTATCCTTCGATTGACGCTAGTGTCATGAAAAAAATGGTATTTTCTAGCTTTTGGCGCTTTTCTTTTGTGGTGGCTGGACATGGGGCATTGGTCGAATCTGCCAAAAATATTTGTAATGTAAAATATGTTCCCAATCGCTACGAAATGTCGGACTACAAGCGCGCCTACAAAGGTAAGGTGCGGAATGCGATGCAATGGTTTAAGCGCTATCCGCAAACTGTCCCTAAATTAGATGCATCTTTAGCAAGAATCACCACAGCTACCAAAATATTTTGGGGAGAAAACGATGCAATTTTATACAAAGAAAATGCCAACCTTCTACACGATAAGATGCCCAATAGCACTGTCGAAATTTTTGAAAATTGTGGCCATTTTGTGTATCAGGATGACTATTTGAAATTTGCAAAAATGGTGCAACAATGGGTGACAAAACATGATTAAACAGACATACATGGCCTATGATGTCAGAAGGGGATGGCGAAAAAATCTAGAATGGAATTCAATGCTTTTAGAGATGTTTTTTCAATATTCCTTTCTTTCAAATACTTTTGAGTAGAATTACAAGTTTAAAAAAGGTTTTTTTTTGTTTTTCATGGTTATTTGTACAATAAAGCTGCAAAATCTGCTTCTAATATAAGATAAATAAAGGTACTAATGTGCTTTGGTATCGTTGGGGTATCGTAGCAATAAATACAGTAAAAAGCCAATCATCGTTCAGCCAATTTTTACTTGCTAGACTCTAGTACTAGGCATTCCTCTAATCCTAATAATGAAGTTATTTAATTACGCTTTTGGGTGGGCATAATGCACTAGGAATACCCTTTTGTTGCGACATAAAAAAGGATGATTTTATCAAGTCCATTAAAAATAGTAGTAGATAATGCTTGGCGAATTAGTTTGTTTTTAGCCAACCGGTAATGCTAAGCCGTGGATTATGTGTCATCAAAACCTCATGTTCAAGTTCACTACTTTTAAAAAAAACGCATTTTCTATTGTCCGGCGATATAATTTGGGTTGATTTTGGATGATAAATGTGCAATTCTCCGCCGTCTAGTTTTTTCCAGTCGATGTTTAAATAAAAAATCATAGAATAAGCTCTTTCTTTATTATTTTTGAATTGGTCGAGATGTCTCTTATAAAAACTTCCCTTTTCGAAAAGAGCATAATGGAATTCGTAGCCTGTTATTCCTGTATAGCATGTAAGGTTGAGGTATTCTACAAATCGATCAATCAAATCAAAAAAGTTATTTTCTATGACATCCTCATGTTTTCTATCAAGCCAATAAATTTTGTCACGTCTTATTAATTCATCTTTGTTAAAATTAGAATTATTCCCGATGCCGGCATCTTTAAATTGCTGAGATGCATAAAGTGCTAATAAGTTTTTTTGAAGGTTGAGCGATAGCTTTAAGTCTAAAAAATTTTCTGCACAACCTACTTTGTTCCTCAAAAAGCTATCTATTATCAATTCAAAAGAATTTTCCACAACTATGCATTTGATTCTATCGGGCATAAAACCTAATAGCCTTACAATGTAGTGCAATATATTTTCTAAAACAAACTAATTTTCTAAATAGTGATTCACCCCAAAAAAGAAGAGCTCAAATAATAAGAATTTTGAGTCCTTTATTTCAGAATTGCCAAAAATTTAAAAAGGCTAGGAGATTACATATATTTAACCTTTACGACGACCGATTGAGCGTCTTTTGAGAGCTTGAAACCAAAATCATCAAACTTGGGAGAACTGAGGCCTCTATGATAATAATCGGAAAAACCAAAACCTTCTTTGGGCAAGAAAAAACCATAATCACATTTGCCATTTCCGTTTTCGTCATCCAATAGAGTGACGCCGTAAGTACCTGTAGGCAAAGATAAATTGAAGTTGACGATGCCGTTGCGCAACTTATTTTTTTCTATTTTTTTGCTCAGGTAAGGAATTTTTTTTGAAAAAGAAGCTTGGTCTTTATACAAACCAATAAGAAGGCTACCTTTTGCGCTGCGTAAACCTGTTACTTGCACTCGAAGCTGCTTATTGTTTTGGGTTAAAAGAGGAGATTGGAAGGCAGAAAATAAGCCCAAAACCATGATTAATAAAGAAAGGTGGACTTTCATATAAATAAATTGTTGAAATCTAATAATAAAGTTATATACACAGAGAATTCAAAAAAGTTTAGAAACGAGGGCGACTTAACACAATAAGCTACCACAATTTTTTATATTCTATTTTTTGGTAAAGTAATGAGAAATCTCATTAGGAACCTCGAATGAGACTATTCTTTGGGTATAAGCCTCCCGAAAGTTCTAGTGTTTGCTGATTGCTACGGTTGTGTACCTCCAAAAAGTGTACCCTTTTTGGTTTTGAATTGGTCTATTAATTTTGAGTACTTTTTGAGGCTAACAGCTCATTAGATAGAAGTCTTAGACTAGCTGCTAAATCTGTTCCTACAATTGTCTTACCCCGCTTTTTAGCGTCATCCTGCTGACGGTTTTTTTTTAGTAGGTATTTGATTGGTCTATCCAAAATTAAGATTGATTATTGAAGTTCTACGACTTAGTTAGCTTAGAGTTTGATAAATCAAAGGAAAGGTAGAGCAAGCAAAAAAATATCAACCATCGAGTATTGAATATATCTGCCCAATAAATTCAAACACAATTCTTTAATTGTTTTATCAAATAAAAAAGCGCCCCTAAGAAATAGAGGCGCTTTTTAAGTGATATGAATTTAACGATCTAAAATTTAACCAATTTTATATGCTTTAATTCATTGTTTTGTTGTATTTCTAAAGTGTAAACACCCGCAGCAGCTTTCTGTATATTTATCTCTAAAATCTGTTGCTGAATGTTGTATTTTTGTAAGAGTACCTGACCATTAACATTAAACAGACGAACAGACAGACCATTGAGCTTTCCAAAATCAATCTTAAA
>CAJQQM010000123.1 GCA_905480485.1 uncultured Aureispira sp.
AAAGTTTCTTTTGTTTTGAAAGTTGTAAAAGCATCCGATACTTATTTGATTTGTAAGGTGCGTAAGTTCATACCGAACATCTAAATAAAATTTTTTAGACACATTATAATTAAAACCCAATATACCGCCGAAAGAGGAACCCCAATGGTAAAGCTTAATGGTTGGACCTATGTATAGTTTAAATTTTTTGGGAATTTTTTTAGGAGCTAAATTAAATACATAATTGAAGTTAAAACCTGCCCGGATGATATTGTAGGTTGAACTGCAGCCCCAAAATATTCACGAAGGTTGGCAAGCTACTTGGAGAATGGGGTATTCATCATAAATGAACGGGTTTAGGCCCAATCTAAAAATAACTATACATTTATTAGTTCGATGAATCTATTTTCTATCAGAGTATATTTTTATCCCTAAGAAAATCCTTATATTTAGAATATACATTTATCAAAATCAATAATTTATGAAATGTCCACTACTGAATATATTATTTTTTTAACCATTCATTAGTGGATTTACTCCAGCTGATTTGGAAAAATAGGGTTTGTGAAAGAAGGTTTAATTACAGAATAAAACCCATTTCAATGTAGCGGATAAGTTTGGTTAGACCAAGATAGTAGGTTGAATGTATAATAAATTTAAAAAATTATCAATTCTTTCATAGTAGCATTTTGCGTTTCTTACCTATTAAAATATAGTAGTGTTAGCTAAAGACAAAAATATGAAACAACAAATATTTCTTATAACTACCTTGTCAAACATAGGATTTGAACGGGAGACGAAATGCTTCGTACAGGAGGCTTGCATATGACCCGTGAAGCGACGGTCTTCGTCAAGACATTTGCTGTGCGGATATCCACCGTTCTGTTTGCTATTTTTATGGGGCTCACGGTGGTGGGGCTGCCGGTGTCGATATGGCTTGTCACGGTGGCGCTTAGGCGAGTAGAACTCGATGCGGTGGGGCTCCGAATCAAGCCCGGGGGGGAGATGCGGTGGGCAGAGGTGGCCCGCTTTGGGATCGGCTTCAAGACGGGTCAGCTCGAGGACTCTAGTCAGCGCATCACCACCGTCCACCTGATGTTGCAGGACATTAACGGGCGGTGCATGACTGTTCACATCAACAACTACGAGCGTTCGGATGTCCTGCTTGAGGAGATCAAGCGGCGTTCAGCTTGTGTACCGGAACCTTTGAAGGTGTCCTTTTTTTTTCAGCGCCTATCTTTTCAGTCGACCGAGTCGTAGGATTGGTTTGCCAGCACTGTTGTTGCTTTTTATGTAAACTGCGATGGTAAATTACTTGATATGAAGTCAGCCAATATATATTCATTACAGTAGAACTTTTAAGTAGCAAACAATGATTCAATAGGTTAAATTATTTCTTTGATTTTATTAAGTACTAGTTGTCAATAGCAGCATAAAAAGGATAAACAAGAAAATTATCCTCCTAATAGTCATCAAGATATAATTATCGAATCAGATAAATGGGGTATAGCGATACCTTGCTATTTTTCAATATCCCCAATCATTATGTACAATAGGCAAACTATTCAATTCATCTCGATGTAATCTCCACTTAGGCATAAATTTATCCATATAAGTTATAAATTTATCATTGTGGTTACGCTGCATAAGATGGACTAATTCGTGTACTATTATATATTCGAGTCAGATTAATGGTTTTTTAGCTAATTCCAGATTCAGGCAAATTCTCTTTGCTTCGATATTACAAGCCCCCCATTTCGTTTTCATTTGTTTGACAGCCCTTGAAAAAAATTGAATCAACCAACCTAAATGTTCAAACTATGTTGAAAAAAACAAAAAAAAGCCACACAAAAAATATTGTATGGCTTCCTTTCTGCTATGTGATTCGGACAGGATTCGAACCTGTGACCGTCTGCTTAGAAGGCAGATGCTCTATCCAGCTGAGCTACCGAACCTGCTTTAACAATAAAGCGATGCAAATTTACTAGTTTTTTGTCTAATTCAAAAAAATACTAAAGTTTATTTTAGCATTTTTTTGTGTTCAATGACAAAACGCCATCAATAGCTTTGTTACGAAGGCTACAAAAATAATGAATCTAAAGCCGTGGCTAAACAGCCCATAAATAAATGACAAAAAACGTATAATAGCTCAAAGCCTTTATTTATGCTAGTTACAAGCAAATATGTTTATTATTTGACAATAATTGAACCAACAAAAAGTTGACCACAATGTTAGGATTATTAAAATGAATTCGTATTTTGAGTAAGACACCTACTAAATGCTACTGCTCAAAACTCGCCCACAGCACGCCAAATTGCAAGCTGTTAGTTTATTGTTTAACCCAATTAAAATCAACTAACTATGAATTTTGTCTCCGTTATGTTTGCCTCGCCCGTTTATGATGAATTAGTACAAATTCGGCTACAATCTTTGTACATTCCGCTTGAGGCCGATATAAACATAGAAGCCTTTGCCCAAGAATACAAAGACGTTCATTTGGCCGTATACGATGTCAAATCACAACTCATAGGCGCGGTGGTGGCTAAAGTATGCGAAGAAGAAGATGAATTTATGAATAAGCGCAAGATTTGCCTACTCAAACAAGTGGTGGTAAAGCCCAAGTTACAGCGTTTGGGTTTGGGCAAAGAATTGATGGCTAATCTCGAACAACTACTTATCAGCAAAGGCTACAAAGAAATACGTTTGTTCGCCCACATTGGTGCGATGGATTATTATGGGAAGATGGGATTTGTTAAACATGGCAAACCCTTTAGCGGTGCCGGTATCAAGCAACACACCCTAAAAAAGAAAATTCAGAAAAAGTCAGACAAATTACACCGTCTTGAAGCTGTGGGCTATGAGTCTTAGTTTAATACGCCTATTCTACAAATAATTCTCTTTTTAAGCACGTTTAATAATAGATGATTGGTATCTTCACCAAAATTTATTATTAAACGTTTTTTTTTGCCTAATTGATCCATCTCGTGCACAACAACAACAACATAAAAATAAAAAAAGGATACGTCCTAGATAATTTAGAAATTACAGATTTAGCGTTTGGTGGCGAAGGCATCGCCAAATTACCGACCGAACAAGGAGATTATATATTATTTGTAAAAAATAGCTTGCCGGGGCAGTTGGTGCAAGCCAAAATTATCAAAAAGAAAAAACGTTTTGCTAAATGCAAGCTAGTGCGTGTGTTGCAAGCTGCTAAAGACGAAGTAGATGTTCCATTTCAGCCCATTCCGGGGGCACCTTTTGCACGATTTCCAATGGCACTCCAAGAACAATACAAAGCGAGTTCTACTCTAGAAATGTTCAAACGATTAAGTGGGGTAGAAGACGTAGAAAATCTATACGAAGGCTACATAAGTTCGCCTCAGGCGTGGCACTATCGCAACAAAATGGAATATTCCTTTTCTACTTTAATCTCCGAAATGCACAGTGGTGAAGAGTCCGAAGGTTTTGCTTTGGGATTCAAACGACGTGGTCAGTGGTGGGCTGTCGAAAACCTCGAAGACGATTCAGGATTATTTGATGCAGGGTTGGAATCCAATATGTTGGCGATTCGTCAATTTTGCGAAGCATCCGGCTTGCCGGCCTGGAATCCTGCCAAAAGCGAAGGCTTTTATCGATTCTTGGTGGTGCGTAAAAGCTATGTGCACGATCAATTATTATTCAACTTAGTAACCACTAGCAAGGATATAGATCAATTTGATTCTACGGCTTTTGTCGACGTACTCAAATCTATACTCGGAAATCGTATTGCGGGCATAATACATACTATTAACGACGAAATAGGCGATGTCGCCAAACAACCCGATCAGCAAGCAACCGTTTTGTTTGGTCAATCTAAAATCGTAGAAAATATTCTTGGTCTTGATTTTGAAATCAGTATGCAAAGCTTTTTTCAAACCAACCCTTTGTGTGCAGAGCAATTGTATACAAGGGTAATCGAATATGTGCGTGCAGGAATGGCCCTTGCAGGGTCTAAAAATGCCGTTGCCATGGATTTGTTTTGTGGAACCGGCACGATTGCGCAGTTGTTGGCCAACGATGCCCAAATAGAAAAGGTAATTGGGGTAGATATTGTGCCACAGGCGATCGAAGATGCTCGTCAGAACGCCAAGCGCAATGCAGTAGAAGGGATACAGTTTTATGCGGCCGATGTGCGCAAGTTTTTGTACGATTACCCACAATACAAAGGAGCGATTGGTACCCTAGTACTTGATCCACCTCGTGGAGGAATTGTCCCTAAAGCTTTGCAGCGTATCATAGAATTAGAGGCCCATGCGATTGTCTATGTATCGTGCAATCCCTCTACGCAAGCGAGAGACACGCAAACTTTGTGTGCAGCCGGTTATCGTTTACTTAAATATTGTTTGGTCGATCAGTTTCCACATACCGCGCATATCGAAAGTATAGCACTTTTTGTTCGATAAAATAATGGTATTTTTGATGCCTATCGATCATTAAACAACCGCAGCAATCGTATTTAATATCCCCTAAAATGGTAAAAAAAGTACTGTTAATATCCGTTTAAACCCTAGTTCGTATTTATTCAAACAATTGTATTTAAAATGAAAAGAATATTCGTTGTTTTTATGGTATGCTTTTGTGTAGCTCCTTCTTTTGCTCAATCTTCAGGAGTAGAAAGCCTAGTGCAACAAAGCTTAGAGGCCTACAATAATAGAGATATTGATGGATTTATGGCGCTTTTTGCGGATAGTATTTCTATGTACGATTTTGGGGTCTGCGATAAGCGGGCCGAAGGCAAAGCAGCTGTTCGAAGTATGTATCAAGATTTTTTCGAGGCTTCCCCTCAATTACACTCCACCATTCTCAAACGAATCGTATTTGACAATAAGGTGATTGACCATGAGTATATAAAAGGGGCTAGAGGCCAAAAAAAGCCCTACGAATTGATCTTTATCTACGAAATTGAGCATAATAAAATTATCAAAACCACCGCCTTAAGACCTCAGTAATTGACCTTATTGTACCGATACCAATTCGACATCAAAAATTAGGACAGCATCCGACCGAATTCCAGAAGGAGGATTCGAACCATACCCTAAATGTGCCGGAATGAGCAATTTGCCGCTACCTCCTGCATTGAAATAGGGAAATCCATATTGCCAGCCTTTGATTAGATTGGCCAAAGGAAAGCTACGTGTAACCGTAGGAGGCGTGCCATCAAACTGTTCGCCGTCGGTATAGTAACCGGTGTACTTTACTTCAATGCTGTTGCTTAAATTAGGGCTTGCCCCGGTACCAACACTGTCTATTACATAGTATAAACCGTCTTGTGCGGCAATAGCGTTGAGGTTGTTGTCGCTAATAAATTGTTGTATTTCGGCATCGTTTTGATTGCGCACTTTTTCGCAGGCCATAAATACAAAAGTTACCATAAATAAACATAAAATCTGTTTCATTGATTCTTTAAGTTTAACGAGTTATAATTTAATTCTTCCTTGTGTATAGCGTCTCCAGCGATCAATGACCGATTCCATATCATCGGGTAATGGAGAATTCTGCAGCATAAATTCTTTGGTGGTGGGATGAATAAAGCCAATTGATTTTGCATGTAAGGCTTGTCGAGGTAGCAGTTTAAAACAATTTAAAACAAAATGCTTGTATTTGCTAAATACGGTCCCTTTTAGGATTCGATTGCCCCCATAGGATTCGTCGCCAAAAAGGGCATGCCCGATGTGTTTAAAATGTACCCTAATTTGGTGGGTTCTACCAGTTTCAAGGCGGCATTCTACTAAGGTTACATAACCAAAGCGCTCGAGTACTTTGTAATGCGTAACGGCATGCTTGCCTTGTTCTCCTTCGGGGTATACCGAACGCAGGCGACGGTGACGGGGGTGCCGGTCTATATTTCCGGTAATCGTCCCTTCGTCTTCATCGAGGTCGCCCCAAACCAAGGCCTGATACGAACGTTCGATACTATGATCGAAAAATTGTGCAGCAAGGTGCGACATCGCCTCTTCTGTTTTGGCTACCACCATCAAACCCGTCGTATTTTTATCGATTCGGTGTACAATACCAGGGCGTTCATTACCATTCACGATCGGAAGGCCTTTGAGGTAATGCACCAAACCATTTACCA
>CAJQQM010000124.1 GCA_905480485.1 uncultured Aureispira sp.
TGGTTTGATCATTTGATAAAAATCAAGCCAATGCCCTAATATTACTAAACCTGCAACAAAACCTAAAGTACCTACAGTACGCTTTGATGTATTCATCATCAAAATAAAGAAAGGAGCTACGAAATTGAGCAATAAATTAGCAAAGAATATTGGTTTAAATTGTTCGAAACGCAAGTAAAAATATTGTGTTTCTTCCCCATTGTTAGAATACCAAATCAACATAAATTGAGAAAACCATAGATAGGTCCAGAACACGGAAAAACCAAATATATATTTACCTAAATCGTGCATATGCTCATCTGTAAATTTGTTCATCAAGCCTTTCTTTCTTAAGAAAAGAATAATCAAGAAAGTAAAAGAAACCATTGATACAAACAAACTAACGGTACAATACCAAGCAAATAGAGTGGAATACCAGTGCGTATCTACAGACATCACCCATTGCCAAATAACATAGGCAGAAGAAAAACCAGCGATAGGCAAGAATGCAGCTGCATAAATTCTATTCTTCTTTACATTATCCGGAACCGTATTCGTTGAGGATATCGTAAAAGGAGTGCTGTCTTCTGATAGAGAAATTTTGCGAAACATAACGGCAAAAAATGCCCATAAAGCTAATACAACAACTGTTAAGAAATAAGCAAAAGGATTAACAAATGCTGACTTATGAAATGCTAATGCATCAAAATGAGCGCTGTCAGGATTGAGATAATCTTGGTTGTTCCAAAGGTATAACAAATCTGTTCCATCGGCATTGAGGTACAAAGCTGCGGCAATTATACTAAAAAGCACGATTCCTACAAACAAGAAATACATCATAGCTTCGGGCACTCGTTTGATTACGGCTACCCAGCCCCCCCATGCCAAAGCATGACAAGCTAAAAACAAGACCGCTGTAAAAGCAATACCTGCAAAGAATACTGAGTTGTGTAGGAAATTGGTCCAAAACCTAAGATGATGCATATCAGGTGTACCGCTAAAATAAGACAGAATTAGGCACAATACTCCTATTGCCATCAAAGAGATAGTAAACAGCTTTGTTTTACCATCAAATACAAATGTTTCGTTATTATGATTACTCATTGTATAAAGATTATACTTTAGATTAATATATTCAATACTTCATTATTATTTACCATGACCATCGCCATCGTGTGCTTCTTCGTGCTGTTCTTCTGTGTGTTCTTCTGTTACAGCTTCCATAGTTTCTTCCATGCTAGGAGCAACATTTACGGCAGCAACAGGATTGTAGTCTACGCCTTTTTCATTAGCCTGTAAAGAACGAATGTAATGAATTACTTCCCATCGTTCGGCGGGTGATAATTTATCAGCATGTGATTGCATCATACCTTTACCATGTAAAATAGCATTCAAAAAACGACCATCAGTATTACCATCTTTGTAAAAATCATCGTTGATAAAATTGGCTGGCTTAGCAGAATATTTACCATCACCTCCATTATACAAAACTCCATTTCCATCCCCTGCCTCACCGTGGCATACTTCGCAATTAATTTTGTATAAATGTGCTCCCTTTTCTAAGACAGCGGCCAATTCATCCGCATCTCTTGGTTGTATTGGATTGACAATCGAAGCATCGACAATTATCATCTTACGTACTTTTTCTTGTAAAATAACCTGAGTTTCTTCGCCTGTAGCTCTAAAATCCTCTAGATATTGATACTTAGAGGGCAAATATCCTCTTGCAACAGTACCTTTGACAGGTTTGCGCGGATGTGCCATATCATAGTACGCTTCTTCGGTACCCCAAGTATTGTTGTAATAATAAGTATTCACATTAGCTTCGTAAGCTATCGAGTGACCCATATCAGGCATGTATTCGCTACCTGTAAACTCGCCATCAGCACGCCCGCAACTCCACAACAACAATGAAGCAGCAATTATAGTAGCCAAAGAGTATATACTTCTAGTATTTTTCATTTCTAAAAATTAATCCGGTTAAAATTAAATATCTTTTGTGTGTACTTCTTCAGCACGTGTTCTTTCCAATAAAACAGACAATGCGTCTACTTCTTCAGCAGAACTATTTGTAACATCAAAGGCGATGCAAAATTTGTCATCTGTGATTCTATCATGCAAATATGGATTCTCTACACCAAAACCTAAACCACAAACCAAATAAAAAGTCACGACCATTCCAACACAAGCCATCAAAACAGTAAACTCAAAGGTAATTGGAATAAACGTTGGAACTGAAAAGTAAGGTTTACCACCGAAGATAATCGGCCAATTAGCTGTAAAAACCCAAGTCATAAAACCAAATGCTAATGTTGTCCCTGTCATTCCATACAAAAAGCCAGCAATATGTAAGCGAGATTCAGACAAGCCCAATAAAGGATCTAGCCCGTGTACCGGAAAAGGTGAGTAGACATCCATGATATCGGCATCTTCCTTATTGATTTCCTTAACAGCATCTTTAAGAACTTCCTCATCATCGTAGAGGCCAAACAAGACTTTTTTATTCAATACTCTTTTCATGCTAATAGTTATTTGAACAGGATATTTCCTGATAGTTTGCTTAAATAGTTATTTGATGGATTAATGTGCTTCATCGTGGTGTAAACCAGCATTGATTTCGCCTGTTTTCTCTGCCACATCAGGACCACAATATTGATCACCAGATGATTTAAGAATTGATTTGATTTCTGCACAAGCTACTACAGGTGCCACACGCATAAATATTAAATACAAGGTTCCGAACAAACCAAAGGTAAATAAATACAAACCTACTTCTACCCATGAAGGAGTATAATAACTCCAGTTAGAAGGAACAAAGTCTTTGGCTAAAGTCGTTGCAATAATTACAAAACGCTCAAACCACATACCTATATTCACTACAATAGATAATACGAATGTCCAGGCAACAGAACGTCTGATACTTCTAAACCAGAAAAACTGAGGTGAAATTACATTACAGGCCATCATGATAAAATACGACCACCAATAAGGCCCCATTGCACGATTATAGAATGCATATTGTTCGTAAATGTATCCAGAATACCAAGCGACAAATAACTCAGTAAGGTACGCAACCCCTACAATAGACCCCGTCAAAACAATTACCTTATTCATTGACTCTATATGTTCAACAGTAATGTAGTCTTCTAATTTTAAGATAACACGTGTAATAAGCATCAATGTCTGTACCATTGCAAAACCAGAGAAAATTGCTCCAGCAACAAAGTAGGGAGGAAAAATAGTTGTATGCCAACCCGGTATAACCGATGTCGCAAAATCAAAAGATACAATCGTGTGTACCGATAATACCAGCGGTGTTGCTAGTCCTGCGAGAATCAACGACAATGACTCCCAACGCTGCCAGTGCTTAGCAGAACCTGTCCATCCCATTGAAAGGAAGTTATAGATTCTTTTACGGAAACCTTTAGCACGGTCACGGATTGTGGCAAAATCAGGTACTAGACCCGTGTACCAAAACAATAGAGATACTGTAAAGTAAGTTGATATCGCAAAAACATCCCACAATAATGGAGAGTTGAAGTTTACCCACAAAGGACCTCTAGTATTGGGATATGGAAAAACAAAGAAGGCCATCCATATTCTACCCATGTGTATACCAGGAAAGAAAAGCGCGCAGATTACTGCAAAAATAGTCATCGCCTCTGCTGCACGGTTTACACCCGTACGCCATTTTTGGCGAAAGATCAAAAGGATAGCAGAAATTAATGTTCCTGCGTGTCCAATACCGACCCACCATACAAAGTTTGTGATATCCCAACCCCAACCGATCGTTCTGTTAAGGTTCCAGGTACCAATACCAAACCATACGGTAAAAAAGACAGCCAATGTACCGAAGCCTAATAAGCCAAGGGTACAAAGTAAGCAAAGCACCCACCCTGTCCCGGGCAGTTGTTCCGTTGGTGAACAAATATCTTCAGTAATCTGGTGATATGTTTTGTTCCCCGTAACTAATGGTGGGCGAACATTTGATACTACTGAGCTCATAAATTTATAGTTTATATATGAATTGTATTTTCTTAATTAAATTTAGTGCTTAAGCCAAGAATTTATCATCCTTGTTGATAACTTTCATTAGATAATTGACAGAAGAACGGACATTGGTTTCCTCAAGTGCAATGTACGAACGCTTGGTTCTTTGCAACTTGTAGACTTCGCTGTCTTTGTTATTGTCGTCTCCAAAAAGAATCGCTCCACTAGGACAAGCCTGAGTACAAGCAGGAGTAACATCTGTGTCTTTCAATTTACGACCTTCCATTTTGGCCGTCAATTTTCCTTCTTGAATACGCTGAACACAGAAACTACATTTTTCAATAACCCCTCTTGAACGAACCGTTACATCAGGATTAAGTACCATACGTGTCAAGTTGTCGTTCATGTAGTTGTAGCTTGCGCCTCCCTCAATATCACGGTTCATGTCTACCTCATTTGAAGGAAAGACATCGGCAGATGTATAATCTAACCAATTGAAACGTCTTACTTTGAACGGACAGTTATTGGCACAGTAACGTGTTCCAACACAACGATTGTAGGTCATCTGATTTAGGCCTTCAGAACTGTGGTTGGTAGCAGCTACCGGACAAACATTTTCGCAAGGAGCGTTATCACAGTGCTGACACATCAACGGCATATAAACCGTATTTGGTGTTTCTTCGTTTCCGTAGTAATAGCGGTCAATTTTTAACCAAGTCATTTCGTGTACGTTGTTTACTTCGTATTTACCTACAACTGGAACATTGTTTTCGGCAATACAAGCAACAGTGCAAGCACCACACCCGGTACAAGAATTTAAATCAACGGTCATACCCCAATGATGCCCCATTCCATAAAACTCAGAACGATCGGGATAAAGACCCTTACTATTTAAATATTGATATCCTTTTCGTTTTTTAGCTAAAACTTCTACTTCTTCTTTGACCGTATCGGCCGTAGCATGAAAAAATACAGAACGCTCTACCAATGCACCTTGAAAACTATCAATGTGCTCATCTACGTTAAAGGGCTTTTGTTCTTTTGTTTTGTATTCATGCATTTTAAGCTTACCTTCTTCTTCGGTCGTTAGCCCATAAGTATGGTGCTTTTGAATACAAGCAAACAAGTTGTCGTGGCCCTCTTTTTCAGAAAGGCTAGCCGTAGCTGCATAACTACCGTCTTTAACAGCAGGATAAAGATTTGTTCCTACATTAGTCCCCGCCTTTCCTGCTTTTGTACGACCATACCCAAGCGCAATAGAAACGGTGCCTTGCATTTGACCGAACTGACGGAAAACAGGTAATTTGTACTCTTTACCATCGATTGTCAATGTAGCAATATCACCGTCGGTAAGATTATTTAGTGATTCGTAGGCATAATTACCATCCCACTTAATCGGAATTTGAATAAAGTTATCCCAAGCTGTACGCATAATTGGGTCGGGCATTTCTTGCAGCCATGGATTGTTGGCGTTTTGTCCAGTACCCATCTGAATAGACTCATAAAAAGTAACTTCTAATCCTTCTTTTTTAGTCTGTGACAATTTAGAAACTGCCGCAGCAATTCCTGTAGAAACTTGTTCAGGCTGTTCAGAAACCATTTCGGTTTCAGTAGCAGGGGCAGTATTGGTATTTACGGTGGTTTTGACCCAACCGTCGTGTAATGTATTGTTCCAGAAAGACTGAAAAGTACCCATACCGCTAAACATAGAAGCCTTCCAGGTATCCATCATAAAATTATGGTAGCTTTTGTTGATACCCGCCCACTTAAGTAACGATTCGCCGGCATGACGTGAATCGAACAAAGGTGCAATTGTAGGTTGAATCACATAAACTTCTCCACTTTTAGGTTCGGCATCGCCCCATGATTCAAGATGATGATGATCGGGTGCAACAAATTTACACAAAGAAGCCGTTTCGTCTAAAGAAAGGCTCAGAGAAACTGATAAAGCCACTTTAGACAATGACTTAGCAAATTCATCTGCTTTTCCAGGAATGTCGTAAGCAGGATTGGCTCCGTCACAAACTATCAAGGCATTGACTGATCCGTTTTTCATATCGTCCAACAAAGCATTTAAGTCAGAATCAGATCCTTGTCGTTGCTTAGAATGAACGTTTTTATCAATCGTCATGGTATTGCCAAAAGCACCAATCATTTTGTTGATCTCGTTGACAACCATTTGAATATTTACATCGTTGATTCCACAAACTACTAAAGCTTTTCCAGCATTTTTCTTCAAGTGTTCTGCAGTAGAATCAATGGCTTTAGCCGCTTTTGCCCATTCAAATGTTGGCTTAAAAGAAAGGCTGCTTGGGCTGTAACCCATTTTCTCGGCTACTTTGGTATACAACATACCGATAGCGGCTGCTCTTTCAGAAGGCTTGATTAGTACTCTTTGATCAGCGTTTGACCCCGTGAGAGACATCCCTGATTCAAATTGAATGTGCATTGACATTATTTTGTCAGCACCTTTATCAATGTCTGCATCCGTAACTTTACGGTTCTTTATATAATCTTTTGTGTATTCAACAGGAGAAATCCAAGTCCCTAGAAAATCGGCTTCAATTCCAACTACACACATTGCTTTATCGAAATTGTAGGCAGGAAGACCCGCTACTCCGTGCACTGACTTGTTAACCTCAATTTGCGCTGAGCTTGAAATAGGATCATATTGCACCCATTTTGCACCAGGATATTTGGCAACAAATGCATTAACAGCCGCTTTAAATGTGGGGCTGTTATTGGTATGAGAAAGGATTCTTATTTGACCCGTTAAACCTGCTTTGATTTTTTGATCTAGGTCGTCCCAATTCATTAGCTTATCTTCTGATTCTAATAATTGACTTACGGAAGCAGCACCTTTTAGACGGTTGGTATCATAAAGTGAAAGGACAGCAGCTTGAGACCTAGCAGAAGTACCTCCTGCTGTAAATGTCATTTTGCTACCCACACCAGGATTGCCTTCAATTTTGATAGGTCTACCCTCGCGTGTTTTGACCAAAGCTGGAACACAATCTCCTCCCTGTACAATAGCAGAAGCGAAATATGTGGCTACCCCTGGCACAATTTCTTGTGGTTTTACTACATATGGAATGGCTTTTTTGACAGGTATCTCACAACTAGCAACAGTTGCTGCACCCAAACCAAAGCCCATGTACTTTAAAAAATCACGACGACTTGGATCGTTTTGATCAACATTTTCAGTGTGATTGAATTCATTTTGAGATTCTACTGAAACTTGATTGTTCGTTAAGTCTTCTAAGCTGACCCAAACTTTACTTTTATTTTCCTTCTTACTCATAGTTTATAAGATATATTGGAAACGGATAACCGTATTAAAATTACTGATTTGATTACAAAATAATAGCGCTTATGGCTGTATTAATAGTGGCATTTCTGACACTCAAGACCACCAATCTCTTCCACTGTAACACCTTCGCGTTTTTTGTCAGACATCTCTTTGTGGTACTGTTCGTAGTAGCCATAATCTTTGCTGTAGTATTTGTTTGCTTTGTTGGCGTCGCCTTCGTAAGGAGAGTTTTTGCCTTCAACCAAACCATCTTTAAACTGTACTTCTGTTTGACGGTGGCAGTTAACACACCATCCCATGGAAAGTGGAGAATGTTGTTTAACCACAGCCATTTCGGCGACTTCACCATGACAAGTTTCGCATTTGACCTTACCAACAGAAACGTGCTGAGCATGATTGAAATATACGTGATCAGGCAAATTGTGAATGCGCACCCACTCGATTGGGCGGTTAAATGTTCCTTCTACAGATGCTAACTGCTCCTGAATCATCGTGCTGACAGATGCTTCGTCTTCTTTTCGTTCGTCTTTGTACATACCTTCTAGCCATTTTTTGTACACTTTTGTACGATCGGCATCCGACATATCTTCGGGCAGGTATGAATTATTTGAAGGATTGAATCCTGAGGCAGCGTAAACTTTAATCAGCTCTTTGGTTCCATCCTTCGAACCTTTTTGAATATTAGCATGACAGTTGATACAGGTATTCGAAGCAGGAATTACAGAATGTTTTGAACGACGAGCTCCATCATGACAATATTGACAGTCGATGCCGTTTTCACCTGCGTGTATCTTGTGTGAAAAATTGATAGGCTGCGTTGGCTGGTACCCTTGCTGACGCCCTAGACCAATTGCATTGTTAACCGTTGAATAACCACCAAACAAAACTCCGGCGAAAATCAATAGCTTGACAACACTAGGGTTAAATATAACTCCGAAAAATGATTTTTCTGGAGAAACAACCGCTCCCATTTTGCCTTGAGACAAGCGCGTGAGGGTATTAATGTATCGACCTAATAAAGCAACCGCGATCAACAAAACAGATAGCAGAGCGTATCCGTACATGGGGTTCATCGGCTCGCTTTTGGCACCCGCGCCACCTGCAGCTACTGAAGTTGGTTCTTGACAAGGAGGCTCAACACAACCAAATTCACCTTTAACTTGAATGTAAGCTAAAATGTCTTCAATTTCTGTGTCCGTTAAATTTTCAAAAGCAGTCATTTCAGAATCGGCCCACTTAACCATTACAGTTGCTTTAGGGTGCCCTGTAGCTGCAAGCGCCACTGAGTTTCTGATCCATTTGTAAATGTCTCCAGGATATTTCTTCCAACGGTCTTCCGCTCCGTAAAGCGCCGGACCTGTCATATCGGCGACCATACTATTGTTGTGACAACTAGCACATTTGTTTAAGAATAATGTCTTGCCGCTTTTAGCATCGGCAGCATTTGCTAAGTTGGGTAGCATTGCAATCATTAAAAAGACTGCGCAAAAGTTTAAAAGTTTCTGATATATCATTTTGTAATTTTTTTGTCAAAAATCAGCTTTTGATGACTTGTAAAGCAAAAATACAACCTGCGTACATTTTAAACAAGCGTTCTTAATATCTATACACTATTTAGATTTTTTCTAAATTAAATACAGTTAACACAAGTTAAATTTTAAAAAAATACAGATTTTGGTTCTTGCCATACAAAAACCACGCAAAACGTTGATTTCCAAACATTTCATACAATATCTAAAGAATATAATTTTGTTTTATTTTCAACTATAGCGCTAAGTTAAAATCCTTATTTATTTTTCCGAATTTTTTGAAACAAAAATCATAGAATTGTCATAATCCCTAATTTTGATCGTCAATTGAATAAAAGAGGGATTTATTTGAACTTTATTTTCAACAATTTCGATGCGCTACCACTAAAATTATTGTAGTTTACTTCTTTATACCACAAATTGGAAATTCAAAATGTATCAAGCTGGAGATAAAATTGTTTTTAGATATACTGGGCTCGAAGCCGAAATTATCGAATCATTTCAGGATGGTAGCTATCAAGTTTGGATACTTGAAGACAATGAAGAGGGCCTGGCATTTGAAGATGATATTGTTTTGAAGTCTAAGTTTAGCCACATCGAACAGTCTGAAGTACAAAAACAACGAAAAAAGAAAAAGAAATTGCCTTCTACGGAAGAAATTTATTTTGGTGCATCTTCGGTCAATTACAAACAAAAAAAACCTTCAAAAGAAAGCAAGGCTACTAATCAGGAGATTCCTGTTCAGCAAGTACCCAAATTTAAATTTACCGCAGGGACACAAAGTGGCTGTCATCTCGTATTTGTGCCTACGAATGCGCAGCATTATACTATATATATAGTAAATGATTTGCCAATATCCTTTGGTTTTGAATTTAAACTGTTATTAAACCAACAATTAGTGCACGGTTTTAACAAAACGATTGCAGCCAATCAATTTTTCCCTATCGGAGAGTTTTTGACCGAACAATTCAATGATCAACCCGCCGTTTTATTCAAAAGTCAAAGTTTGAATCAAGCGCAAAAAATTAAGCTCAAGTACAATAAATTTATAAAACAATTAAAAATGATTCCCCTTATGGGAATAGAGGCTTATGGATTTAACTTGTTTAAGCATCAAAACCCCTATTTGAACAAACAAACTAGTCTTAAAGAATATACCAACGACCAAAAAGGAGCGTACTCCGATTATACCACTACCTATTATACTAAACATAGTCTAAACGACATTGCTAATTTTGACCCTGAACTTGATTTACATGCCGAAAAGATAGTTTCAGATACCTCTGAATACAGTTCAGCTGAGTTGTATGAGTTGCAATTAAATACGCTTGAAAAGTACATGAATAAAGCGGTACAATTAGGAATTAAGATCGTCTATATTATTCATGGGCTAGGCAAAGGAAGGCTGCAAGAGGGGGTCGCCAATTATCTAAAATACCACGATAATGTCTTGCATTACAAAAATGAATTTCACGAAAAGTATGGCTTCGGAGCTACAAAGGTTACGTTGAAAGATTAAATATACAGAATGGAAAAAAGCCTAAAATGCCTAGTAGGAGTTCTGTTCGGCTTACTGATATGTTGGTTCGGAACAGACTGCAGGGCACAAAAAGATTATATTGTTCAGAAGGGTGGCATGAAAATCTATGGAGAGATTTTAAACAGTAACCCGGCATCATTTGCAAGCCAAATTCGGTTTAAAACCAAAAAATCGATTGCCAAAACCCTTTACCCGGACAATATTTTGTCTTGGAAAAGAGGGCAGCGTAAATACATCTCGACTACTTTCAGAATCAGCAAAAAAAAGCAATATCCTGTTTTTATGGAGGTAAAGGCAGGTGAGAACGGACCTGTTCGACTGTTGGAATTTTATAACAGCTATGGAGAATATGGTTTTACCCAAACGTTTCTTGAAAAAGAGGGCCTCAAGACCGAACCTAACACTTTCGGTTTTCGAAAACAAATGAAAAATTATTTTGCAGACGAACCTGAAGCAGTCGCTGCTATTCAATCGGGCCGTTACAAAGCCAAGCAACTCGCCGAATTGGTCACATTTTATAACCAATTAAAAAAGAGTACGCGCCCCTCTCCTGTACGGGAAGAAACCGCGATCGCCCAAAGCAATATTTCTGAAATAACCGAAAATAATTCGGAGCAAACAACGGACAGCAACTGGGACATAGATGATCTTTTGCTAAGCATGGAAGCGGCAGAAAAAAAGTACATGGATAGGATGAAATCCTCTACAAAGGATATACAGGACAAGGATCTTCGCAAAATAATTATCAATCATCGGATAGGGACAAACTTTTTTGAGCAAAAACAGTACGATAAGGCATTGCCGTATCTTTTGAAAGCCCTCAATACTATTGCAAAAACTAGAAAACAAGAACCTTTAAAGGCATCGATTCAATTAATGCTGACTCGATTGTACAGCAACATTGGAAAACATACCCTAGCGATTCCCTACAATGGGTCATTATTGGTATCTTTTGAAGCGCAACCAACAACCCTTAAAGCTGAAGAAGCCTTTGAAGCTTACAAAAGTTGGGCTATTGTATTGCAAAACATTGATGAGGATTCAAGTCTTGAACCCTGGAATAATCAAATAGAAAGTCATATAGGAGATTGGAAAGTAGCACTGGGCGAAGATGCTATCGACCACGCTATCAATACAGCTAAGATAGCACATTATAACTATGCCCTACTTTCTTTCAAAAAAGCTGCTAGCTTTCTGTCACCCAAAAAAATTCATCAGAAAATTAACCTTAATCTTGCTATCGGAGAGCTTTTTTTTGAAGCTGGGCTTTACGACCAATCGTTGACCTATTACCAAGATGCCCTGAGTAGTATGCAGGATAACTTCGGTGAAGATTATCCTCAAATTCCTGAAATTTCAAGAAAATTAAGTGAGATTTATTTAGCCGCCGAATTGTATACAGAGGCCTTGGAATACATCGAAAAAGCCGATAGGGCAAATACAAAAGAACAAGTTAGTATTGATGCTTCCTTGCTTAAAAACATCAATAAAGTTGCTTTTCCCTTCGAACTACTTTATTCAATTACTACCAAAGCAATTGTTCAATATCGACAATTGGGAAAATCGGCTACGGAGGCCCAATTACAAAAAATATTGACGCACTATGCTATTGCCACTCAATTGCTACATCAACTAAGAAACACCTACAAAAAAGAAGGTGCGAAATATCGTTTGGCTAATGTAACACACCGATTTAGTCAACATGCTATTCTCATTTGCAATGACTTATACAATATAACTAAGCGAAAACAATACTTAGAGGATGCCTTTCATTATGCTGAACTTTCAAAAAGTGCTGTATTGTTTGAAACGATGCATGATTTAAAATCCAAAAAAGTTTCGGGGATTCCGAACGCGCAAATCGTACAAGAAAATGGATTAAAATCTAAAATAGCCTATCTCAAATCTGAGATTTATTACGAACGCCAAAAAGGAGCCTTATTAAACCAGACAAAAATCGATGGCCTCGAAGCCGAGGTAATCAAATCAAAAGTAGCACATCAACAACTGCTTCGAACGTTCGAAACCGATTATCCAGCCTACTTTCAGTTGAAATATGACTACAAAGGAATAGCGTTAAAAACCCTTCAAAATGAGCTGAACGATAAGGAAATATTTTTAGAGTATGTTGCCACCGATTCATTCATCTATGTTTTGGCCATTAGCAAAAACGACATTAATAGTCATTTTCAGACCTTGTCCGAAAAACTCCCCTTGCGTATTAAACGAATGCAATACATTTTGAAAAATAATAAAGTAGATTTATTTCAGAAACATGCGCCTGATTTATATCGCGATGTAATAGAGGGAATAGAATCTTTTATAAAAGATAAAAATCTGATTATCGCTGCTGATGCAGAACTCAACTACTTGCCTTTTGGAGTACTTCCTACAAAGGCATCTAACTACAGCAAAGGAAGTAAAGGCAGCTACCGTTCAACTCATTTCCTGATTCAGGACCATGCCATTTGCTACAATTATTCGGCAAGTATTTATTGGCACAACAAAAACCAATTGAAAGTATCTGCACAAAAACCAATCGCTACCTGGGCACCTAAGTTTGATCAGATGAATGCAGTTGTTCAAGAAAAAGGACTGGATGTATCGCTTTCTGAACTTCCTGGTGCACAACAAGAAGCCCTTGATATTGCCGCTATGTTTCAAAGCCAATCTTATATCAATCAAGCTGCCTCTGAACAAGAATTTAAGAACAAAGCTAGTGATTATGCTGTCCTTCATATTGCAACCCATGGTTTATTGAATGACGAAGATCCCCTGTATTCCAACTTAATACTATGTAATCAAAATAAAGAAGACGGCATTTTACATGCTTTTGAATTGTATAACATGCAACTTAAAGCCAACTTAGCCGTATTGAGTGCCTGTAATTCTGGAATGGGGAAATTAACCAAAGGAGAAGGGGTGGTGAGTATAGCTAGAGGGTTCTCTTATGCAGGAGTGCCCAATATTATTATGAGCAAATGGCCGGTTTCGGATTGGTCAACGCAACAACTGATGCGTTCGTTGTACAACAACCTAAAAGAAGGAATGCCTATCGACGTTGCACTACAACAAGCAAAGATTAGCTACATCGAGCAAAACAAACAAAAAGACCAACTTATTGCCCCTTTTTATTGGGGAGGGTTTGTTTTGACAGGCTCGAATCAATCTATTGATATACTGACACAAAACGAAACTTGGACGTATTGGCTGGCAGGTACTGCCTTGTTGTTAATTAGTGGCTTAGCTTGGTGGATTATCCGTAAAAAACGCAAGGTCTAATTCTTCAAATTAAATCAGATTCTATAAAAATAAGCTTAATTTAACATTTTTTTTGCCTATAATGGTTTAATATTTGGATACCATCTATTCAATCAGTTTTCTGTTTCAATACCCCAAACAATGAATACATCTATTTTTACTTTAGTCCTATTATTTATAAGTTCTGCTGTTAGTGCACAAAAAAGTGCCCCGTTCCCTTTACAATTTATTAAAAAATCAAGCGCCGTAATTAAAGTTGACGACGGCTTCAAAACTATTTTCGCCTTCTCTGCCCCTGCACAATTTGACCCTAGCCAATCGATTGTCATTCAATTAAGTATAGACGATTATAACGTCAGTATCGAAGGACTTTCGACGAATAAAACATCGAATAAATTTCAGGGAGAACTTCCGGTGCAACTTTTTGATAGCAACATTGAGGGACACCTAGATTTTGGCAAGGTACTTTTGGCATATCTCGACTCTGTAGGGCTTGATTCTGTCGTTACTGTTCAGGCGACAATCCAAGGTCATCCCGATATTAAGGGCAGGCTGCAACTTGATTTCAAACAATGTTGTAAGGCATCCAAAAAGTTTTGGTACGAGGCCGAGTACTATCTGCTACTTAGCAAACAAGCCCCGCTTCAGGATTCAATCAAGAAGGAAATAGCCGATATACAGCGCGAAAAAGCATTGAAGGCAGCAAGTCAAAAATACCTTGATATTTTGAAGGCACAGGCTGAAGCAGCTAGACAAGCAATTGATTTGAACCACAATCAATTTAAGATTCAACTCAAAAGTCTTGAGACAATCAATCGGAATATTGATGAAGGATTTGACCTAACCCGAACAGGCGGCAAACTTTCGGACGAACAGAAGAAGGAAATTGCGTTTATGACGGGCGATGCCAACAAAATAAAAGCCGAAATAAAAGACAGCCCAAAAGGTAAAGACGCTTTGATGGAATTTGACAAAGTGAACAAAGCCAATACACAGTACCGTAGTTCAAAGCGTCAACACGAAGCTATCGCTGCCCAACTCAAGCAAAGCGAAAAAACACTTCAGGACTACAAAGAACTTTCTAAGCGCATCCAATTAAGAATTGTTGCCCTTAGAAAAGCCCTGCATAAATCAAATTAATCGAATAATTTATCAATTAGAGTATCTTCTGCTATTGTCGGAATCGTTACTTTCAATAGAGGTTCAGCCTCCATCGCCCTTTTGATGGCTGTAACAGCCCCCTTGTTGCGCGCCCAATTACGACGGGCTATACCATTATTGACATCCCAATGCAACATAGATTTTAGGCGCTTGCCTGCGGCCTCGGTTCCATCAATCAACATTCCAAAGCCACCATTGATGACTTCCCCCCATCCTACGCCACCACCGTTGTGTAGAGATATCCAAGTAGCTCCCCTAAAAGCGTCACCTACAAAATTCTGTACCGCCATATCAGCCGTAAAACGAGACCCGTCATAGATATTTGATGTTTCGCGATACGGAGAATCAGTACCTGAGACGTCGTGATGATCTCTACCCAAAACAATTGGGGCTGAAATTTCACCCCTGCCGATTGCTTCGTTAAAGGCTGCCGCTATCTCTATTCGTCCAATGCTATCGGCATAAAGGATACGCGCTTGTGAACCCACCACCAATTTGTTATCATTTGCCGAACGTATCCACAAAAGATTATCTTGCATTTGTTGACGAATATCTTCGGGGGCGTCGATCGATAAACGTTCTAATACTGCTGCAGCTATACGATCGCTAACTGCTAAATCTTCTGCTTTACCCGAAGTACAAACCCATCTGAAGGGACCAAATCCGTAATCAAAACACATAGGCCCCATGATATCCTGAACATAGGACGGGTATTTGAAATCAATACCATTTTCGGCGACAACAGCTGCACCTGCACGTGAAGATTCTAATAAGAATGCATTGCCGTAATCAAAGAAATAAGTGCCTTTAGCCGTATGATTATTGATTGCATTTGCCTGTCTGCGCAAAGAATCTTGTACCTTAACTCGAAAAGCTTCTGGATCTTCTGCCATTAATTGGTTAGAAGCTTCATAACTTAGCCCAACAGGATAGTAGCCCCCTGCCCAAGGGTTGTGCAAAGAGGTTTGGTCTGAACCAATATCTATATAAATACCTTCTTGGTCAAAACGTTCCCAAACTTCTACAATATTGCCAACGTAGGCCAAAGAAACAACCGTTTTGTTTTTTTGAGCCTCCTGAACTCTTTCACAAAGCGCCTCCAAATCAAAAATAAGTTCATCGACCCAGCCTTGTTCGTGTCGTTTGCGCGCCGCTACTTCATTTACCTCTGCCGTAACAGAAATAACCCCTGCGATATTACCGGCCTTGGGCTGTGCCCCTGACATGCCGCCCAACCCTGCTGTGACAAACAACTTACCCTTAGTTGTTCCATCGCCAATCATTCTGCAGGCATTAAGCAAGGTAATCGTAGTGCCATGCACAATACCCTGAGGCCCTATATACATGTAAGACCCTGCGGTCATTTGACCATATTGAGTCACCCCTAAAGCATTAAATTTTTCCCAATCATCTGGTTTTGAATAATTAGGAATCATCATTCCATTCGTAACCACTACCCTAGGTGCCTCTTCGTGCGAAGGAAACAAACCAAGTGGATGCCCCGAATACATAACAAGTGTTTGTTTGTCGTTCATTTGAGCCAAATACTGCATCGTAAGCAGGTATTGTGCCCAGTTTTGGAAAACCCCTCCATTGCCACCGTAAGTGATCAATTCATGGGGATGTTGTGCTACTGCAGGGTCCAAATTATTCTGTATCATGAGCATAATCGATGCGGCTTGCTTCGATTGACAGGGGTATTCGTCAATTGGACGGGCGTGCATCGGATACTTTGGACGATAGCGATGCATATAAATACGACCATAATCTTGCAATTCCTGCGCAAACTCAGGCGCTAAAGTAGCGTGCAAAGAAGCGGGAAAATAACGCAAGGCATTTTTTATGGCTAATTGTTTTTCTTCTTTGCTTAAAATAGCTTTTCGTTTTGGAGCGTGACTGACCGATTTGTCTAAAGGCCTATTGGTGGGAAGTTGTTGTGGAATGCCTTCTAAAACAGCTTGCATAAACGTGGTGGTATTTTCTATGGTACTCATATTTAATTTTTGTTTAGCTTGGAATGTCCTGCAAAAATGATGATTTTAATGATCTTAAAAAATAAAAACGAATTTAAGATTGAAAGAATTAAAAAAAATTGACATTGAAATTATATGAAACGACTGTGAGGTCAACTATGATAGCTCGGCAGCTTAAGCAGTCTGATTAAAATCGTGAACCAATTGAGTCAAGGTATTTAATTCTCTGTAATAAGCCAAAATTCGTTCAAACTTAGCATTAGATTGAAAAATAGAGGCTTCTAATAAATTGCGTGGTTCGTTGATGGCAACATAAAAGTGGTTGTTGACAAATGACGCATATACTTTTTGTCGAGCAAGCGCATAATAATGAAGTAATAGGTCTGTACGTTCTTTTGTTAGCATTTCACGATAAGGATACGTAGCATCGGTGTACACCAAAAAAAGACGGTCAAATTCGGAAAATCCCGTTTCGTCTACTTCGTAAGCGCCATATTTAGTTAAACCTTTGAAAGTCGCAATAAAATGTTGACGTTCCTTCTTCGGTATGATAACCATTCGGCCGGTGGCCTTATGATCGAAGTTTAGATGAAAAAACAGGCCATCAAACCACTGCACCATTTTGAAATTAATAGACGAACGCTTCAGAATTTTCAATTCTGACAATTCGAAGAAAAGGGTGCCTACCCTACCCATTATATAATCTTCTCCTTTGTACACCTCGGGATGAACCGGAAAAATTCCCGCGCGTTCAAAGCTGTCTTGGCTAACAAACGATTGGTGTTGATAACTGAGGTCGGATTGCATATACCGCAACATCAATTGCACCACCAAAGGCTTGAAACCTCCTTTAAATTGATTTACCTGATTTTTGAATAAAAAAAACAACAAAACCCAGGGAATAGGCAAAAACAACTTTAAAACAAAAATTGCCAACTGTCCTACTGCAATACTAATTATTAACAACAATAATACAAGTACCGACATAAAAAACAGTAGTTTTTTACGTTGATATTCAAAAGTCATTAATTCTTTATGCATTTCATTATTAAAGAATCGCCTAAATTTGCCTACGTCCTCCAATAGTATTAATTTTTAGTTGAAAAGCAAATAATTATTTGTAACGAATGAGCAACTAAAGTAATCATTAATGCGTAAAAGTAGGAATGACCGCTCAAAAAAAGGAGCGACTACTCTAAAACGGAACCTTATTACAAAACCTGTGTTTTTTATACATTGACGCGTACCCTTAGGCCATGACATGTATTCCTGTAAAAATTTGTATATTTTCGCTATTTTTCTTAACACTGTATCCTACTACTATAAGTGCTCAAAGAAGCCTAATTTTTGAAGAGTACTTTGATGATAATTTTCTGATGTGGATGACAGGAAACACCCCTGAATATGCAGCTACTGTGCAAGAAGGGTATTATAACATTGGTTATAAGCAAAATAACGGTGTTTGGTATTTTTGGCAATCTGTCCCCGTGCATCCCGATACCTCATTTTATATTGAAAGTAAAATAATTCCCTTTTTAAAAACAAAAGAAAGTGTCTATGGGCTTATATGGGGCGTAAAAGATGTCAACAACTACAATTCCTTTATGATTAGTAGCATGGGAATGGCCTCGGTGGGCATATGTGAAAAAGGTGTTTTCAAGAAAATAATTCCCTGGCAGCAGGCCGGCAACTATCAGAACAATCAACAGCATTATTTAGGCATCCGTCAAAAGGGAGGCAAATTGCATTATTACCTAGACGGCAAAAAAATATTTAGCAGTTCTGTATTGCCCTTTAGAGGACCAAGGCTTGGTTTCATGATATCTGGAAAAACAACGGCTAAGATAGATTATCTAAGGGTGCAACAAGACCGTCATATCAACCTTATAGAAGATGCTATCAGAGGACAACGAAGAGAAAACCTGGGCGCAAACATCAATTCAAACTATGCCGAATTGCACCCTTTAGTTGCCCACGACGGCAACAGTCTTTTTGTGACGCGGAAAGGACATCCCGAAAACATAGGTTATGACAAAAAAGATGATGCTTGGGTTGCCCACAAACAACAAGATGGTTCTTGGAGCAAAATAAAACAAATGGCCTTCCCCATCAACAACAACAATCATAATCATATCATAGCAGTATCTCCCGACAATAATACACTTTTGCTGGGCAATACCTACTATGCAAACGGCCACTCAAAAGGTAAAGGAATTTCGATGTCTCATCGACAAGAAGACGGTAGTTGGGCAGTCCCTGAGGATGTAATTATTGATAATTTTTACAACCAAAACCCGATTCATAGCATGCACCTTTCTGCTGACAAAAAACTATTGATAATGTCTATCGAACGCAACGATAGCTATGGACATCTCGACATATACGTTTCGATACTCCAAAAAAACGGCCATTTTTCTCAACCTAAAAATTTGGGCAATACGATCAATACAAGCTATGAAGATGGCACTCCTTTTTTAGCTGCAGATGGCAAAACACTCTACTTTTCATCTGCAGGACATGGAGGCTATGGTTCTACCGATATTTTTGTAAGCCGTCGACTCGACGATAGTTGGAGAAAATGGAGCATCCCCCAAAACTTAGGCCCCGAAATTAATTCTAATGAGTGGGAAGGATACTATAGTATTACTGCAGCGGGTGATAAAGCATATTTGGTGTCTAACAAAGGCAAAGATCATATTGGTGGAGAAGATATTTACAAAGTAATTCCGCCTAAAAGTGCGCGCCCTAATCCTGTCTTAATTCTGAAAGGTCGGGTTATCGACGCTAAGACTAAAGCAGCTTTACATGCCAAAATTTTGTTTCTACAAGCCAACAACAAGCAAGAAATCAGCAATGCATTATCCAATCATTCAGATGGGGAATTTCAAGCCATCATTCCATCCGAAAAATCCTATGATTTACTTGCTTTCAAAGGAGGTTATTTCCCCGTAAATCGAAACGTAGCAATTGGAAAAATAGACAGCTTTACCACCCTAAAACTAAACATTGAACTCTATCCAATTGAAGAAGACAGTGATATCCCATTGCAATTGTCTACCAAAAACAGGCAAGGTGCTTTATCGGAACAAGACATCGAAGCGATCGAACGATTGCTTGTTTTTATGAAAAAGTATCCCGACATGAAGATTCAACTAAAAGGGCCTTCGGCAATACAATTAGAAAACAGCTCACAATATATACACGCCAAAGATATCGCTAAAACCCGTGTCAAAACAAAGCAAATTGATAGCCTTAAGGAAGTATTTTTTGAGATAGAAGCACTAAATCTGAGAGAGGAAAAGCAATGGCGCAGGGGAAATTTCAATAAAAACCTCACAGATTCTAGTTTGCAAAATGGCCAAATTTTTAGGCTTAACAATACGTTTTTTCCTGCAGACTCTTCTCGACTGACCACCTCCGCTCAAAAAGAATTAACACAAGTTATCGCACTCCTACAAAACAAACCTCAATTAACTGTGGAAATAGGCGGCCACAGTAATGGACTGCCTGACCACGCATATTGCGACAAATTATCGACAGAACGCGCCAAGCGTGTTGCTGATTTTTTGTACTCAAACGGCATTCCTGACCAACAAGTCAGCTATAAAGGCTATGGCAAACGCAACCCTATTGCTAGCAATGAAAACCAATATGGAAGACGGCGAAATCAGCGAGTAGAACTCAAAATAATTGCTGTAAAATAAAAAAGAAGACTACCTCAATGAAAGAAGTAGTCTTCAACACACATTACGACCCAAAAAGCAATGTTTTTTATATTCCTTTTTAAAATATTCTTACTTACAATAACGCACAAAATAGAATAATGTAACTGCCTGGCTGATTTTTTTTTAAAACAACCTTAACATTTACAGCTTTATATGGCTTGTTGTTAACGTTGAAACGCCGCAATTACTTTGTCATTGGGTTCAAGATCAAGTGTTTGATCTTTTTCAACATAATCCAACTGGTTCAAAACATAGCGGATTGATGCTAGGCGCGCTTTTTTCTTTTTATCAGCCTGAATAATTATCCATGGATTATCATTGCTGTGCGTCTTTTCAAACATTTTATCCCGATAGTTGGTGTAGACATCCCACAACTGCTGCGCCTTTTCGTCGATAGGACTAATTTTCCACTGCTTCAATGGACTGTTTCTCCGGTCTTTAAAACGCTTTGCTTGTTCTTCTTTTGAGGTATCTAACCAAAACTTTATCAACACAACTCCAGAAGCTTTAAGCATCGATTCGAATTGTACAACTTGTTTTATAAACCGATGATATTGTTGTTCGCTACAAAACCCGTTGACCGGTTCAACTACCGCACGATTATACCAACTACGATCAAAAAAAACCAATTCTCCAGCATTAGGAAGCTGCTTGATATAACGTTGAAAATACCATTGCCCCTGTTCTTCTTCCGTAGGCTTAGACAAGGCTACAACTCTATTTGCCCTTGGATTAAGGTGTTCTATAAAACGTCGAATAGTCCCTCCTTTTCCGGCGGCGTCTCTCCCCTCAAAAAGTATAGCTACCCTTTGTTTGTTTTTAACAATATGGTCTTGAAGTTTCAATAATTCAACTTGAAGCGCATCTAGTTCTTTTTCGTATTTCAGTGTTTTGACTACTTTACTGACATCCATATTTTTGGAACCTAGTAATTTGAGTAAGCCTTCCTTTGTATTGATAGCCTGTAGGTCTTTGGCTGATAATTTTAATTTTTTCATTTAAATTCAAGTAATTAAGCATGACATATTGCATGAAAAATAATAAAATATGATTGAATTAGAAAATAAAAGACAGGAATCTGAAACGCTATTTCGATAGATGTTCGTTAGCAACCCTTTGTCGGCATACACAAAACAATTGAAAGGGGGAATAACTAAGCAAATCTAGCCTCTTTTATAGCTTCAAAAAAAGAAACAGCACACATCGTTAATTTATCTGTTATCACTGACATGAACATTTCCAGGCATATAAATAGTATACGTGAGGTATTCCTGACAGGTTTGACCTTTGACGACAATCACGTTGTTTTGTTTGTTAGAAGAGAGTGTCAACTCCCGAGTTGTTTTGTCAATGGATTTGATAAGATTGTAGCGGCCGTTTTGACTACAAAATCGAGTAAACTTTGATTGGGTAATGATAAGCGTACTTTTGTTTCCACCAAAATTCTTGACCCCTTCGTATCTTTCAAAAAGATATTTTGAGCTTTATCTAAATCAACATTTATTTTTTCGGCCGATTCGATAGTGAAAGTTTGGTGTAGGGTTTTGGCCACTTGACTAAAAGTAACTTCGACACAAACAAGGGACAGCACTATAATTAGACTAATTTTGTCAATCATTGGGGGTGATTTTAGATTAGATCAATAAAACAAACAATAGAGAATATTTTGCATTTGTTAAAAATACGAAAACAATAAAACAAAAAATAACACAACAACCAAAGATTAACGGAATTTAAATAAAATATTCCAAATTTAAATCAATCGCAATCTCGAAATTTGATCAAATAAGAACCGATTGATCAGTTGGCGTACTCTTTCCAGGCCGTAAAGCCGCCCTTTAAATCGTAAATAGTTTCATAGCCTAATTCTTTACATATTTTGGAAGCGCTAGACGAACGCCCTCCCTTAGCACAAAATACAAAGATGGGCTGCTTTTTGTCAAATTGATTCATCGCTGATTTAAAATCGTCATTGTAAAAATCTATATTCATAGCATCATAAATACTTCCATCTACAAATTCTTGCGCAGTACGTACATCAATTAACTGTGGCTTGTCTAAAGCTTTCAGGCTTTTGTCAAAGGCTGCACAATCAAGGACGGCTACGCCTTCTACAGAAGTACTGCAGGAAATAAATAAGGAAAAGAAAAATAAGGCCGAAGTAAACAAAGTTAATATTCTCATTTTTGATTAGATTTGTGTGGTTAGGGACATTCATTCATTCATTACTCCAACCAAAATACAAAAAAAAATGGAAAAGCTTATTGCATTGGGCTGCGATCACGCAGGGTTCGATTATAAAAGTGCAGTTATTGAATTACTGCAGGATAAAGGTTTCACGGTACTAGATAAGGGTACAAACGGTACAGATTCTGTAGATTATCCTGATTTTGTTCACCCCGTTGCCCAAGATGTATCTAACCAAAAAGTATCCTTAGGTATCGTTATGTGCGGAAGTGGTAATGGTGTAGCAATGACGGTCAATAAATATGCAGACATTAGGGCAGCTTTATGCTGGAATAAAGAATTAGCTGCCTTGGGCAGACAACATAACAATGCCAACATTTTGGCCATTCCCGTTCGATTTATCGATCAACAAACAGCCCTAGCAATGGTCGATACCTTTGTAACGACTTCCTTTGAAGGAGGAAGGCATCAAAGACGCGTTCAAAAAATAAATAAATAAATAATGCAAAACTATTCAAGCTTTACGTTTTTGGCGGTAGAAAAGCAATCAAACTACTTAATTTTACAACTAAACAGAGGCAAAGCCAACGCCTTACATCAGTCAATGATCGACGAGTTGAGTCAATTCTTTGACGTAGCCCTGAAAGACAGCCAAGTTGCTGGCGTTTTGATGACCGGCAAAGACCATTTTTTTAGTGGGGGTGTCGACCTGACAGAGGTTTATTTTTACGATTCGGAGGCAATCAAACATTTTTGGGGTTCGTTCTTGCAGCTTGCTACACAAATGCTCGCATTTAGCAAACCCTTGGTGGCAGCCATAAGTGGCCACAGTCCTGCCGGAGGTTGTATAATGGCCCTAGCCTGCGATTACAGAATAATGGCATCCGATGAAAAATACCAAATTGGGCTTAACGAAATTGCTGTTGGCATTGCACCTCGAGCTAGTATTTTGCATCTTTACAGTTCGCTACTCGGGCAACGAAAGGCATATCAATATTTACTTGAGGGCAAACTATTATCGCCTCAACAAGCGCTTAAAGATGGCTTAGTGGATTCTTTAGCCGACCTAAAAGATTTGAAAAAGCAGGCGCAGAAAAAGATGGAAACATACCTTAAACTACCCCCAAAAGCATTTCGTCAAACCAAAACCACCCTGCGACAAGAATTATTGCAACAAATGCAGGCCAATCGTACAGAAGAACTTAATCAGCTGCACGAACAGTTGATGTCTAAGGAAAGTAAACTAATTATGGGAAAAGTGGTAGAGTACTTGCAGTCCAACAAAAAATAACAAGCATAAAAAAAGCCTTTCAACACGTTGAAAGGCTTTTTTATTTTCTAGCAGTCACGCTTAATTCATGGCTTGAATAATATCATATTTGGTCACAATATGACTAGTACCTGCTTTATCAACAGCAATAACTGCCTGTGATTTTTTGTTGATGTATAAATTCAACTTATTAACCGGCAAAGATTCTTCAACCGTAGGAAAAGGAGCTGCCATGATTTTACCAATCAACTCATCAGAATTTTCAATTGGATTGGCCAACAAACAGGTCAGGACATCATTTTCGCTCAAAGCACCAACAATAGCACCGTTGTCCATGACAGGCATCTGTGAAATATCATTGTCTTTCATTAACTTAAGCGCTTCTTTAACCGTTTGTTTAGAGTCTACAGACAAAAAGCGTTTATCGTCTTTTTTGGATATAATATCGCGAACGGTGAGAACATCCTCCAAGAAACCTCGTTCACGCATCCACTCGTCGTTGAACATTTTGCCCACATAACGAGAACCATGATCGTGAAAAAGCACCACTAATAAATCATCTTTTTTGAGTTGACTAGCCAATTGATTAACACCTGCTACCGCCGACCCTGCAGAATTACCTGCCAATATACCTTCTAAGCGAGCCAACTCTCTAGTGGCAATTGCAGCATCTTTGTCTGTTACCTTTTCGAAAAGATCAATAATATCAAAATCGACGTTTTGAGGTATTATATCCTCTCCTATACCTTCTGTTATGTAAGGGTAAATTTCATTTTTATCAAAAATACCTGTTTCATGGTATTTTTTGAATACAGAACCATAAGTGTCTATTCCCCATATTTTGATATTAGGATTTTTCTCTTTGAGGTATTTGCCAACACCAGAGATTGTTCCACCTGTACCAACACCTACAACAAAATGCGTAACTTTTCCTTCAGTTTGTTCCCAAATTTCTGGACCGGTACTTTCGTAATGCGCTAAACGATTAGATAAATTATCATATTGATTTGCCCAATACGAATTGGGGATTTCGTTATTCAACTTTTCGGCTATCGAATAATAAGACCTTGGGTCGTCGGGTTCGACATTCGTTGGACAAACAATGACCTCTGCACCTACGGCACGCAACAGATCAATTTTCTCTTTCGATTGTTTGTCACTTGTCGTAAAAATACATTTGTACCCTCTAACGACTGCTGCAATCGCCAAACCCATTCCAGTATTGCCTGATGTACATTCAATGATTGTTCCTCCAGGAACCAAATCACCTCTCTTTTCAGCATCCTCAATCATTTTGAGGGCCATTCTATCCTTCACAGAGTTACCAGGATTTGTTGTTTCCACTTTTGCCAAAACGGTACAAGGTACATCTTTAACAATTTTATTAAGTTTGACCAAAGGCGTGTTGCCAATCGTCTCAAGAATATTGTTATAATAATTAGCCATTTTCAATCTTTTTTGTGCAGTTTAGATATATAATTGAATCTATTTATAGTAACAGATTTAATACATTACCGCAAAGGTAGCAAAAGCTATAA
>CAJQQM010000125.1 GCA_905480485.1 uncultured Aureispira sp.
CCAAAGCGATGAATCTAGCGTAACAATGGCAGCATCTGCCCAACCACCGCTTGCGTATTTGTCTATTATTGAAAGAAATTTATTTAATTTAAGCGACCCTACCGAACCTATACAAGTTTTAGAAGCGCCTTCTTTATCAAATATACCTCCTATTGCAGCTAAAGTTCAGGCCGGTGCTTTCATTGTTTTAAATGCTACAATGCTGCTAAATAATGATACGCGTTCTGGTTTTGATGCCTCAAGTTTGGTGCAAAACTACTACGGTATGGCTGCAAATTATGGGGTTTGGATTTCTTGCAAAATAAAAGCAAAATCTGCTTTAGTTGCAGAATTTTCGATCAACGCTGACAACAGACAGGCCTACGGTGTATACGAAAGAGGAAATTACTACATCAAAGAATGGGTGATGAAATACAACCGCTTATCATTGGCGTATCAGCACGAATTTTGGTCGACTAGAAAGTATGGCAAAATTCAAAGCAAACTGTTGGGGCAAGCTGGATTATATGCTGGTTTTTTGAGAGAGGCAAAATTATTTTATGACGGTGATTTGAAATTTGATGGTTCACAAGAACATCATCGACTTGATTTCGGATTTAAATTGGCCTTTGGGCAAGAAATATACGTAGACAGGTTTGTATTTGGGTATGGATTACGTTCTGATTTTGGTGTTGTAAATATTTTTAAAGGAAATACTAATTCAAATCCGAACGATAACAATACCAATATTATTCATTTAGGGGGCTATTTAAGCATCGGCTACCGATTTTGATGCCTAACCTTTAACAAAACTTTAATAAATAAAAACCAATAATAAGAAACTTGATTTTTGATTTTAACGTTAAAAGAATAAGACATTAAGGGACTGACTACCTTTTAGTGTACTTTTAACACCACAGACTGAAATGTTTGTAATTTAGCAATTTTTGTACTGTTTTTTCGGGGACTTTTCATTGCAAGGGAAAGTCCCTATTTTTATGCCCTAATCCAAACGACTAAACAAGATTGCTTCGTAGGCTGATTTTAAAATCATCAGGGTAGCTACCAAAACCATCGGCTGATTGATATTGAACAATTCGGTCATCAACCACAACCCTCCAAAAAGTAAGTAGCTTACCACAAACTGACTTTTGTGGGTCATTATTTTACTTTGAATCGGCTGATTTTCCATCGAGGGACGGATGCCTCTGCGTTCATTCATAATAGTAGGCAACAGGTAAACCATCAAAAATAACAAGGTCAACAACAATAAGTTACCATTCCATAGTTGCCCGGGCAATTGTATTAGTGTATACCATACCCCTTTTGTGCAGTCCCAATTCTCTAATGCACCCAAATCGATAAGATACAACAAGACGATGTAATGCATTGCAAGTACATAGAAACTTGCGCATAAAATTATACCTGCTGTCTTACGATATTCCGGAAGATGTATCTGTCCAGGTCTTCCATATTTTAGGGGACAGATAACTTGTACATAAATAAGCACAATAATAGCCGCTATAAGTTCTAGCCAATAGAGGAAGAGGGTTTCAAAAAGTGTCCATCCAAAACAAAGGATACCGAGTAGTAGAAAAATATTATTCGCGAAAATCGAATAAAATTCAATTTTTTTAATCTTATTGGCCGATAAATTGTTCATATTAAGGAGAACTTTCAATTTATAATGAAAGTTTAAAAGCTTATATTTTTGGGTAATCTATTTTATTCGTAACTTTGATAAGGTTGGTACTATAGCAGCAACCAATTTTTAATACTTTTTTGACAATTTAGACAAAATATGAATCAAGAAATTAATGTTTTGCTCCAAGATACCACTTTGGACAAAGAACTAAAGAAAATTGCTAAAAAAGTAGCCGATTCTGAAAGAATATCTGATGATGATGCCTTGCTTTTATACCAAAAAGCTTCTCTAGGTTTTGTAGGTATATTAGCTAATTTTGTACGTGAAAAAAAACACGGTGACAAAACGTACTTTAATCGTAATTTTCACGTAGAACCCACAAATGTTTGTGTGTACACCTGCACTTTTTGTTCTTATTCACGCCTTATCAAAAAACGCTCTGAAGGTTGGGAATACAACATTGAACAAATTATGGATATTGTCAAATCCTACGACGACAAACCGGTTACTGAGGTTCATATAGTTGGTGGTGTTTTGCCACAGTATGACTTTAAGTTTTATGTAGATTTGTTCAAAACAATCAAACAACATCGACCTGAATTACACATCAAAGGTCTTACACCGGTTGAATACCATTATGTATTTAAAAAAGCTAAAATTTCATACGAAGCGGGAATGAAAGCAATGGTTGAAGCGGGTCTTGATTCTATGCCGGGAGGTGGGGCTGAGATTTTTCATCCTGAAATACACGATCAAATTGCTAAAGGTAAATGCACCGCCGATCAATGGTTAGAAATGCACGAAATTTTGCACAATTTGGGTAAGCCATCAAACGCTACGATGCTTTATGGCCATATAGAATCTTATTGGCACCGTGTCGATCACATGGCAAGGCTTCGCAGCTTACAAGACAAAACCACTGGTTTCAGGACCTTTATTCCGCTCAAATTTAGAAACAAAAATAATCAGTTGTCACACCTTGAAGAGCTTTCTGCTGTAGAGGATTTAAAGAATTACGCAATTGCCAGAATCTATTTAGATAATTTTGATCATATCAAAGCTTATTGGCCTATGATAGGTCGTACAACGGCACAGCTATCTCTGGCTTATGGCGTCAATGACATGGACGGTACAATTGATGATACCACCAAAATTTACTCGATGGCAGGTTCTGAAGAGCAAAACCCTTCCTTGAACACACAACAGCTAGTTAGTTTGATCAAAGCGGTAAACCGGCATCCTATAGAACGCGACACAGTCTATAATGTGGTACAAGATTTTGCGTTGATCGATCCTGAACATCAAGCACTCGATGGCTTTTTGGAATTACCTGTCATCAACAACAACTAAAGAATGCTCCTATACATCTACAGACATGGGCAGACTAGGTACAATTCTGAAGGAATTGTACAAGGCAGGGGTGTAGACTCATCGCTCAACGAACGTGGACAAAAGGAGGCTTCTTTGTTCTACAGTTACTATCAATCACAGCCTTTTGATATGCTTATTACTTCTACCCTGAAGCGTACAATAGAAACAGCAGCAGCCTTCGAGAAGAAGGAGTTGGCTTGCGTTCGCCTTCGTGATTTAGAAGAAATTGACTGGGGTGTTTACGAAGGTAAAGCGGCGAATGAAACAATGCGCGCAGCTTACAGAGGCCTTTTAGAGTCATGGTCAAGTGGTGATTACGATGCTTGTCTTGAACAAGGTGAAAGTGCGCGTCAAATGGGGCAACGATTGCAGCGGGTGGTTCAATATTTTAGGTCCTTGAAGGCCAAGCAAGTTTTGGTATGCACTCACGGAGGTTGCCTAGGATTTCTAATGGCATTGTTACAAGATTTACCCTTGTCTGAAATGCCTACTTTTCGACACCACAATACGGGTCTCTGTGTTTTTGAATATGATGGACATAAATTCCACTTGCTAAAACAAGACGACCTAACACACCTTAAACTCCCTGAATTTGAAAAATAAAATCTCTATATCTGCGGTATCTTATTTAAACACGAAGCCTTTTTTGTATGGTCTTCATGCTTGTGGGCTTTCAGATTCAATTGATTTGAGTTTGGATATTCCTTCTGTTTGTGCACGCAAGCTTTCAGAAGGTGCTGTTGAACTTGGGTTAGTACCGGTAGCCGCAATACCGAGTATACCTAATGCACAGATAATTTCTAATTATTGTATCGGCACCCTCGGGGCTGTCAAGACTGTTGGCATTTATGCTGCATGCCCTATGCAAAACATTACACATTTGTATTTAGATTATCAATCTCGGACATCCGTTGCTTTAAGCAAATATTTATTGCAGCAACATTGGAAAATACACCCCGTTTTTATCGATGCCAAAGAGGGATACGAAGCTCAAGTGAAAGGTACTAAAGCTGCGCTGATTATTGGGGATCGTACCATTGATTTAGAACAACATTATCCTTATTTTTATGATTTAGGAACTGCATGGAAGCAACACAGCGGCCGACCGTTTGTTTTTGCTGCATGGGTAAGCAACAGGCCTCTTTCAGATACGTTCAAAAAGCAATTTAATGAGGCATTAGGCTGTGGAATCGCACAGCGTCATCGGGTTGCCGAGCTGTTTCAGTCTTCTTATCCTAGCTTTGATGTACACGCTTATTATCATGATTACATTAGTTATGAACTAGACCATTCTAAAAGAGAGGCCCTGCGCTTTTTTCTAGAAAAGGTGGCTCCCAAACAAGAAAGTTCTTGGGCCCGTTAAATTTACTGTTTTAATAATTTAGCTAGTTGTCGACTCAATTTTGGATCGGAAGGAGGTAGTGCATCACGGTTGTGCATTTCCCCCGATTTATTGATAATCATGTAGTGGGGTATCGAGTAAATATAAAAATATTTCAAAAAGTCAATCATCTTCGATCTTGCTCTACGATAATGTTGCCCGGAGTCAGTTAGCTGCATCTTATCGAGGGCTTTTTTCCAAACGCTGTTGTTGTCGTCAATAGATATATAGACAAATACAATCGCTTCTCCTTGCATTTTTTGAGACAAACGCATTGAGGCCGGCATTTCTTTTTTGCAAGGACCACACCAACTAGCCCAAAAATCGATATAAATTACCTTGCCAGCATTCAACTTGATTATTTCTGTTAATGTTTTGCTCGTGGCATCTAAAGATTCAAAAGGATGTTCTTTGATAATATTACCCATGGTTTTCTGACCTTGCATTGCAATACTAGATATCAAAAAAAAAGCTAAGATTAAATTAGGCATAGTTATAAGGCTTGTATAAATCGAGATTGATTTTGCTAAATTAGTATTAATTCATTTATCTCCCAAAAGGATGCCACAATTATAAATGGAATCTTATTTCTGTATTGTTAAAGTGTTGACTTGTCTTTGATTTAGGGTTGTTTGTCAAAAAATGGATAGCGTTTTGGTTTTTTGTAGGAGGCTCTTTAAAAATAGTGTGTTTTTTTGATTAAATTAGCCAATGGTTACTAACCAAATAGTTAAATTTCTAATCAATCTATAATAACATGCAAAAATTTACATTTATTCTATGCCTGGTATTTTCGGCTTTAGTCTCAATACAGGCACAAACAACAACAGGCTGCGATAGCCTTAGGTACACTACGGATGTATTCATTGACATCGATACTACTTTAGGGGTTTTGTATGGCAACAACACTACCGTTAATGGCACGAATCAAGATTTATACATGGATATTTTCGAACCTCAGGGTGATACGTTAGCCGCCCGTCCCACAATTGTTTTGGCATTCGGAGGTAGTTTTATAGGAGGACAAAAAGACGTCATGCACAACCTTTGCCTTTATTATGCCAGAAAGGGCTATATCGCTGTTTCGATAGAGTATCGTCTATATGATGGTCCCTTGATTCCGATTCCTAACGGTACGGTGATGACGGATGAGGTAGTAAAGGCTGTGTCAGATATGAAAGCGGCTATACGCTACCTGAGAGAAGATGCAGCAACTAATAATATCTTTAAAATAGATACCAACCTTATTTTCGCAGGAGGTATTTCGGCAGGAGGTATCTTAGCATCTCACTTAGCTTATTTAGATTCAACGGATTCTTATGATGCAGAGATTACATCGGCTATTGCCAATAATGGAGGATGGAATGGGAATTCTTCTTCAAACTATCAATATTCATCTGAAGTACAAGGGGTCATTAATTATTCTGGAGCACTAAAAGAAGCTGTGTACATAGACAATACCGATCCTCCTTTGTTTTCGGTACACGATGATAATGATGGAACAGTACCTTATGCTGCTGGTTTTGCAACCATATTTGGTTTTCCTATTATAGCCCTTGAAGGTTCATATCTAATGCATCAGCGTACGGATTCCCTCAATATTAACAACTTTCTGATTACCATACCCTCAAGCAATGGTCATGTGAGTTATTTTGGAGGTTCTTCATGGAGAGATTCTGTAGAAACTAGTTCTTGTGTATTTATGAAGGGAATTATTTGTCCTTCGGTAACTTCTGTCCAAACGATTGCACAACAAACCATTGATGTTTCTGTATTTCCCAATCCCGTAACTACTATGCTAAGCATTCAGTTAGAATCCCTAAATTCGGTGTATGCCGTTTATGTTTATGATAACATGGGACGTTTGATTACTCAAGCTCAAAATATAAATACATCTAGTTATCAACTGAATACCGAACCATACGCTAAAGGATTGTACTATGTTCAAATTCAATTTGAAGATCGTACTTTAGCACCCGTACAAAAGGCTGTTTTATTTCGTTAAATGAGTTGATTTCGAATCAAAACACTGTATTCTAACTAGAATACAGTGTTTTTTTTTGTTTAAATCTTTGTTTTTTCAAGTTATTGACAAATATCAATGGAAAGGATTTATTATTTAAACATCTTTAAAATAACAAGCTACCCAAGTAACGTATACCTAATAACCCTAACCAAATGAAAACGCTTAAAATCCATGTATTTTTTTTACTAACCTTTGCTCATTTAACCCATGCGCAAACTTCAGTTAAAGTGGAAATCAGTACCGTCAAAACGAATGGATCTACTGTTGTAGACCGTGCCAATGAAAAACCATTGAATTTAACAATTCCTATGATCGGGAATATATCAATTCATCATGCCAACTCAAAAATACGAACAGCGACCTTAGCACTTCAAACCCAAGCAAAAAGCTTTTCAACAGCACGGTTGATTTCCGAAACTAAACTCTATCCTGAAGACCCTGATAAACTTCTAGATCCCATGTCTGGTGGAAAATAGAATGAGCAGGGTTAGTGAAAAAATTAAACGGTACATCTTTGATGTATCGTTTTTTTTTGGATGGCCCTAGCATTAAATCTATATTGATATCAAAAAAAATCAAATTAGCTCCTCAATTGAGTCGATCTACGTTTATCAATTTTAGGCTGAACTACTAATATTATATACTAAATAGGTGCATTGCCGCATAATTTATTTATTTTGACTATTCATTTAATCAAGTTTAAATCTACTTATGTTGACTAAAACGCTATTCTTCTTTTTAATTTCCTTTCAATCCGCCTGGGGTATCACTGCTGTCTATTTTGAAAATAACAGTGCCTCCAACTTTGAAGTTGCTATTCAACAATCAGGAACGCATATTTTAAATCTTAATGAGTGGAACCAATCCGTAGATTCGATTCGGGCGTGGGAAGGACAATCTGAATTAATGTGGACCAATCGAAACACAGGGATTCATAATGGCGATGATTTTTATTTTGATATAAAATTCAAACAAGGTACCGATAGTTTTAGTCTAAAGATCAAACTAAGCGGGACTTTTAGTTCGAGTAATCTTTGGATAGCTGCCTCAGGTATAGGTTTTAGCCATCCCTGGTACGGAGATAATAATTTTCATCAAGCTGATTTTACTATTGGAGGTCGCCCTTATCGACTTAAATACCATGCCTATTTTACCGGAGGCTACGACGATGTTTTTTTTGCCCTGCAAGACCTTGACCCTTATCCTGTTTTGGCCTCGGACACCCTCAATGCATCCGTTCTAAATGTATTGGCCTACAACATATATATGTTAACACCTCCTATAGCCTTGACCGATCAGATGGATAGGGCCAACGAAATAGCCAAACATGTAAAAGGCTATGATGTTATAGTTTTTTCTGAAGCTTTTTATAACAGTGCACGCAACACACTTCAAGCTACTTTAGCAGCAGAATATCCTTATATCTCGGCAGTGGTGGATAATGGTGTATTGAATGATGATGGGGGTGTTTTTGTTGCCAGTCGATTTCCAATTCTTAGTTCGGCACAAATGGTCTATGATGATTGCAATGGTACAGACTGTTTGGCAGCCAAAGGCGTGATGTATGTTAAGATCAACAAACTAGGCCGCCATTATCATTTGTTTGGAACGCATACACAGGCCTGGAATTCGGCTGCTGATGTTGCGACACGTATCCTTCAATTTAAAGAACTATACCAATTTATTCAAAGCCAAAATATTCCTTCTAATGAGGCCGTTTTGGTAGGTGGAGACTTAAATGTTGATAAAATTCTAAATAATTTAGGGGAGTACGATGGGTTATTAGATTCGTTGCAGCTTAAGGAACCACTATATACAGGGCATCCCTATACCTACGACGGCGATATAAGTTATTATGCAAGTCCAGGCTACGAATTTTTGGATTATATAATGGCTTCTAACGAATACTTAGTGCCAGATTCTTCTTCGAATCGAGTGATTATTTTAAGGAGTATTGCCGATAATCTATTCAATACTTTTGATTTATCCGATCATTTGGCGGTGCAGGGTCGTTTTGTTTATGCGCCTATTGTATCAAAGCAAGCTAATTTGAAGGCTTCTGAATACCAATTTATCCTATATCCCAATCCTAGCAGTGGGCTATTTCAGCTCGATGTAGGAAAATCTTTACAACTTGTGTATAGGGTTTATAGCCCCTTAGGGCATCTTGTATTAGAGGGACATTCGGAAGAGGGCAATATGCTTCAGTTTGATTTGCGTGGGCAAGTCCCCGGTATTTATTACCTAAGTACGCTTGTACAAGGACAAGTCGTATTTAGTACTACCTTAATGGTGACAGAACTCTAAATCTAAAATTCTTGAAGTAGTTGTACAAATCGTTTTGATACCCCCCCCGAATGAGGTTTTCGAGTACTTTCAAGCTATATAAAAAATCATTTTATCGCTTTAATAAAGCTAATTATGCGTCCTATAAAATCTAAAATTAATGTTCAGTCGGCTTCTTTTCAAGACAACTGTCGACAAATGGAACAGTTGCTTGATGAATTAGAGAAATACAAGCAACAAAGTTTGCAGCAAGGCAAAGAAAAACAGCAAATAAAGGCTAAAAAAGCAGGTAAATTATTGGCAAGAGAGCGCATTGACCTTCTGCTTGACCAGGATTCATTCTTTTTAGAACTATTACCTCTAATTGGTCTTCAATCGAAGGGCTTTGGTCCGGGGGGGACAGCCGTATGTGGTATTGGCTTGGTCTCGGGACGCCTATGTATGATAAACGCTAATGTGGGCACTAATCGAGGTGGTGCAATAGATAAAGCGACGCTCGACAAAAGTATTCGGATGAGTGAAATTGCCATGCAGAATGGCTTGACAGTTATTAATTTGGTAGAATCTTCGGGAGCAAATTTGCCCGAACAAGAACAGATTTTTAATTACGGAGGTATTATTTTTAGAGAAATTACGCGCAGGTCACGCAAAGGCTATCCTACTATATCGGTTGTATTTGGCAATAGTACGGCAGGAGGGGCCTATATTCCGGGGATGTCTGACTATACAATAATGGTTAAAGATAAAGCCAAAGTATTTTTGGCAGGGCCTCCACTCGTTAAAATGGCTACAAACGAAATAACCGACGATGAATCTTTAGGGGGGGCAGCTATGCACAGTCGAGTTTCGGGAGTTTCTGACTATTTGGCTGAAAACGAAGTAGATGCCCTACGTATTGCACGAGAAATTATCGAGTTTTTACCCGTGCAAAATGCTACTCCGCCAAGCTTTTCTGAGGTGCAAGATCCCATCTATAGCGCACAAGAATTATTGGGGGTAGTTCCGGCTGATATCAAAAAACCAATAGATGCCCGAGAGCTAATTGCACGCATCGTGGATGGCTCTAAATTTTCAGAATTCAAACCAGAATACGGTACAACGCTGATTAGTGGTTATGCTTATATTCATGGCTACAAAATTGGTATTATTGCTAATAATGGCGTCATTCTTTCGGAATCAGCTAATAAAGCCACCCATTTTATTCAATTATGTAACCAACAAAAAATACCGTTGTTATACCTTCAAAATACGACAGGGTTTATGGTGGGTAAAGCCTATGAAGAAGGAGGGATTATTAAAGATGGAGCTAAATTATTGAATGCAGTTTCAAACAGCGATGTACCCACGATTACTATTATGATTGGGGCATCGTATGGTGCTGGTAATTATGCTATGAACGGCAGGGCCTATCAACCTCGTTTTTTATTTAGTTATCCGAACGCCAAAATTGCCGTCATGGGGCCTCAACAACTGAGTGGAGTGATGGAAATCATACAACGTGCTGCCGCAAAAAAAGCCCAAATAGACTACGATGAGGAACAAGGCAAGCAGTTGAGAGATTATATGATACAACAGGTAGAACAATCATCTACAGCATGGTATTCTACCTCAAAAGGATGGGATGATGGTGTTATTGACCCACGTCAAACCCGTAATTATCTCGCTGTATGTTTGGCAACAATTCACAATTTACCGATAGAGGGTTCGGATAATTACGGAATTTTTAGAATGTAATCGTGTTAATCAAATTATAGATTTTAATGAAGAAAACAAGTAATCCATATAAATTGCACCCCTGGCACGGCATTGATCCTGAGATAGACGGAGAAGCAGCGTGGCGCTGCTATGTAGAAGTAGTACCTGGTGATGCCGTAAAATATGAAATTGATAAAACTAGTGGGTATCTGTATATTGACCGACCCAATACTTATTCGAATACAATGCCGGTTTTGTATGGCTTTATCCCACAAACGTACTGCGCCGAAAAAGTAGCTGATTTTTGCCGGCAAAAAACACATCAACTAGGGATTGTAGGAGATAAAGACCCCCTTGATATTTGTATCCTTACAGATCGACATATTCCTAGAGGGGATATTTTGGTGCAGGCAATTCCGGTAGGTGGTTTTAGAATGATCGATAGAGGGGAAGCAGATGATAAAATAATAGCCGTTCTGAAAGACGATCATAGTTATGGGCATCTGCGTTCGCTCAAAGATTGTCCCTTAGCGCTCATTAAGCGCATTAAACATTATTTCATGACCTATAAAAATGATCCTGATAATTCAGATATAAAGGTTCAGATTACCGACGAATATGAACGCGAAGAAGCCTTGCAAATCATCAAGGCAAGTCGGCTAGATTATCAACAACATTTTGATATTAATTTAACCAAAAGTTAGTTTTAATGACCTTATCAAAAATAGTAATTGCCAATCGAGGCGAAATTGCCTCAAGAATAATTAGAACCTGCCATAAATTGGGCATTGCCACCGTTGTTGTTTACGCAAGCCCTGATGTCGATTTGCCTTTTGTAGCCGAAGCTGACGAAGCTATTGAACTACCAGGAAAGCAAGCTTCAGAAACGTATTTGTTGGTTGACAAAATAATTGCTGCTGCTAAGCTTACAAATGCGGATGCGATCCATCCTGGTTTTGGTTTTTTGTCCGAACAGGCTGCATTTGCTAGCCGCTGCGCACAGGAGGGGATTATTTTTGTAGGGCCTAATCCTGGGGCAATCGCTTCGATGGGAATTAAGTCGAAGGCTAAAGAGATTATGGAACAACATGGAGTCCCGGTTATAAAAGGCTATCGAGGCAGTGAACAATCGGTTGATTTCTTGGTGCAACAGGCGATAGCTATTGGTTTTCCTGTATTGATAAAAGCAGTTGCAGGAGGTGGTGGAAAGGGGATGCGTATTGCCGAAAATGAAGCTGCAGTTGCTGCTGCAATTTTGGCAGCACAACAAGAAGCTTTGCATGCTTTTGGGAATGCTGAATTAATGATAGAGCGTTATTTTAAAAAAGCTCGACATATCGAATTTCAAATTTTTGGAGATCAACATGGACAGGTGGTGCACCTTTTTGAACGCGAATGTAGTATACAACGTCGCTATCAAAAAGTATTGGAAGAAAGTCCGGCCCCGGGTATGTCAGCATCTTTACGCGATCAAATGGGGGCCGCTGCGATTACTGCAGCAAAAGCAATAAACTACGATAATGCAGGAACCGTTGAGTTTATTCTCGATGAAAATGGCGCATTTTATTTTTTAGAAATGAATACACGGCTTCAGGTTGAACATCCTGTTACAGAAATGATCACAGGAATAGATTTGGTGGCCTGGCAAATTTTGGTCGCCGAAGGACAGCCCTTGCCCCTACAACAAAAAGATATTCATCGCACAGGCCACGCTTTAGAATGTCGCTTGTATGCCGAAGATGCATTATCCTCTTTTCTTCCTTGTACAGGAACCGTACATCATTGGGCAACTGCAGAATTAGATGGGGTACGCTACGAAACAGGGGTAGGGGAAGGTTCTGAAGTGGGTATTTATTTCGACCCTATGCTGGCCAAAATCATTAGTCATGCTTCGAACAGGCAGGCTGCTATACGCAAAATGCAACAAGCACTAAGAAAGCTTTACTGTTTGGGCTTAACCACAAATCAGGCTTTTCTGATGCATATATTACAGCAATCAAGCTTTGCAAACGCTCCATACCATACCGGTTATATTAAAGCGTTTTATGCTCCAGAACAATTAAAAAATCGCATAGAAGACCAACTGCACCTTGCTGTTATATCCGCATTTTTGCATGTATGGTCCGTACGTAAAAAAGATCAATTGTTATTGCCTCATCTATCATCAGGATGGCGGAATCAATCCTACCAAAAAAATAAATTGTTGTTTGAATATGAAAATACAGAAATCATTTTTAATTATACAGTAGGGGATACTTGTATCGAAGGACAAATTGGAAGTGTTATTTACCAAATAAAACTTAAAGATTATGGCTCTAATCACTTGCGTTTTAGCCTAAATGGCCATCAAAAAACAATGGCAATTGCTGTTAATTCAAATCAATATTATGTGCATATTCCCGAACTAGGCCCCATCAATCTAGTGTTGAAACCGCGTTTTCCTTTAGTTGAAAAAGCAGCCGAAAAAGGTGATTATAAAGCACCAATGCCCGGTGAGGTTCTGACGGTGTTGGTAAAGCAAGGACAAGTTGTAAAGCCCGGTCAGGCTTTGATTACGCTGTTGTCTATGAAAATGGAAAATACAATAGTGGCTAACGAAAGTGGTGTGGTCAGCGAAATATATGTTAAGGCTTCAGATACGGTATCGAAAGAAACATTATTGGTTAAAATCGAATAAAAAAGACCGAATAGGCCGATTACAGTTGTGTATTCTTGTAGGATGCTTATTCTTTAATAAAAGTGCTGCTTATTATTTGTCGATTTAATAGATGTATTTTGATAAAATAAACGCCTTTTGTCAGCCCTTGTACGTTGATGCTGTGTTTGCTTTGAAGGGTTTTTTGTTGCTTGCCCAACAAATCAAAAATGTGTATTTTTTTGATCTGATTTGCTGCAGATTCTAATTCGATGTATAAAAATCCGGAAGTTGGATTTGGATAAATTTTATAATTTAAGTTAGGCTTTATTGTTTCTAATCCTAGGTTAAGCAAACTAGAGTCGGAAAATGTTTGCCAGAAAACGGGTATCGTATCGTTTTGATTGTTAATGTAGGCGTAATTAGGGTTGTACCAAGTTCCTGTATTCGATTCAAATGTAGCGGATCCTGTTTGACGGAGTACTTGCCTGTATAAATTGCTTGGGCTACTCGTATCCCACCAACCGCCGGGGTTGATACTGGTAAAAACACTGCCGTTTCTGCACGAAACTTCAAATAATGTACTATCCCAATGTGCAGTAACAGGCCAGTTTTTGCTGTGTATATCGATAGAGTTTATCGAAAACCACTGTCCACAACTTTCTTTGATTATTTGTTTTTTGGTATGAAAAGTACCGACAGAAGAATTATAATTTCTTTGGTACCATTCGTCGGTTATACGGACATCAAGCCCCGTATCAAGCGTTTGAGATATAATGTTTTGTTCGCCCAATGCAGGTTCAATGGTATCACTTCCGTTGCTATCGTACCCTAAAATAAGGCTATCTTTATTACCGAGGGCATCCTCAAAATAAATATAAAAACTAAAATCTTGTCCTTTTAGGGGAATGCTTGTAAATAATAGCATAGCCACAAAAAAATAAATGGGGTTGAATAAATAGTTCATGTACTATACTTAGAATTTAATTTATAAAATTACCAAAGGGAATTTAGAAAGCACTGTACATTAGTGCTATTAGCTAAAATATAATTAAAATTATTAAATTAAGCAATTAAATAAAAAAGGCTTATCCATTTTAAATTAGATAGTTGGGTAGCTTACTTTTGTGTAATTAAAAACGCGCTTATGTACGGTATCCTTCTTTTTCTATTGATTTTAATTTTTCAAGGTTGTCAGCATCAGGACAATAAAAAACTCCGAAAAGGGAATAATAAGGCAGTAGTACAACTACAAATATTAGGCACCGTTCAAGATGCAGGGTATCCTCAAATCGGTTGCCTTAAAGCTTGTTGCAAAGAACATTGGTCTGCCGAAGCACAACAAAAACAAATAACCTGCCTTGGTTTGCTTGATACTGCATCCAATAAATCCTGGTTGTTTGAGGCTTCGCCTGATTTTAAATTTCAAACTAAAAAGCTATCCGATGCACAAGACAAAAATAACTTTAGATTACCCAATGGAATATTTCTTACGCATGCCCATATTGGGCATTATGTGGGCTTGATGCATTTAGGCCGTGAAGCCATGCACGCAAATGGCGTTTCAGTTTATGCCTTGCCAAGACTAAAAGAATACTTGGAAAATAGTGGACCTTGGAGTCAGCTAGTAGCGCTAAAAAATATTGTGTTAAAAAAAATGAAGGCGGATTCGACGGTATTTTTGAGTGAGAAATTGAATGTAACGCCCTTTTTGGTCCCGCACCGTGGTGAGTATTCAGAAACCGCCGGCTATCGCATAGAGGGGCCCTCTAAAACCATACTTTTTATTCCCGATATTGACAAATGGCATAAGTGGAAACGAGATATAATTTCTGAAATTAAACAAGTAGATATGGCTTTTCTGGACGCCACCTTCTATCAAAATGGAGAGGTGGGTAACCGAGATATGTCGGAAATTCCACATCCCTTTGTAGAGGAAAGTCTTCGATTATTCGATAAGCTGCCCGCTGCCGAAAAAGCTAAAATATATTTTATACATTTCAATCATACCAATCCTTTGTTAATCGACAACAGTTTTGCCCAAAAAGAAGTACTTAAACAGGGGTTTAAAATTGCCAAAGAAGGTATGTCTTTTGATTTATAAATACGTGGCTCTATAGGTTAGCAGGAAAAACTCATTATGGTGCTTCAAACCATTTCCAACTTAAACTAGCCAAGATAGTACCTAGTATAGGTGCAACAATATAAAGCCACAGGCAGCTGAGTTGACCGGATACGAGGGCAGGGGCTATAGACCTTGCGGGGTTCATAGAAGCGCCTGAAATAGGCCCGGCAAACAGAGCCTCTAGCATGACAGTACTGCCTACAGCTAAGCCGGTAAACGCTTGGCTAGCCTTATTTTGGCTGACCATCAATATTACGAGCATCAGTAAAAAACTGAGTATTATTTCAAGAACAAAAGATTGTTGCCAACTACCCGAGGGCAGTGTAGCGCCTAGATTGCTATGATCAATAAAAAGATACCGTAGAAGCAAGGAGGCTAAAAGCGCCCCGCCTAATTGTGCCACAATGTAGGGAATGACTTGTTTAGTTGAGAATCGATCGGTGAGAGAAAATGCAACAGACACAGCAGGATTGATGTGGGCCCCTGAAAGCGGACCAAAAGCATAAATCATCACCATTACTATTGTCCCAAAGCTCAGAGAAACACCTACATGACTTACTTGACCACCACTTACATCGTTGACAATAATTGCTGCCGTACCACAAAACACTAATGCAAAGGTGCCTATCATTTCGGCAGTATATTGTTTGAGAGCAATAGATGAAAATTTATTTTTGGGTTTCAACTTGGTCAAATTGTATTTAGAGTAGTAGTTTTTTAGAAAATAATAGCAGTTCAATAATTAGCAATTTTAATGCATTCTATGGCTTTTAGCAAAGGGTCGACTTTAAGTTATTGTTATTTTATTACAAGACACTGTACAAAGTAAAAATTGATAGCTTTTTTATTTGCCAAAGAGCAAAAGTTAGTACTTATAAATTTAAAATTCAATTGGTTATTGCCAAATATTTTTCATTTAGTAAAGGTAGGTTGAGCACAGCAATTCAATTGATTGAATGAATGGGCATTAGTTCTAAAGAATAAGATATTATTTATCGCAATGCTTAATTTTATATTTAAGGACCTCCGCTTGACGATTTTTTAAGTTACATCAAGATTTTGAGCAGCATTGGCCAATTAAACAACCCTTTTTTGTATTCAAAAGCGCTTTCAGCCCCCTTTATTATCTTTTTGGGTACAAAAAAAACAGGAAGCCAAAGTATACTTGACTTCCTGTTTAAGGTCTAGAGAGGCCTTTTATTATTTTCGGTTTATTAGAAATGTATTTAATTCTTTTTGACTGCTAGAAAAAGTAAGGATACTTTCAAATTCGCTAAATCGATGCGGCGCATTCGAAAAATCATAAGCATATTTAATCATGTCTAATTTGTCGTCGTCCATGCTAAAAATCTTAACAATTTCTTTGATTTGATCAATAGAAAAACATTTTTTTTGAATATATACCTTGGCTAATTTCGCTTGCTTGTCGCTAAAGGTTGCATCGTCAATGCTTTTTTTCATTTGCTTAAAATCGCTGTCGGTAGTGGTACAAATTGCTGTAGCATTTGATAAGGCAAGTTTGTTTCTGTTGGCCTCGTCAATTTTGATATAAGGAGTCTGATTGTTCGGAAAGATGGCAGAGGCTTGCTGATAAGCAATAATTGCCTCGTCAAATTTAGAGGAAGACACTAAAATTTCACCTTTTTGCATCAAAAAATCAAATTCTGTCTGCTTTTGATTTTCAGCTTCTACCATATTGCTGAGATCTTTTTGCCAGTTATTGGCTTCTTTGATGCGTTGATATGCTGTAGGGTCGCCTGGCTTGAGTTGCATCGCTTGTTCGTACAAAGCAATTGCTTGGTCTACCTGATTAGAGGCTAATTGGACATCCCCTTGTTGAATCAGTGTATTAAATTGGCTGTTTAATTGCTGTTCTTGTTGTACTACATTGGCTAATTGTGTTTGAATTTGATTCACTTCTGTAATCTTAAGCGCCGGAGTTTGATCATTGGGCTTGATTTCTTGGGCCTGTGTATAAAAAGCAATAGCTTCATCAAATTGATTGTTAGACAATAAGATATCTCCTTTTTGAATCAGCAAATCGAAAAGTGCATGGTTGTCTTGTTCCACATTGATTTGATAATCGTTTTGTAAGCTAACATATTGATCGTTTGCCTGTGTATTGTGGTATAATCTTATTGCCTGAGAGAATGCAGAAAAAGAATTATAGATATTGAAAAAATTATCTTTATCTAAGATATTAGGATAAGCAGCAACACATAATTCGTATTTTTTTTGATCACTAAATAAATAGTAACAAGCATCTTGAAGTTGCAAAATAGTACTGTGTTCCGTCAAAAAATATTGCATTGCATAATTCAATCGCGTCTGTTCGTCGTTGGTCGATTGCATCGTGGTCATGCAGTTTCTAAATTTATCGGTGCTTGACCATTGATTATTTTGTGCTAAGGTAGGGCTTATCAACGACAAGCTGAGCATAAAAACGAATAGTAGAGTGGTATTTTTGTTCATGACAAATAGAATTGTTGAATAGTTAAAAATTTAAATTAAAATAAGTACGTTTTTAGCGAATTGTGAATGATTAATTTTGGAGGGTGTCTTTGAGTTTTGTTCCTGATAAAAGGGGCGCAAAACCAATGTAATCATAAAACCTTTCAATTTAAGTACGATTTTTCTGTGAAATAAAATTATCGTGCCAAAATTAGTCTTTTA
>CAJQQM010000126.1 GCA_905480485.1 uncultured Aureispira sp.
AATGCATTTGCCATAAGAGTAGTTATTATTTTTTGTGAAGATATTCAGTTATTTGATCAAATTGGCCTTTTGGCTTTAAGGTTGTCCAAAGTTAACAAATGACGAGTACATTTAATAACATTTATTGATTTGAAAAGAAAATTATAGATTGAATATTGCATCAAATTATAACATATTAAGGCTGTTTTTTAACATATTTAAAAAAAAACAGTCTTTTTATGACATTTTTTGGCAAATCGTTAAACAGAAAAATTATTTGAATGTTTAGTTTTTATTTTTCCACCTTAATTTATTTAAATTATGATACTACTAACAGATATTGCTAAAATGGCCCCAGACGATTACGTTGGGTTTACTTTTTTTATTGGTTACATGGCTATGATGGCCGCCTCGGTTTTTTTCTTTTTTGAACGAAGTTCAGTTTCAGGCAAATGGAAACTATCGCTTCTTGTATCTGGTTTGATTACATTTATTGCTGCGGTGCACTACTACTACATGCGTGATTATTACATGGCGCACGGTGAGTCACCCACTTTTTTCCGTTACATTGATTGGACATTAACTGTTCCCTTGATGTGTGTCGAATTTTATTTATTAACCAAAGCAGCGGGAGCTAAATTTGGGTTGTTAATCAAGCTTATCCTTGCATCTGTATTGATGTTAGTAGCAGGATATATTGGTGAGGCCTTCAATCCTGCCGGTGGATCTACATCACATTCTGTAATGTGGGGTGTTATTTCAACTGTTGGATACATTTACATTTTACACACTGCTTGGATGGGTGAAGTTGCCAAACTTGCTGAACAAAGTGGAGACGCTGTAGTACAAAAAGGAGTACGCATTCTTGCATGGTTTGTATTAGTTGGTTGGGCTATCTATCCAATTGGATACATGTGTATGCCTGGTGGTTGGTTAAGTGCTGTATTCGCACCAACAGATGTCGACTTATTCTACAACATCGCTGATGCAATCAACAAAATCGGATTTGGTCTAGTTGTTTACAGCGTAGCGATTCAAGATTCGAATAAAGCTGCCGCCTAAGTCAGATTTATTCTTTTAATAATAAATGGCTGTCTTCGGACAGCCATTTTTATATCTAGATTATGAAGCATAGCACCTTATTGTTTATCGCCGTATTTTATCTGATGTGCGCAATAATGCCACTACAAGATGCCGGTTTCGAGACTAGTATAAATACCTTTTGTTTACTTTCCATACTGTTAATAGGGATACCGCATGGGGCCATTGATAATTTGCTATACATGCACAAAAATAAGGTATCAGCCCCTTTTTTCTACAGCTTTTACTTTGGTATCATGTTAGCTAATTTAGCTATTTGGTGGTTTTATCCTACCCTAGCGTATTTTCTTTTTTTGCTGGTCTCTTCCTATCATTTCGGACAATCTCAATTTAACAACCTTTATAAAGACAATAAAATAGTAGCCTACATCAGCTATTTCTCTTGGGGTACTTCTATCCTTACTGCCATGGTGTTTTTTAATTTTAAAGAATTAAACCAGCTGATTCAATTAGAAACAGATTTTAGTATTTTTGGCATTTTTTATAATGTGGAGGCTATTCAAATTACTTTGATTGTATCTACCACAATTTATGTACTGGCAACGACCATTTACAGGTTGTACATACAACGAAAAATAAATGGATTTTTAATAGAAATATTTCAGATTTGCTTATTGTTCACTACCTTTTATCTGTTCAACTTTATGGTAGGTTTTACGATTTTCTTCGTCTTAATGCATGCCACAGATGTAATGGGTCATGAATACAACTTTTTACTCCGGCAAAAGATAATTCGTAATTACAAGCATTTCATCATTAAGTTGTTGCCCTACACTCTTGTATCGATCGTGGGTATCTTCTTTTTTTACGGTATCAGCCAAGCAGGCTATCTCAACAGCAGTTTTGCTTATTGTATGCTTGTACTCACCTCAACAATTACGCTACCGCACAGTTTGGTCATGAATAATTTTTACCATCAATCCTAACAAAAAAAGCCCCCTTTTAACAAAGGAGGCTTTTTATACTGATTAGAATTCGATTTAGTTGAGCAACTCGTAGATACCTGCGATACCTTGACCTCCTCCAACACAAGCAGTCACCATTCCATATTTTTGGTTACGACGTCTCATTTCGTTGAAGAGTTGAATACTCAATTTAGCCCCTGTACAACCAAGTGGATGTCCTAGGGCAATTGCACCACCGTTAACATTAACAATATCAGGGTTGATACCCGTTTCTTGTATTACAGCCAATGCTTGTGCAGCAAAGGCTTCGTTAAGTTCTACCTGATCGATATCGCCTAACTTAAGACCTGCATATTGCAGAGCTTTAGGTATAGCAGCACAAGGTCCGATGCCCATATGCAAAGGATCAACACCAGCAACCGAACAGGTAATCATACGAGCTATTGGAGTCAGATTTAACTCCTTAACCATTTTTTCACTCATAACCAATACAAAGGCTGCACCATCTGACATTTGAGAGGAATTTCCGGCAGTAACCGAACCTCCTTGCGCAAATACAGCTCTCAATTTGGATAAGCCTTCTTTGGTAGTGCCTCTTCTTACGCCTTCATCCATAGCCACTGTCCATTCATTTTCGACACGTTTACCATCGACTACTTTTACCTCTTTAACATTAACCGGTACGATTTCGTCATTAAATTTGCCTGAATCAATCGCAGCAGCTGCTTTGATATGTGAATTAACGGCAAATTCATCTTGTGCATCGCGCGAAATTCCATACTTATTTGCAACGGCCTCGGCGGTAAGCCCCATCCCAACGATATATTCAGGGTTAGTGGCCCCAACCTCGTAGCTTGGTGAAAGTTTGTATCCTGTCATAGGAATCAAACTCATTGATTCGGCGCCGCCTGCAACATAACAATGTCCCATTCCTGCTTTAATCTTGGCAACAGCCATTGAAATAGTTTCTAAACCTGAGGCACAGTACCGATTGACCGTTACACCAGGTACCGGTTTGCCCAGGGCTCGCAATGAAATTTGACGGCCAATTTGAAGACCTTGTTCGCCTTCAGGGTTGGCACAACCGACCAAGACATCATCAACTGTATGTGGATCGAAATCTACTTGTGCTGCCAAATGCTTGACAACTTTGACGGCTAAGTCATCGGAACGAAAAAAACGAAATCCACCTTTTTTGGCTCTTCCTACTGCAGATCTATAACCTGCAACAATATATGCTTCCATAATATATAATTTAAATTGATTGTTTAATTTGAAAAAAGTTCCAACTTCACTACTAGTTACGAAGTGGTTTATTCTTCTCTAGCATATGTTGAATACGTTGTAAGGTTTTTTGTTCTCCACACAAACTCAAGAAACATTCTCTTTCAATATCTAATAAATATTGTTCAGATACTTTTTGAGCACCGGTTAGATCGCCTCCACAAAGTACATAAGCTACTTTTTTAGCAATTTTGATATCGTGTTCCGAAGCATATTTACCCAAACGTAAACTTTCTGCAGCTACATATAAGGCGCCTAAACCGCCTCTACCAAGTACTTGAATTTCATTGAGAGGAGCTTGCTGAGTATAGCCCGGAGCCAATTCCAAGACTTTATTTTTAGCTTCAGTAATGGTTCTGTTCACATTTATAGATACTTGATCAATACCAGGACGAAGATAACCAAATTTAAAGGCTTCGCCTGCTGAAGTAGCAACCGAGGCCATCGCTATGGTTTTGAATTTTTCGATTAGTGTCGGAATCTGAACATCTCCAGGGCCAAACTCTTGTGCAGCACGTAGGGCAAATTCTTTAGTACCTCCACCGCCAGGAATCAGACCAACTCCAACTTCTACCAATCCAATATAGGATTCGGCCGAAGCAACAACCGCATCAGCGTGCATTGAGAATTCACATCCTCCACCAAAAACATAACCCTGTGTTGCCACTACTACCGGCACAGAGGAATAACGAAGGCGCATTGATGTTTTTTGAAATACATCAATTGCCATATTTAACTCATCCCAATCTTGTTCGTAGGCCATCATAGCAATCGCCATCAAATTGGCCCCCACCGAAAAATGTTCGGCATTGTTACCAATTACCAAACCATTCCAATCGCCTTGTTCGGCG
>CAJQQM010000127.1 GCA_905480485.1 uncultured Aureispira sp.
ACCCTAGAAGGGGCTGAACAGCAGGAAGAATTGGCCAAGCAGGACAGGGACAATATGAGTACGACTACAGGGTCGGCTGATACGAGTCCTGTTGATACTAATCCACAGATTGATATTGAGGAGAATGATAACCGGGACGAATCTGATGACAGAGATGAATCTGGTGTTAGGGATGAAACCGATAATCGGAATGAAACTGAAAGTATAGAAGGAAATGATAGTAGTGGTGCAAGCAGTCAATCTGCTAAAAAAGATAAAGGCCCTGAAACTACTTTGATTGCTGACGACAATGAAGCCAACACACCAAAAAAAGATAATGAACCTAAGACGGCGGAGGATAAGGCTGAGGCGATGTTGAAATCTTTGAAGAAACATGAGGGTGATACTTCGATAGAGGATCGGGAGAAAAAGAAGAAGGTGGAGGAGGCTGCTAAACAAGGGGTGGAAAAGAAAGGGGAGGATGCCGCTAAACCTACGGTGGACCCTAAAACAATAGAGAATCAAAGTACTGAGGCTAATAAGCAAAATGATGTGGTAATAAATAACAACAAGATAGAGGAGAAAGAAGCGAATAATGCTGAAAATGATGTACAGCAAGATAATGATAATCGTGTGGATGATGAGAATTCGACCAAAAAACAAGAACCTGCGCAGACGGATGCCGAATTGGAAGAGGCTATGAATGCTAAAATGGCCCAGCAAAATAAGATAAAAAGTGAGGCTACCGAAATAGGGCTTGCAATAGGTCGTAGTATTGGTTATGGTATGAAACTCGAAAAGAAAGGGGGGGCGGATGATACGGAGGAGGCGGCTGCGGATGGTCAAAACAAAAGCGATACTGCGGCGGCTGATGATACAGCGGGCGAAGCTGCTGCCGACGGTGGGACTTCCAAAAAATCAGCTAAGAAGCCCTATTTTGAAAAAACACCCTTTTTTACAGACGAAGAGTTTGAGAAGGGACGTCAAAAAGAAGAAAAAGAAAAAAATAAATCGATACAGCCCGACACCCGCGAGTATTTTAACTTCAAAAAGAAGTTTTTGAAACAAAAATCGGACGAATATTCGGTTCAGAAATTAAAAGAGGCCGAGCAGCAGGATGCTCAAAAACCTAAATATTCAGTTTTTTATGTGCAAGGGTTTACTGCAGGCTATGCACAAGGACAGCAATTTAGACGAACAGAAGAAGCTCAAAAGCGGGCTGCTGCCGAAAAAGAAAAGGAAAAAGACCCCAATTATAAATTGGGTAAACTCATAGGTAGTCAAGCGGGTACTAAATCGGTTATGGGCGAGACTGAATTTGACCTGACGGTGGGCGATGTTGTCTACAAATGCGAATTGTCGACCGTAAAAACAAATGCCCTTAGTGGTCTTGACCCTAATGGTAAGGCTATGTCGGAGATGTTTACCGAGGCTTATATCAAATTTTTTAGTGCAAATTATATCAAAGCACAACAGCTCAAAAAGAAAGGTTCAAGCCTGGAGGAACGCCTGAAGGAACCGTTTTTTAAGAAAGGTTACGAAGGTGGAAATCGATTGCAACGGGCCAAAGATTTGACGCCTGAAGATAAGGCAAGCCTCGAAAAATCTAAGTTGGAATATGTCGAGAAGGGGGCTGATGCGAAAGCGAAGCAAAACCCGGACTTCGGCAAAGAACGTGCAGGTTTTTTGTTGGGTTACAGTGCTGGTCATTACCAAAAAAAGGCGGAAGCCACTGCAGCGGCAAAGGCACAGCAGGAAAGCAAAATAAAAGACCCGGTCTTTTTGTTGGGACAAACCGCTGGAAAAATACACGGAATGATAGCGGCGGTGTTTGGGCGTGCGCAGGTAGCCTCAATGGTATCAAATACAACAGCCCTCAAGCAGGCAGGCTTGCTAATGCAAGTACCGCCGCATATACAGCTGCTGCTTCAGAATGGCGGGGAAGGGGCAGGCCCCGAATTGTTTGTCAACAGCAGCGGGGCCTCTTTGTTGGCTAACTCGGCCGACGAAAACGACCCGAAAAAGAAAGCCGACCTTCAGAAACGCTATACCGACCAACTAGGCTATTATGCCCAAGCCTTTCGTTTTCATTCCAACAACGCCTACAAGGAAACCGCAAACAATAAGGGGCAGTTGGAACAAAACAAAAAAATGAATAAGCCGGGCTATGCAAAGGCGATGCAGGTGGTGTTTCAGCACGAAGAAAAGGTAGATGAAAATGACAAAAAGCCGATTTCCCTTAAACTCAATGTAGGCGGTATGGTGGCTTATGCCGAATTTAAGTGTCAGTTTTTGCCCGACGGCGATGCCCACAAAGCCGCCTTGCAAGACCAAATAGACAAGGCTTATGCTTTGTTGGAAACTGAAGACGCCGATTATAAGCAGGGATTTAATGATGCGCGCAATTTTTATCAGGGCGTTGTCAAAAATCCCAAAAACCCGGTTGGTCAAAAGATTCGGGTAAGGGCACATCAGCAAAACATGTCGGGCAAAGACGATAATACCAAGTTGTGTTATTCGTACGGTAAGGCTTTTGCCAACTACAAAAAGGGCAAACAAGACCGACTTGCCAAGGCAAAAAGTTTGGGAATAGATACTTCGGCTGTTGAGGAGAAGGATATTAAATTTATCCAAAAAATTAAGCTTGATTTCAAATTAGAGATTGTTAAACTTTATTATCCACAAGGTATTGTTGTTAACAAAGAAGATACCTACGATAGTTTGGGTAGCATAATTAGTTATAGCCAAAAATTTGAGGAAGCCCTCGATGCTGCCCTGCCTCGGGGAGTTGCTGAAAATGACCAAGTACGGGCACAAATTAAAGAAGGTTTGCGCTTTTTTGACAACGGCTACAATGCCGGTGTTGAAGCTTCGAAACCCAAGGTTATCAAAAAAGGCAACGATGAGGATAAGTTGGGTGAATCCATGAAGGAGAGGGTCGACAAGATAAAATTTAGTGCCGAAGATAAAACGGAAGCTGAATCGCTGTTCAAAAAAGGGGCAGGCGAAGGTTATGTGACGGCCTACAATTATATCAAAAAATACGTATCAGAACAATTGTCTTTTAACATAGACTCAATAAGAAATGGAATAGCTACTGAATTAAAGAAAAAGAAAGAACAAGTAGATAAGTCGCTATCTAAAAAAGATAATGGAATTGCCAAAAACCTTAGACTTATTTATGATGAAGGATTGAATGATATTATTCAATCAGAGAATGATTTTGGTGTGTGCAAGGGTATAAAAGACGGTCATTTTTTTGCTGCCGGTTTTTTTGAAGCTAAACCAGCCGAAGACCAATCGGCAAGTGAACTTGGCTATTACAAAAACCCAATGCATCAAGCTTATGCCGAAGGCAAACAATTGGCTGAATCCTCGGCAGGTTTCGACGA
>CAJQQM010000128.1 GCA_905480485.1 uncultured Aureispira sp.
GCTATTATCAGTACAAATGGATTTACATCTGGCAAATAAGTAACCGCATCGACTAAATTTTGTATGATATTTTTGCTATCGGAATGTGTGCCCATAGCCACATGTATCTGTTTGGCTAAAATAATAATCCCAATAGCGGCCAACAGACCATGAATAACAGAGGAATGAAAAATATCGGCTAGTCTACCCAATTTTAAAAACCCCAACACCACCTGTATTCCCCCGGAAACAACCACCGCTGCCAATACATAATTGAACGCCTGCCCTTTGCCGTCGTCCATTAGGGCGATGCCTAACAAAATAACCGCAATAACTCCTTTGGCAGGCCCGTTGACCGATATATGACCTCCTCTGTAGAAGGTGGTAACAACTCCACCAACGATAGCAGAAAAAATACCTGCCATAGCGGGCGCCCCTGCAGCCAAGGCTATTCCTAAAGAAAGCGGTAATGCAATTAAAGCAACGCTAACTGCTGCTACCAAATCACTTTGCCAATTTTCGATTAATCCTGGCAAACCATTTTTCGGTACTTTTTCCATTATTTTGACTGTACAGTTGATTAAAGAAAAAAATTAAGCCTCTAAAATATAAAAATTCAGAATTTTTTGAAACGACTTAAAGACATCTTTTTGTCATAGTACAAAAGTGGGTGAAAAAATAAGCTTATTCTTAAAATAATATAACTTCTTCCGTGCTTTTTGAGCTACTTCCCCCCATCTTATTTATTTTGTAGTCCAGCGACAACATAAAGTAACGCCCTAACATATTTTCTTGAGTTTCGCGTATAACTCCTCCCCAGCTGCTTCTTCTTATTCTAAAATCTTCGTTCATAATATTGTCGACAGATAAAGATATTTTGAGCGTCTCCCCCTTGAGAAACGTACGGCTAATAGATGCCGACCAAATAGGTATAGCTAGGGTGTTTTCGAAGCCCAAGTTGTCGTAAATATTAATATTAAAATCGGTTTCGACAGACCATTTTTTGGCTATATTAAGCGCGCAAAAAGCAGTATACGAATGATTGAAGTAGGTGATATTAAGCGAATTATTGATTTCATTAATCGTATTATTGACACTCCAACGAGCGGACAACGACGTGTTGATAATTTTTTTCTTTTTGTTGTTGACTCCAAGACTTAATGAATAACCATGTGTTAGTTGATTGAAGTCGGTGCCGTTAGTTCGCATTGGTCTATTTGACAAATTAGCACTTAACCGGACATTGTATTTGATTACTTTTTTGATTTCGGAACTAAACCCGGCATTAAGACTTGACCAAACACTATTGCCCAAGTTTTGAGGTTGGTAGATGGTCCGAAAATTTTCGTCAATCGTGCTTGTACGGACAACTTCGTTTTGTGTTATCTGAGCATTTGCGCTTACATAAAACGAACTAAATGTACTTTGATCCCAATAATTATAACTCGTCCAAATACTGTGGTTGTAACTAGGGTTGAGTTGTGTGTTGCCCACAAAAACAGACAGCGGATTTTGGTTGTTGACCATCGGTTGTAAATCATTCAGCGAGGGCTCTTGAAGCCTTGATCTGTACGAAAAAGAGATTGATTTGGTCTTGGATATTTTGTATTTAAATCGGAACCGTGCCAAGGGGAAATAATATACCCTTGCCAACGATTCTTCCGCCGACACAAGTAACCCTGTTAATTCGCTTCGTTGAAAAGACAGACTAAGGTGTAGATCGTAGGCTTTAACTTTGCGAGCGAAAGCAGCGCTAACCGTCTGAAAGTTATAATATTTATGATAAACATCAGACATCGTGTCGTTGACAAATTCTGTTTGCCCCGATATATCTTTTACCACTCGATCGTTGAATTCGATGCTTAGCCCCCCTTTTAGTTTGAATTCTATAAAGTTATCTTTGCCGAGCGGTTCTTTGTAAAACAACTGTGCTCCGTATACCTGCTTATTGTACCTTATGCCTTGTTGTTGTTGTAAACTATCGGTGTCGAACAGTAGTCCGTCTGTATACAAATCTGTAGCTGAAACATTGCTAAAGTTGTTTTGCCTTGTCAGGTAAGCAAATGCTGCATTGCCCGAAAAAACACGGTCTTTTTTCTTAAACTTACGTTTGTAGTAAACGTTAGAAAGAACGCCAGTCCCAGATTTAGTATCGTTGCTCTCTAGATTTAACGTGTTTTCGAGGCTATCATTAGCCCCTGATGTGTTGGTAAACCGATCGGATCTTGTTGAGGAACCATTAAGCCGAACGTTGGTATTGAATTTGAATTCGTGCGTACTATCAATTTTGTGACTAAACTTAAGGTTAATGTTGTGTCGCTGTGCCAACAAGAAGTTTTGATCGACAGTGTTTCTAGTAAAAAAGTTTTCGGGTGTTACGGATCTTAGATAGACATTTTTAAGGTTGAACCGTTGCGCATTTGTATACATATAATGGAAACTTAGGTCGGTATTTTTGGACAGAAAAAAATTGGTATTGATTCCCCCCGTAATAGCCCGTGTTTCGCCGGTAGCACCTCCCCACATCATACTGACAATAGGGTCGTCCCAATTATTTCCGATGTTCATGGCGCGATTGCCGTTCATAAAGTTGCTGTGCCCGCCGCTCATGTCCTGATAATCTTTGTAACTAAACCCTGCTTCATTAACGTTGTTGGTGGCTCCGACCAATGAAATCCGCATGATTGGATTAAAGTAATTGAGGCTTAACTGCCCTTTATACCGATGATTGGGATATCCGTACCCTCCTTTAACCGTCCCCATGAATCCAACTTTTTTGTCTTCTTTGAGCGTTAGATTTAGTGTTTTTGTCTCGTCATCTGACTGTTCTGTATCTGCCTCGTCTTCTTTGTTTTTTTTGAAGATATCGATTTTTTCGATCGCATCTGCGGGTAAATTTTTGAGCGCCATCTTAACATCCGTTCCAAAAAATTCTTTGCCGTCTACCAATATTTTTTCTACCTTTTTCCCGTTGACCGTAATATTGCCCTCTTTATCAATCTCAACACCCGGCATTTGTTCTAATAGTTTTTCGACATCGTCGTGTGCCTGAACGTTGAATGCCGCCGCGTTGAATTCGAGGGTGTCGCCGCGCATACGTATCGGAATATGTTCGGCCTCAACCTGAACAGACTCCAATTCGCTAGTGGCTTCGTGCATCGTTACGATACCCATATCTTTTTTTTCATCCAACTCAATTTTATTGGAGATTGTAACAAAACCCATATAGCTTATCTGCAAAATATAGCTTTTGTTAGTAGGAGCTTGCAATTTGAAAAATCCTTTTTCATCGCTAAGCGCATAATTGGCAATAGAAGAATCGTTTGCGTTTAATAAAACTACCGTAGCCGCCACTAAACCCGACTTTTCAACATCTTGAAGTGTCCCGCTTAACCAGGCGGACTTTTGTGCACTTGCTGAATGACAAAAAAATAGAACCGTAAAAAACACTCCTAAAATACGTAGCATCATAATTATTTTTTTTCTTTTTAATACTTTTTAGTGCTTAATGTGCTAAGGGCTGTTTGGTTACTGTTTAAAACCAACTATTTTTTGTTTTAGTATGCGAAAAACAAAAAAAAAGAGACAGCAAGCTGTCTCTTTTATCTTTGATAGAATATTAAAATATTGATTAATATGCCATTAACTCTTTTAGGGCATCTAATAATCTTTCTTGGGGTAAAAACTGTCGCTCCAAGTCTTTGGCAAAAGGAAAAGGCGTATCCAAACTTGCTACCCGCTTGACGGGGGCATCAAGGTGTTCGAACAAATGCTCTGATATATACGCCGATAGTTCGCCACCTATCCCACCAATCATGGTGTCTTCGTGCAACAACAAAACACGGTTGGTTTTTTTGACGGAGGCTGCTATTGTTTCGTAGTCGAGGGGCAACAAGGTACGAAGGTCGACCACTTCAATGTCGGCAGCAAGTGTGTCGGCAGCTTGTTTGGCCCAATGAACCGCATTGCCATAAGCAATAATCGTTGCGTCGTTGCCTTCTCTTGCAATAGCGGCCTTTCCTATTTCGACGGTATAATAATCGTCGGGTATTTCGGCTGACAAAGAGCGATACAAGGCTTTGTGTTCGAAATACATGACTGGATTTGGGTCTTCGAAGGCAGCCAACAACAAGCCTTTGGCGTCGTAAGGGTTGGACGGGTAGACTATTTTGAGCCCTGGAGTATGAAAAAACCAAGCTTCGTTGCTTTGGGAATGAAAAGGGCCCGCACCAACGCCCCCACCGGTAGGCATTCGGATGACCATGTCAACATTTTGGCCCCATCGGTAGTGCAACTTAGCAACATTGTTGATAATTTGATTGAATCCACAGGTGGCAAAATCAGCAAATTGCATTTCCATCATGGACTTATATCCTTTGAGGCTTAAACCTACGCCTATACCTACAATGGCACTTTCGCACAGCGGCGTATTGCGAACACGGTCTTTGCCAAACTGCTTGGTAAATCCGTCTGTTATTTTGAATACACCCCCATAATCGGCTATATCTTGGCCCATTAATACTAAGTTGTCGTACTTTTCCATAGCTTGTCGCAAGCCGTCCGAAATAGCGTCGACAAGACGTTTGTCGCTAAGTTTTGAACTTGATGCAGTGGTAGTAACAGAGGTATGCGGTGCAAATAAGTCTGCGAGTTCTGTTTCGGTGTCTGCCTGCACATCGGGTGTTGCATAAGCCACCGCTAAACCTGCTTCAATTTCTTGTTTGATTGCTTTTCGATAGGCCTTTATAGCCTCTTCAGTAAGAATTCCTTCTGCTTTTAGAAAGGTTTCGAAATTGCTAATCGGATCTTTTTGTGCCCAAGTTTCCATCAATTCCTTTGGTACGTATTTGGTCCCCGAAGCTTCTTCGTGCCCTCGCATTCGGAAGGTATGGCATTCAAGCAAGACGGGTCTTGGGTTTTTGCGCATTGATTTGGCTAGCTTGCTGACGGTATCGTATACCTCTAATATGTTATTGCCGTCTATTTTGTGGCCTTCCATACCATAGCCTACTGCCCGATCAACTAAGTCTTGACAGGCATATTGTTCGGCGGTTGGTGTAGACAATCCGTAGCCGTTGTTTTCGATGACGAAGATAACGGGCAAGTTCCATACTGCCGCTACATTGAGTGCTTCGTGAAACTCGCCTTGACTAGTGCCGCCTTCGCCGGTAAAAGCAACCGCTATTTGTCCTGATTGGGCTAGGTTGCTTGCTAAACCGACCCCTCCGGCCAACGATAATTGAGGCCCTAGGTGCGAAATCATACCCACGATATTGAAATCAGGAGCGCCGAAATGAAAAGAACGATCGCGTCCTTTGGTAAAGCCAGGCATTTTGCCCTGCCATTGGCAAAACAAACGCTCTAGTGGCACTTGGCGGGTTGTAAACACCCCTAAGTTGCGGTGCATCGTAAATAAAAATTCTTCTTTGTTGAGTGCCGCCGTAACTCCGACAGATACGGCTTCTTGACCAATACCAGAAAACCATTTGCTAATGCGCCCTTGACGCAACAATACCAACATTTTTTCTTCGACCATCCGTGGCTTTAGCAGCGCTAAATACAATTCGAGAAGTTTCTTTTTGCCCAGGCGTTTTTTGTTGTAGTTTATCATTTCCAACGTTAGATTATTATCCATTATTCTTGAGACCGGAATCTGTTTAAAATCAATTGTTTAAAAAATTAGGTAACACAATATAACGCAAAGGTAGAAAACCTCTTTGGCTGGAAAAATAAATAAGCTAAAAACTTTTGATTGGTGGTAGGCTTCTTTCTATTCTTTTTTTTAATTTGTTGCAACTAAAAAAAAGTAGATATGTATACAATTGGTGTTGGTAAAAAAGAAATTACGGGTAATTTTGAAGGTATTGGAATGCTTGGTTATGGAAAAGATGGTAACGATGTACTTGGCTCAGAAACGGCTTTGTACAGTCGGGCCTTTGTTTTTGAGTATGACCAACAAGTATTTGTTTTGGTAAATGCCGAACTCTGTTTTTTTACCTTGCCCCTGCGCCGGGCTATACTACAGAGGCTACAGCAAAAGTACCCGGATACCTTCTGCGAAAACAACGTTATGCTTACTGCCCAACATACACACAGTGCCCCGGGCGGTATTGCAGACCGTGTTTTTTACAATACTTCGATCCCTGGATTTAAGCAGGAGGTCTTTGAGGCTTACACAGAAGCAGTACTTGCCTCTATTGAATCTGCCTGGCTAATCAAACAAAATGGTCGTATTTTTTATCAGGAAGAAGCCTTTGATGCAGGGATTAAGGTGGCCTTTAACCGTTCGCTTAAAGCGTTTAATGCCAACAAGGAGATTCAACACAAGTTCAGCAATAGAGACAAACACCTGGCCGTCGACCGGTCTATGAAACTAATGCATTTTGAGGACGAAAGTGGCGAGATGTTGGGCGCAATCAATTGGTTTGGAGTACACGCTACTTCTGTGTCTAATGACAATACCAAAATTTGCTCGGACAATAAAGGGTATGCTGCTTTTATTTCGGAACAGTATGTATACAAAAAAACGAACAAGCAATTTGTACACGCATTTGCGCAGGAAGCAGCAGGTGACGTAAGTCCTAATTATGTTTGGGATAAACAAAAAAAATGGATGCGTGGGCCTTATGAAAATGATTTTGAGAGTGCACGCCACAACGGGCAGCTACAAGCTGATAAAGCACATCAAATATTGGCGCAAAAGAACAAAAAATCGCTAAAAACACAAATAGACAGTCATACCCTTTATTTTGATTGGGGCAATATAACGGCAGATCCTAAATATACCGGTGGCAAAAAAAGGGCAACTACATCGCCTGCCTGTATTGGCATGAGTTTTTTTAGTGGTACACAAGAAGGCCCGGGTGTGCCGAGGTGGCTGTTGCAGGTGATACGACCTATCCTCGAATTTGGAAAATTATTTGAAAAAACCCTTTATAGAGCAAGCTTACCAAAGCTAGAAAAAAAGGCCCTTGACCAAAAATTTGAAGCTCAATCACCGAAGGCGCTAGCGATGGAACTGGGTAAAGGGCGTATATTTTGGGTATCTAAAATGAGCCGGGTGTTTTTTGTGCCCGATTTTGTAGACCCGCTGGTAAAAATGTTTAGGCGGCTGGGCCGAGAAGGCGTTCTTGACAAAGACCCTTGGGGTCCGACGATTTTGCCTTTGCAGCTAAGCATAATAGGTACGGTTGCTATCGCTGGCATCCCTGCAGAAATTACAACGATGGCCGGAAGAAGGCTTCGGCAATCGTTGTTGGAGGCTTTGGCGCAAAAAGGCATAGAAAAAATAATTTTGTCGCCCTATGCCAATGCTTATGCAGGCTATATCACTACCGAGGAGGAGTATCAGTTGCAATATTATGAGGGTGGACATACCTTATTTGGCAAATGGACATTGGCTGCTTTACAGACAAAATTTGATCAGCTCGCTCAACAATTGCTGCTACCCAAAAATGAACGCATAGAATCAAGCGCATTGCACAGCCCTTATTATGTTGAAAAAAGTACTATTTGGAGAGGTTTTGAAGCTTAAATCTACGTGTTTGAGGGGGCTAGATAGGGCTTTGGACTTGAAGGGCTATTGGGCTGATTGTATTCGTTGAACGTTGATAAGCTACACAAACTACCCCTGAATAAAAAAACAAGTGCTATCAAGTGATTGTGGCTGATGGCGCCGCGCTGTGCAGGGGGGTGCCTGCAAGGCACAGACTGACGCGCAGCGTAAGGCCGAGCGAAAAGCGAGCTCCGAAACCTAGCGGATACAAGGTACTTGTATGCCCCTAATTGTGCCCCTACCCTTTTAGAAGAAAGCTATTACTAAAGTTTTGGTTAGAAGGAAGTAAATGGGCTTGAATATGTGCAAAATTATCTATATATTTAAGCTGCTTATATACAATTAACGCGTATCCTTATTTTTTATAATATGCCTTTCGAAGAAGAGGAAATACAGCAGCAAGACTTTAGTCAGAACATTAACGAGACCGACACGGGCAACGATAGCCCTGTAGATAACAACATCAACCCGATGGCTGGTGATGATGGACCTCCGCCGGACACCAATAAAAGTGGAGCGATTGTTTCTGTTCAGACGCGTTCTATACAGGTAGCTGAGGCCGACATTTATACGCCTCGGTCGGTACAGGAACTCGACGAATTAGTATCGCAAGAAATCATAGAAGAACGGCATAAACGGCTTTTTGTCCTTAAGTACGAAGCGTGGCACGGTGAATTGCCCAAAACTCCGGTGCCCCCGGGAGAAGAACCCGAAAAAGAAGAAAAACTCAATGACGGGATCATAGACATCAATGCCGTACTGCCGGAACTGAATGAACAGCCTACTACGGAAGATACTGGCCCTGACATGGAGCTAAACGCTATGCTACAAGAGGGAACTAATGAAAAGGAAGAGAACGGGCAAGAAAATACGGGGCCTGACAAGAACATGCCGGTGCCACAAGGTTCGGGTATTGTGCCGGAGGCCGAAGCGCCAATTGATATGACAGGCGTAATACCCACCGATGAAGTATCGGATGGTGGCGACGATGGCGGTGGTGAAGAACTAAGCATGGAAGGCACTGACAACCCTGCCGGTGGCGGTGGTGGCGGCGGACTGCCTCCTGCAGGACCAAAAGCCCCTTTGCCAACAGCTGACGGCGACCCTGATTTTCAGCAGGTAAGCGACAAGGTACAGCAGACTGGTGATGAAGAACAGGAACACGAAAGTGCCGATAACGAAGCTGACGAAGCCCAAAAATCGGCCCTTGCCCCAGCTAACGAAAAGCAAAGTCTGGCAGAAGTACAGCATGTGG
>CAJQQM010000129.1 GCA_905480485.1 uncultured Aureispira sp.
AGATCTTCAATCATCAAATACTTGTAAAAACCTTTGAGGCTAGAAATAATTCTAGCTTGAGAATTGAGGCTTAGTTCTAGGCTATTGAGGTAGCTTATAAATGCTTGCAGGTCTTCAAGTTTTAGTTGTGCCACCGTACAATTCATTTCTAGTATTTCTACAAAGGATTGTAGTTTGCGTAAATCTTGAAGATAAGCATCGATAGAGGCTTTTGAGAGTCCTTTTTCAAGTTTAAGAAATGCTTCAAAGGAGGCGGCGTACAACATATAAATTTTATTGGTTTAACCTCCAAGTTCTCCTTGAACACCAAAATCGATTCGAATCCTTGTTTCGGTGACGGGAATTGATCGGAGGATTAATTTTAATTCCATCTCAAACAGATCTTGCGTAACGTGTTCGCTCATATCTAAAATAGAAGGGTAAAGTTGAATCGAACGGAAGTTGCTTATCGGTAAATCAGTCTGATAAGCCATTTCTCGTATCATTGATTCTTTTTTAGTAGATAAAAAGGCTTGATGAATAAAATCAAGGTTGATTTCTCCATACTCTACGGTCAAGGTAACATAAGCAGGTTGGGCATTGACTAGATTGTCAAAATTTACACCAGGTATATTCTGAAGAACAAAATGATGAGAAAGCCCTGTATTAAGATAGGGAGGTAGGGTAACATAGGCCCTAAAAGGAATATCCGTTGTGGGCCCTTTTTGACATGCTTCAAAACATATCGTCATACAACACAGTAACAGCAGGTATATTCCTTTCATGATTTTGTAAGATTAATAAGGTCGGTATATATCTAAATAAACGTTTTTTTTGATAAAAAGGTATTTAATTGACTTTTATTCCTTCAAAAGTACTCAAAATTCGACCGTTATTACCTGCACAGATCAGGTTTTTTTCAATGATTAGTTTCAGACGTTGTTGTTCGACGTCAAACAACAATTGATAGGATTCGGTTCCTTTGCATTGCTTTTCGTGTATTAAGAGTAATTCTTTATAAGTTCCAATGACAGATTCGGGGTATACTATAACGGAATTATTAATAATTAGGGCTTCCGGGTGATTTTTACATGGGGCAACCCTTAATTCAAGCCTGTTTTCACCTTCCGTTATTGGAATATTTTTGTTGCCTATACTATCCGAAAAATACTGCTGCTGCCCACCAATATATCGACCGCACAATCTATCTCGAAAATCCTTATTGATCGCTGATTCGAGCGGTGCTTTTTGACAGCTAAGCAATAAAGAAATCAATATGAAAGCCGCCGCGAACGTTTTAAATAAATGCATTGACATAAAATCATTTTTTAGAGTATAACTATATCATATTTACTATACAGCAATTCTTACACCAAAAACATCCAAAAGGAATCCAAATTAAAAGAAGCTACTACTTTTAACATACACTGCTTGATGTATTAGTCCAAGCAGTATTTTTTGAGCAAAACGAAACTTATCTATGTGACTAACGTATTATAAATAAGGTAGATAGAAAAAATACAGACATTTTAATCTACTTACAAAACCAGCAGTATATGAAAAAAATATACACTATACTCCTTTTCTTCGTTGTACTTAGCTTAAGTGCGCAAAGCAAAAAATCTTTCGTTAAATCAGTTCAAGCAGTATCCAAAAAAGTGGTTATTCAGCTTTCAGGAACTTCTCAGGTGAATGAGTGGCAAGAAGATTTTATACGAATTACCACTACGGTACAGTTAACGAATTTCAGCGAAGATATCCTGAAAAGACTTTTTTCTGTAGGACGATACTCATTAGTTTCGGTCCCTAAAGAGGGCGTATTGTATCTAAGTATGCCCAAAGTGTTACGTCCGGTATCTATCAAAGGTATTTATTTAAATGAGATTTTAAACTATGAAATCTTTGTACCAAGGGCTACTTCAGTAACTGTCGAACGTGTTTCTCAGCCCTCCGATTTAAACTAATACCAAGAAGATTTTAAGATTAATTAAATTTGGCAAACTGCAATAAATGCCAAATTAAAACCCATTATACTATTTATATCTTTTTAGATATTTTAAATTATTCAAATTATAAAAAATTAAATTGTAATTATTGCCAACCATCTGACGGTCACTGTCGTTTTTAAATATAAGGGGCGTAACTTTATTCAATTCCCAAACACTATTGTCTTATTCGTTTCGTTCTTGCACCCAAACACCAACTAATTAAAAACCACTTGACATGAAGATTTTTACATTAATAGCAGCATTTTTGCTCTTTCAGGCCTCGGCTTTTTCTCAGGCACAAAAAAATATCGTCAAATCTTATCCCTACAATAACACACCTGCGGTTGTCCTTGCTGTCGACGGTGCCGTTGAGATTGTTGAATGGGATCAAAAATTAGTACGGCTAGTGACCACTATCGACGCCGTAAACTTTAACGAGGCAACCCTCAAAGCCTTGGCTGAAGCAGGGCGTTATTCATGTTCATTCACAGAGTCAGACCAAGGTTCAATGATACTAACGATGCTTAAAGCTCAACGAGCATTAACCATTCGAAGTGTCAACATCAAAGAAAGATATCAATTCAAGATATTTGTTCCTAAAGGTGTCTTGGTTGAACAGGTTAATTACGACGATGTAGCCGCTCAATTCTAAGCAACAATGATCTTTTTTAATGTCTAATAGCATAAATCATCCGGTATTTATGGTCATTCAGCCCTGCCTGCAAGCGTGCAGCTTTCCTTTTTTCAATTTTTAATCCTATTATTTTCTTAATGATACAAGTTTAACTTACTTTTGTCGTTTAATATGCGTTTATAGAATTGAACTTTTAGCAAGAGAATAATTTGGAAGACGGTATTTCCTTATTCTCTTCCTATTTTACACGAAAGCTGTCTTAATTATTATCATGATATATCGGTTATCCTTTACCTGCTTTGTTTTTTGTCTGTTTACACTCAGTTTAGTTGCACAACAACCCACCACCACACCTGATTCGACACAACCAAGTCCTTTGGTAGATTATGCCTCTCCGCAGACCTACGAGATAGGTGGTATTGAAGTAAAGGGAGCCAATTACACCGATGCAAACGGTATTATTGGTATTTCGGGACTAACTGTTGGGTCTACCATCAAAATTCCTTCCGATAAAATTGCCATGGCTATCAGAAAACTATGGAAACAAGGTTTATTTGTTGATTTGAATGTTAATGTTCAGAAAGTAGTTGGAGATATTGTTTTTTTAGAGATTGTGGTAAAGGAATATCCAAGATTTGCTAGACATGGATATGTGGGCATACCCAAGGCTCAGCACGAAGATGCCAACGCTGCCACTAAGCGTTATCTTCAAAAAGGACGCGCAGCTACACCTGCCATGAAACTAAGGGCCGTACAAGCTATCAAACAAATTTATGTAGAGAAAGGGTTTCTAGATGTTGATGTAGCTGTCAAAGAAGAGGAGGATAAAATTCTCAAAAATTCTGTTCGATGGACATTCGATATCAAGAAAGGTAAAAAAGTCCGCATTGCCTCCATCAACTTTTATGGGGTAGATAAAGTCAAAAAAGGTAAACTTTATCGATCGATGAAAGAAACGAAGCGCAACAATTTTTGGGCTATTTTCAAACCCTCCAAGTTTATTCAAAAAGAATACGATAACGACAAAAAGAATATTATTAATTTTTACAATACTGTAGGAAACAGAGACGCTGGAATTACAAAAGATTCTGTTTATATAGTTCAGAAGAAAAAACGTAAGGTCATGAACATTGACCTTTACATCAACGAGGGCATGACCTATCGTTTTGGTGATATTGCATTTAAAGGCAACACAACCTACTCTGACCGTGTATTAGACAATATAATGGGCATCAAAAAAGGCGATGTTTATAATGAAGAATTGATTAGCACTCGTTTAAACTTTGATCGTAACGGACGAGATATTTCTACCCTTTACATGGATAATGGCTATTTATTCTTCAGGGCAGACCCTATCGAAAAAGGCGTCCGTAAGGATTCGGTTGATTTAGAAATTCGTATATCAGAGGGGCCTGTTGCCATAATTGCCAATGTCATCATCAAGGGCAACGATCGCACCCACGAACATGTTATTCGAAGAGAACTAAGAACCTTGCCGGGCAATAAATTTAGTCGTTCCGATCTGATTCGTTCACAACGAGAGTTGACGGCTTTGAATTACTTCAATCCGGATAATTTACAAATAAATACCCCTGTTAACCCACAAAGAGGTACGGTTGATATCGAATACATTGTCGAAGAAAGACCATCCGATCAACTAGAACTTTCGGCCGGGTGGGGTGGAATTGGTCGTGGAGTTATTGGTACCTTAGGGGTTACTTTCAACAATTTCTCTCTAAGAAATTTATTTAAAGCAGAAGCTTGGAATCCTTTACCACAAGGTGATGGGCAAAAGCTATCGTTGAGGATACAAACAAACGGTCGTTTTTACCAATCCTATAATTTTTCATTTACCGAACCTTGGTTGGGTGGCAAAAAACCGAATGCTTTTTCTCTATCGGCTTACCATACCAATTTTAACAACGGTTTCAGTCAAGAAAGTTCCGCTTTTCAGCGCCTACAAATTACCGGTGCCTCCTTGGGTTTAGGGACTAGATTGCGCTTCCCTGATGATTTTTTCGTGTATCAAGTAAGCCTGAATTACCAAAACATGGACTTATTGAGACGCTTTGATTTTGAAATTCCTACAGGATCATTTCACAACTTAAGTCTCAGTCAGACACTTTCACGTAACTCGATTGATAATCCTATATTCCCTCAAAAAGGGTCGAATATTTCTCTTACACTTAAATTAACCCTACCATATTCTTTATTCGATAACAAATCGGCCGATGATTATGCGCAAATGAATCCAGCTAATAAATTTAGATTGCTTGAATACCACAAGTGGGATTTCTTGGCTGAATGGTACGGTAAAATTGTTAAGAATTTTATCGTCAAACTTGGTGTTAAAATGGGTTTCCTTGGGTTTTACAATCCAAATATCGGGCTTTCACCGTTTGAGCGCTATGAGTTAGGGGGTGATGGTATTTCAAATTTCCAAGGTCTTCAAGGAAAAGATATTATCTCTTTGAGAGGCTACAGAGATCCTGTACAAGATGTCTCGACCGCTAATGCACAAGGGGCGGCTATTTACAACAAAATAACCATGGAATTAAGGTATTTAATATCTCCGAATCCGTCAGCAACTATTTGGGTCTTGGCCTTTGCGGAGGCTGGAAACGCCTGGTCTAATTTCGAAGAATACAACCCTTTTCAACTCAAACGTTCCGTAGGGGCAGGGGTTAGGGTTTTCTTGCCAATGTTTGGTACGCTTGGCTTCGATTACGGTATTGGATTTGATAAGCCGCATCTTAATGGAACCAAAAATATTACCGATTATGGTTCTTTCAATATAGTACTCGGTTTCGAACCTAAATAATACTAAACTAGTCCTTTTGGTTAGTGCCTTTACAATAAGGTACTGTTACAGCAAGGGCTTTGTTTTTTTGATAAGATAGCAAGGTTATTCGAGCAATTTCTTCAAAAAATTATTTAATTAAAGGATATTTAGGTCGAATTGTTGTTCTATTAACGTAAAGTTTTTAACTTTAAACCTAAATTTATAACACACGAATTGTCCCTCATTTAATCACTAAACTTACAATATTGGCTAAAAGAATTAATAATCGCAACAGAAATTTCAGAAGAAAGTCTAATCAACCCCTCCACAAAATCAACACCTACATACGGGTGCCAGAAATTAGATTGGTCGGGAATAATTTTAAAGAAATAAGTGAAAAAATTGGTTATGAACTTATTCCGGGTGTGTACTCAACCGAGAAAGCTCTAGAAATAGCCAACAAGATGGAGATGGATTTGGTGGAAATATCCCCAAAGGCTAAACCACCCGTTTGTAAAATTATTGATTACAAAAAGTTTTTGTACGAGCACAAAAAGAAAGAAAAAGAGCTGAAAGCCAAACAAGTAAAAGTCGTAGTCAAAGAAATACGTTTTGGTCCCAATACCGATGACCATGATTTTGAGTTCAAATTAAAACATGCCAGAAAGTTTTTGGAACAAGGTGCTAAGGTTAAGGCCTATGTTCAGTTCAAAGGAAGAACAATTGTTTTCAAAAATAGAGGAAAGGACTTGCTAAGACGCTTTGTTGCTGAATTAGAAGGTCTCGGGTCTCCAGAATATCCACCTAAATTAGAAGATCGTCGGATGCACTGTACCCTAACGCCCAAAAAAATTGGCAAAAAGAAATAATCCCTGCATTAGGATCTATTTGCCGCTATTATTATTATCAATGCTTTATTTATGCTAGGTTCCAAAAAAAACACCAATTCAAAAGATAAAACGACTTCGTTACTTAACAGCATCGTTGCCGGTACTACAATTACAGGTACGCTTCATTCCGAGATGGATATTCGTATAGATGGAAAACTCGAAGGTAGCTTAAAGTGTTCAGCTAAAGTGGTTGTCGGTACAAATGCACTTATACTTGGAGATGTTCATTGCAAAACCATCCTAATCGAAGGGAAAGTAGAAGGTAATATTGTTGCTCAAGACAAACTTCATATACAATCTTGTGGTACTGTTGTTGGCGATTTAACAAGCAATAAACTAATTATTGAAGATGGTGCCGTATTTAATGGAGCTTCTGTTATGGGCAAATCGTCACTAAATAAAATTGATAATGCCAAACAACGAAACGCCACCACCACCAAAGAAGTCCTCCAAGCTAGCTGATGCTTATCAGTATTCAGCAATGGCTTTTCAAATGGGTATCACTATTGGCTTATGTGCTTTTTTGGGACTAAAGCTTGATGAATGGTTGCAAACTAAGGTTCTGTTTACGCTAATATTATCTTTATCTGGTGTTTTTATGGCATTGTATCATTTTATCAAAAAAGCAATGTCAGATAGTTGATAACCGCTGCTTTTCGTCAAAAACAGACTACCATGCTTTTCAAAAATTTTATAGTGCAGCTTAGTTGGCTTACATTATTACTGATTATTCTATTGTTAGTGCTGCATCAGCTTCCTGTATTTCAAGAACATCAGCTTTTTTCCTGGATAAGTCTTCTTTCATTTGTAGGATTTTGTCTCCTTTCTTTTTTTCTGCAATCAAAGTCTGTAGAACATAGCAATAAGTCACTTTTTGGCAACGTTTTCTTGTTGTCTATTTTTTTTAAACTGCTTCTTTGCGCTTTTTTGGTGATTGCCTATGCTATTTTGGCCAAGCCTAGTTCTGTTTACTTCATCTTACCCTTTTTTATCATCTATATTTTTTACACAGTTTTTGAAGTGTATTTTATTCTAAAATTAGCAAAATCATAAGGCTATGTATACTGTTACTGTCAACAAAAATGAACCTATAAATATTGAACCCCAGCAAATTAATTGGGATATTATCGAATTTTCCGAGCGTAAATTTCACATTTTACAAGGCCGTCGATCCTACGAAGCGGTGGTAACAGAGGCCAATTTTGATGATAAATGTTTCACAATAAAAATCAATAATAACTATTACGAAGTATCTATCAAAGATGAATTCGATCGTCTAGCGGATCGCTTGGGCTTTGCAGACAAAAAAGTAAAAGTAGTTAATAATGTCAAAGCCCCTATGTCGGGTGTTGTCCTTGATATTATGGTCAATGACGGGTCAACAGTGGCCGAAGGGGATTCTGTGTTGATTTTAGAAGCCATGAAAATGGAAAACATTATCAAGGCAGAACGCGATGCTACCATAAAGAATATTTTGATTAGCAAGGGGGCTTCGGTCGATAAAAATCAAGTATTAATTGAGTATGAATAGCGAATAGTTCCCCTACGAATCTCTATTCCTTTATTGAAGACGCTGCAGCTTAGTTGCAGCGTCTTTTTATTTGTGTAAAATTAGCTCGGTTTTTGTACTATGTTTGGGCTATTGTGCAATTTTATTCCATTTTTGTTTTATATTACGCATGCTAACAAAATTAAAACTAATCATTTTTTCTATGTTCAGAATATATACTATTGTTTCTTTTTTTGTACTTCTTTTTTGCTGTATAACTTTAAGTGCTCAGACTACCAACAAAGGATATCCTGTAAGTTGGTCGCTTAAACAACAACTTCGAGCAGCTGATTACTACAAAATGCCGGCCTTTGATCTTGTCAAACAACAAAAAATTGATGCGATTAATGATGCTTCCGGTCAACATCCATGGCAATTTGGATACGAACACAATGTTCAATTTGATTTAGATAACAGCGGTACCTGGAATACACTCTCAAACGGAGATCGCATTTGGCAAATTGAGTTTGAGTCAGAAGATGCGCTTACGATGAATCTCCTTTTTGACGACTTTTATATGCCAAAAGGTGCTTCTTTGTACATATTTAATCCCAAAACAAAAGAATATAGAGGTGCTTATACAGCAGCTAATAACAACCCTGATCGTATGTTAGGGACTACCTTAATTCAAGGAGATCAGATGATTCTTGAATATTACGAACCGCTTGCTCAGAAAGGGCAGGGGGATTTGAGCGTTAGTATGGTCGTGCATGGTTATCGCAACTTGGGATCTTATGATTATGCCAAAGCAATCAAAGGATTGAATGATGCAGGTAATTGCAACCACGACGTTCTTTGCCCACTGGGAATCGGTTGGGAAGATCAAATTAATTCCGTAGCTATGATTATTGTCGGCGGAAGTGGTTCTTGTACAGGAGCCTTAATCAACAACACCTCTAATGATGGTACGCCTTACTTTTTATCCGCTAATCACTGTGGTACAAGTCCAGGGAATTGGGTTTTTCGTTTCAATTGGGATAGTCCTGTTGCTGTTTGTGCCCAAAGTACTAATTCTCAAGACCCAGGTGGTCCATATAATGAAATTAATGGAGCTACACTCAAAGCGAATAATTCAGGATCAGATTTTGCGTTGATGGAGCTTAATAATACTCCTACAGGCAATGTTTATTACGTTGGTTGGGATCGTTCTGGCGCTGCAGTTTCTCAGGCAACAGGAATACACCACCCTCGAGGTGATGTCAAGAAAATCTGTCGTGAAGATGATGCTCTATCAGCCATCAACTGGAACGGTGCTGCCTCATGGGAAGTAGCAGATTGGGATCAAGGGGTTACCGAACCGGCGTCATCTGGTTCTCCTCTTTTTGATCAAAATCAGTTGTTAATTGGTCAGTTATACGGCGGAAGTGCCGCCTGTAGTGGTACGAATGATAATAATCTTGACGATAACTACGGTCGATTTAGTGTTTCTTGGGACGGTTCTAACGCTGCTTCAAGGCTGAAAGATTGGCTTGATCCCTCTAATACGAATGATACCTCTATCATAGGGTACAATCCTAATGGTCCTGGCTATCCTCTGGATGCTGGAATTGCTCAAATAGGTGGAATTCAAGAAAACTTCTGTAATGTTGATTCCTTTATTCCGGAGGTAACGATTCGTAACTACGGCAACGATACGCTTTATACCTGTGATGTTATATACAATATCGACGGAGGGGTAAATAGTACTTATACTTGGAATGGTAGTTTGGCAGCCGGTAGTTTTACCTTGATTAGTTTGCCCCAAATTACAGCAACGGCTGGAGCTCATTCTTTTAATGTTTCAACAACTCAACCTAACGGGGCCCTTGATTCAAATACTGTCAACGATGCTAGAAGTTTTACTTTTTTCATCACCTTGGGTGGTGAGCAAGTTGATTACAAACTTATCACCGATTGTTATGGTTCCGAAACGACTTGGCAGGTCAGAGATTCTGCTAGTGGCTTGCTACTCTTTAGTGGTGGTCCTTACAGCGATGGATTTGGTACAGCCGATACCTTTCCTGAACAATTCTGTCTAGCTCAAGGCTGCTACAAATTTACTATTTACGATTCTTATGGTGACGGTTTAGATGGTACATCGAGCGGATGGTGTGGTCGTTCAGGCGATTATCAGATTAGCGATGCTCTTGGCAATAGTTTGGTTGAAATGACTGCTGTTGATGGTGATTTTGGTGATTCATCGGTACATTACTTTTGTTTGCCTTTTATTGGCCTAAATCAGACCAATCTAAACGAAGCAAGTCCCCTTTTCTCGGTCTACCCGAATCCTGTCGACCAAATGCTGTATGTCGATATTACACTTTCAAATCAACAAAGTGGTTTTCTGAGCCTGCACAATGTTACAGGGCAATTATTGCAGTCTACTTCACTAAATTCAGCTCAGATACATCGACAGCTTTTTGATTTACGCGACTATGCTGCAGGTATGTATTTTGTTCAACTGCATACAGATGGGCGTATTTTTAGTCAAAAAATCATTAAAAAATAAACGATTATAGTCAAAAAAAGAGCGCTCTACTATGAGCGCTCTTTTTTATTTACAAAGATCAAGATAGCCTTTAAATCCCCAAAAAATGTAAGGCCAACCGTATTTGTGGATAACTGAGTTCTTGATTCATAGCCTCAAACAATACTTTAGAACTTACTTTACCATCTTCGCGTAATTTGCTAGCATCTTGCTCGCTCAAAATAGTAGCATAGGTATTCTTGACCCGTTTAAGTAGGCTATCGTCCGGACAATAAGCGCTTATGTCGTATTCGGGGAATTGGTCGTTTATTTTTATGATGTGTCCAATAATAGTGCTTTCTGCTAGGCCCCGTTCTGTAGCAATTTTTGCTGCACTGTAGCCTTTTTTTATATAATCTAGGCTGATTAGATGGCTTGCTTTATTTTTCTTTTTTTCTAACAACTTTTGTTGGTATTGTTTGATCGATACGGGGTCGGTTATACCACCGCAGTACTTTACAAATAAGTCACTTTTTCGTTGTAGTTCCTCGGGTTCTGCCAAGCGCACCTGATGCATTGATAGTTCCCTAAAACGCAGGTCAGCCTTATAGGCAAGATCGTCTACTTCTAATGCTTTATCGTTGATACCTATCAAATATAGACCGTTCATATCCTTAAGCCTTGATAGCGCCACATACCCTTGTCCTTTTTCAAAGGTCTTACTCAAATCAATAACAGCACTATCAAGGGTCATACCCTGACTTTTGTGTACAGTTATTGCCCAAGCAAGACGCAGCGGTACTTGACTATACGAAGCTAATACTTTACCCATTTCATCTTCAATCGACCAAGTTTCGATAGGAACTTCTAGTTTTCGACCGTCCTCAAACGCAACTAACACAGCACCCGAAGCGGTAAAATTTACCACCTCCGCCAAACTACCGTTTACATAGTTCATCTCGTAGTTGTTTTTAACAAACATCACTTTAGCTCCTATTTTGAGGTATATTTTTTCGGGTGCCCGGACTGATTTTTTTAAAAGTTCGAGTAATTTTTTATTGCCTTTAGTTTTGGCTTTTAAAAGTTGCATTTTTCCTTCTAACTGATTCAGATAGTTGTTGTTAGTTCTACTTACATCCTGATTATGTGTATACAATACCGGCGCCTGATTTGCAGCTACTTCGGGAGTATTTAGGCGTTCTTGCAAGTATTTTTTGCTTTCATGACCAATTTGTCTATCTCTAATTTCATTCAAAATCTGGTTCAGTCGATTATCTTTTTGTCGGTGTTGTTCTTGCAGATAACAGATTGCAGGGCTCGCTTCAAGCCATGCCGATGACATAAATGCAAATTTATCTCGAGCCATTTCTGTCGGCATACCAATAGGAGGGAGTTGAAAAAAATCACCACAAAAAACGATTTGAATACTTCCAAACGCTCGGTCTGATTCTTTAAAGTACTTCAATACTTTATTGACCAAGTTCAACTGATTTTTGTGCAACATCGAAATTTCATCAATGATCAAAACTTTTACTTGTTGTAGCTTTTCGCGCAGGTATTTTTTCTCACGCATTGAAATCAAGTCATTTTTACTGATATGGTTACGTACGCCAATACCCGACCATGCATGAATTGTCATGCCATTCATATGGGTTGCAGCGATGCCTGTCGAGGCTGTTACAGCAACGGGAATTCTGCGTTCTTTCAAAAACTTAATGTATTGATTAATGATATAGGTTTTGCCCGAACCTGCCGACCCGGTTACAAATACATTCCTTCCTGATTTGAGTATGGCTAATGCCGTGCTTTGTTTCATAGTTTTATTGGTAGAGTTGCCTTTTTAATTTTCTCCCTAAGCACAATATAAATAACATATGCTTAATTTTTAGTTTATTTCCTATTCTTAAATTTGTAGCAAATTTGGTACATCAAAACGACGACTTATTTTTTAGAGCAAGTGTATGTACTGTATCTATTTGACTTTTGTATTGCCCCCATATTTAAATTTGTTAAAGGTTTTTAATGTTGATAAATATGCATATGTTATTTATTTTTTCTTTGATTTTAAGTAGTTCAGCGGCATTTACTCAGGTACAATCGAATGCCCATTTAAGTCATTTTAATAAAGCCTTGCAGCTTCGACCTAAGAAAGCATTTGTATTGCCTGCTTACCATGCTGTTGTAGCCATCGATAAGAACAATAATAAACGTTGTTCTTGCGTTTATTATAGCCAAAAATTAGCTAAAGATCTAGTTTTTGACAGTAGTTCTGTATTGTCTATTCGTCACATTTCGGTCCAAGGTATTTTTGACGGTTCCCAACAACATGTCGCACGAATTTATCTTAAAAATCATTCAGGATATTTCAAGCTTTAGTGCTATGCCCGGCGGATGTTAGTAGAACATCTTTCCGATTATTTTACGATACTACATGATATAGAGTTGGCTGCTTCAAGCTAATTTTTGAAACTGCTTACTTCTTGGGGCTATCTACATCAATAATTTCATCAAGCCTTGTTGTATAACGGCGCGATAGATGTTCTTGTTTCATAATCCAGGTCCGGCCAGGGTCTTGACTTCCAAGTTTTACTTTTGAACTACCCCAGGTTTTGTTGATTTGGTCCATGACTTGCATCAAAGGTTTGTGCCGAGGGTCTGATTCTGTAAAAAGTGTTTTTTGTATGTTTTTTTCTGGGCGAATATTCATTACAATAACACCTGCTTTTTTGTAGTGATAGCCTTTTTTATAAATCTTTTTTAGCCCTTCTACAGCAACTTTACTAATTTCAATGCTTGAATTTGTCTGAAACGGCAGGCGCATAAGTAGGCTTTTGCTATATTGTGGGCGTTGTCGCTGAAACCGATTACTGCGTACAAATATTAGTACTTCAGAGCAAACAGAATTCTGTTTGCGCAGTTTTTGTGCACAAATAGTAGCAAAGGTAACAACCCGTTCTCGTACTTGATCATAACGCGTATAGTTTTTGGCAAAAGATCGGGTAGTAGCGATACTTTTCTTAGCGGGAAGGTCTTCTAAGTCAAGCGTAGGGATACCTTTTAAGTCTTGTTGTAGCCGTAGCCCCACAATACTTAAGTTTTTTTTTACCCATTGTTCGGATAGTTCAGTAAACCCAAAAGCTCTTTTAATACCCAAGCGCTGTAAGCGTGCAGCGTGTTTTCGTCCAATACCCCATATATCCTCTACCGGAAGCCACTTAAGGGCTTTTTGTCTTTTTTCTTCGCTGTCAATAACATAAACACCTTGCGTACGCTGCATAAATTTTTTGCAGATACGCGTAGCCACTTTTGAAAGAGCTTTGGTTGGTCCAAACCCAATACTCACCGGTATGCCGGTCCATTTATGAATGCGTTCGCGCATGAGTTGTCCGTGCTGTTCAAATTGAACGGTAGGGCAGTTTTCAAATTTCAGAAAGGCTTCATCTATGCTATAAACCTCTATTTCTGGTGCAAAACCGGATAATATGTGCATGACACGGGCACTCATATCACCATATAGCGCATAATTTGATGAAAATACCTGTACCTTATGACGATCAAATAAGGACGAAAACTTGAAAGCAGGCGCTCCCATAGGGATACCCAAACTTTTGGCCTCGGCACTACGTGCGACAACACAACCATCGTTATTCGATAAAATAACAATAGGCTGATATTGAAGTTCCGGGCGAAAGACACGTTCGCAGGAAGCATAAAAATTATTACAATCAACAAGGGCAAACATCATAAACTTTTTATAACGTGCACGACCATTCCCCAGACCAAAAATTCATCGTCTTGGTGCACTTGAATAGGCGGATAGGCATCATTAGATGAAATAAGCCAGCAACAATTAGCTTGTTTTTTTAACCGCTTAACCGTAAACTCACCGTTAAGGCAGCAGATGGCTATTTTGCCGTCTTGAGTTTCAAGGCTGCGGTCTACAATCAATAAATCACCTTCTGCAATACCATCTCCAATCATGGAATCTCCTTTAACGCGTGCATAAAATGTAGCAGAAGGATGTTGTACCAAAATGGCATTTAGATCGATCGATATATCCAGAAAATCATCCGCTGGAGACGGGAAGCCAGCTTGTATTCCGTTTTCAACATAAGGTAGGGATAAAATACTCCCTTGGTCGATACGGAATAGTTCTAGGCTTTCATAAGGTTTTTTTGTTGGTTTCATGCTGACAACGATTGAACGTGATAAAGATAAATAGGTGTTATCAGGTACAGCACAAATATAAAACAAATTGTTTTAAAAAGCAACAATATGTTTGTAAAAAAAACTTTTATCTACAGTTGAATAAGCTTGTAACAGGGCTAGACAAGTTTGGAAACGGAGGTGCAGCTTGTGATGGTCATTTTCCACAAATGTGGGTAGGGTATAACTTCTAGATCATACTTTGCATCGTCCAAGCGGAAAGGTTTACTTTCTAATCGGTCGATGTATTTTTGATGCGAGCCTATTTGATCGTACACAAACTGCGCTTTAGCCAATTGTTGTAGCAGGCGGCAATATTGTATATGTCGAAATTGCTTGAGAGGCTTATGATGTCGAGTACTAAGTTGTTTGAGTTGAACACTAAGGACTGTTGCTGTTTTCTGATCATTTAGTTCAAGTGCTATCAGTATTTGTATAATACATTGGAGTAATTTCAAATGGTATTGTTCTTTATTGTATTCGAACTGTTCGTAGAGGTTTTCATCCAGATTCCATTGCTTCAAAAACGTATATTTTGCCGCGGGAGCATCGTATTTCTGGATTTGAGTATAAGCTATATACAAGTTAATAATTGCCCATTTTTGTTGTTCTAAAGACGAAATATTATGGTAGTGCTTGTGGTTCTTAATGGTTAAGATATCTTGAAAAGCATTGCTGTAGTGCCGACTATGTAAGGCAATTAATATCTTTTTTTCTTGCAAAGCAAGCCATTGTTTTTTTTGCTTAAAAACAGATAAATATTGTTTTATTTGTATTTGTGCAGCGTCATTATTGTGTGTATAAAGATAACTCAAGAGCTTTTGTTGCGCAATATAAAACAATTGAGAGGGCATAGAATAGATAGGATATTGCCGAAAATATGATTCTAAGGAATGGCAGTGTTGAATTACTTGTGCGTCGTTTTCTGATTTTTGAAAAAAAATAATCGCCAACTTGTGGTAGTACAATTGAAATATAGGACTGTTATAACGATGTGATAAAGCAGAGAGTTCGGAATAGTAGGATTGTGTTTGATGCAGAAGTTCAGCTGTAGTGTTTTTCGGATGTTTGAGGTGCAGAAGGCAGTAGTGATAATAATTAGAGGCTTTTAGTTCTATTTCAAGTAGGTCTAAATATTCTTCCAAACAAGCCTGATAATACTCAAAATGTTTATGATCGGCACTATTACTTGCATAATTACGCAATAAACGGCTACTGTGGACCACATGATCGGTTAGTCTAAACTTGAGCGCAGTAGATAGTAGTGAACGTGCGTGTTGACAAGCTAGTTCAGGGTCATAGTGTTCCAATATTTTTACCTGAGTCCATTCTTTTGTACTCTGAACATACGCTTTTTCGTAATTGGCAGGAGCGTTTGGAGCAATATCTGTTAGTAGTAGGGTATTGAATAATCGTTTTTTAAAACGAGACTTTAATTGTCGATACCGGTCATCTTTAGGACTGGCATTTTCATAGAGTAAAGAAGCGATATCTGCATCAGACTCGATTATTTCCTGTGTTAAGGCTTGATACAGCAAATGAAATTTCGAACCTTTTTGTTTGGGGAATTGATGGTTAAAAATGGCTACTTTCTTGAGTTTGTTTAAGGAGACAATCTGAGCTATTTTTTTGAGCTGTTTCATAGTCGTAAAGTCGTTTGAAAAGGGTGAGAAATACAGCCTTTGAGTCTTAATATATGGGTTTAAAGAGTATTAAGGTACGAACTTTAATTAATAAATTAGAATTATATAAATATAAAAAAAATAATTATATTGGAAGCTGTCCTAAAAAAAGCCTCCTGAATTACTTCAGGAGGCTTTTTAAGGTTCGACCAAGGCGGTTTATAGTTCGCCATCCGGTTGGTCGCTGCTTTCTTCGAGTGGTGCAAACATATCTGCTGCAGGAAATTCATAACCAAGCATTAGTTCGGTAGAACCTAAGCTGTGTTGTTGAAAATTATTCAACGCCACATCGAAGCCAAGTAAAACAGGTATTTTACGATCAAATAAAAACTTACATTGAAACGACAAAAAAGCAGGAGAGCGATAAAAGACACCAAAGGCCAGTTGTTCGTCCAAAAAGCTAAGGGTAACCCCGCCATCTACCTGAGGAACGGTTCCTTGAACGTATTTAACCATAATTGAAGGTTCTATGATCATTTTCTTCGCTGGGATTCTAATTTTATAACCTGCCGTAAGGAAATAATGACGATACCCGTGACCAATAGGGTCGCGGTTGCCTGCGCCATTACCAAAATCTATTTTAGTCTGAATCAGATTCGGGGCAGCAAATCCGATAGAAAGATTTTTGCTGTAAAAATAAATTCCAAATTCAGCATCAGCACTTGTAACACCTCGGTCGCCGTTGCTTACGGCTACATCGTTAGGGTCAATTAATTGTACCATGTCCGTACGAATAGTGTGATGTGCAAGACGGCCCGCTAGCCCAAGCGACAAACGCATTTTTCGTTTGGCCAAGGGAATATGAAAGGCGTAGGAAATTTTACCTCCCCAACGCGAAGTAGGCCCTGTTACATCTCCAAACAATAAGGCACCAATACCGTGCAAGCCTTTGATATTACCCTGATAGTTCAGGCCAAAAGTTTGAGGTGCCCCTGGAAAACGCACCCATTGCCAGCGATGAAATAAATTGAGCGAATGATTGCCCTTCGCACCAGCAACCGCAGGATTAATTAAAAAAGCATTGGAATTATACTGTGCAAATAAAGGGTCTTGTTGCGCAAAAGTACAATGGTAACAAACAAAACAAATGACAATAATTAAATATTTTTTCATAGTTGTGTATATATTTAAACGAAGGGCAATGTCGTTTATTAGGCAAGGCCCTTCATGGTAGTTTATCGAATTATAGAAACAGTTCCTTTGTAAATAACAGGACGATTGTACAGAGGGTTATCAACGGATATTACATAATAATAGGTAGCATCAGGGACGTCTTGACCTAAATTAGTACCATCCCAAGTACCATCGTAGTTTTCAGCTTCAAAGACGATTTGCCCCCACCGATTAAATACTTGTACTCTATTTGTAAATAAGTCAAGACAAGGGATTTCCCAGAAATCATTGACGGCATCTCCGTTTGGTGTGAAGCCTGCATGAAACGGAACGCAACGACCAACTTCTACCCAAACTGAGTCAGAATCCTGACAGCCCAAAGAATCCGATACCGCCAAGGTATAGTACGTCGACATCATCGGTTGAACCGTTGAGGTGACAGCCGTGGGATTGCTAACGGTAGTAGGAGGGGTCCAAGCATAACTGATAATATTACCGGTACTCGAACTGCCGTCTAAAGTGGCTATTTGCCCCAAAAGCATGTTAGGGGGAGTAACCGCGTTCGCCACAGCGTTGACCGATGTAAAGGTAGCCGAAAGACTTGCTGTATCGCACTGTAAGGCATCGGTAATATCTACCGACCAGCTGTCTCCATCAGATAAATTTAAATCGAAGGTAGCAATACTACCATTAGAGTTGACCAAATAACTACTTTGTACACCGTTAACGGTTACATAAGCTAGGTAATCATCGTTACCACCGGTCAATTCAGGAAGACCGCCACTCAGCTGAAGGCTTAGTAAGCCATTGCCAAGTGTATCACAAAGGTAGCTGAAGGTTCCGCTGCCTCCATTAATTGCAACGCCAACATATGCTGTATCGTTGCAGATATTGCCACAGTTGGAAGGATTCCACAAGAATGTTCCAGAAACGCTGTCGATACCACAACTACTGTTATCGGTAATTACCACCAGCCAGCTATCTCCATCTTGCACATTGAAGGTATAATCCGTTGTGTCAGCGATTGTTCCTGCTACAGGAATCTGATAAGCAGAAACACCTGGAGTCGTCGACCCAATGATGGTCACTAAATAATTACTACCATCGTTTGCCGGTAAGCCACCACTCATTCGGATGGTTACATCAGCTGATTTGTCAACATAACAAACATAAGGCATGGCGAATACATCCAAATTGTATGGATTATATAAGAAATTCCCCGAGGCCGTATCGGCACAACTATTACTATCCGTAGCAATTACTTGCCAATTATCGCCATCTGCAACATTAAAGGTGTACAAACCAACATCTTCTTGGCTTGAACCATTCTGACCAGCTACAGATGAACCACTGGTATTTAGAGTAAATAAACTAGTATTAAAGGAAGGGGCGCCACCTGTTACAAATAAAGTAACAGTTGCTTCGCCGTTCGGGCCACAAGTGTAAACTGTACTATCAATGGGGTCGGGAAAAAATTCAACCGGCATCATAGCACAAATAGGACAATTAGAGGTGTCAAATGTATAAACGTCTTGCAAGGTATCGGTACACATGTTGATATCAAATACATCAAAAGACCAACTATCTCCGCTATTTACAATAAATGAAAACCCTGTGGTACCACCAATAACACCTGTCAATTGGGCATTTTGGAAGTTCTGACCAAATATGGTCGAACCACTAATATTAACGGTATAATTAGAACCATCAATTGCCGGTGCACCACCGCCTATCGTCACTTCGACGATGGCACTTCCATCCATATTACAATTGTAATTGTAGGAACTAACAATAGGATTCAGCGTACAATAATCAGGGCAATTCATCAAATTATAATCAAAAGTACCCGAAACAGTATCCGCACATCCATTTACATCGTTAACCACGACCGACCAGTTATCGGTATCTAGTACTGTAAAACTAAACGCTGTCGCTGCAGGGGCGCCGCTACCAACTGTATTAAAGCTACCATTTGCATTAGGCGCCGTAGAACCACTAACAATCGAAGTATAAGCTTGTCCAACTGTTACCGTTGGTTCGCCTCCGTTCAGAAAGATTGTGACCAAGGCCGAATCTCCGCCAGGGAAACAAGTGTATACGGTACTATCTATAGGGTCGGGTGTTACAAACACAGGATTATTAATACAAGGGTCAGTACAAGGAGTTGCATCAACGATTGCGGTAACATTACAGCGTGCACCGTCAGAAACAACAATCGTAAAGGTATCCGCTTGCACCAATTGATATTGATTGACAAAACCATTCGCAGATTGGCCTTGAGAAACGGTATCACCTGCTTGATTGGTAATAACAAAATCAAAAAGACTACCATTATAGGCAGGAAAACCACCGGTGGCCGACCAATCGATAATACAAGTAGTAGAATTGTAAATCGGGTTCAGTACAATTGCTTGTAAGAACACAAAAGCTGCTCCATTCTCGGCACTAGCACTTGGACAGGTTAGCGTTCCCCAAATTGATTGTTCATCCGCCATTGGCGATACATAGTGAACGGCGTTGTTAGAAAATGGATGCGACCCATCGTTTACCCAATACTGAGGTTGTAAATAAACAGAATCTGTAAAAATAAAGTTGCCATTTATAATAGAGTCGGGGATATTAAGGCTGTCTTGAATAACAAATCCTATATCCAGGCAATTGGCAATGCTAGTTGTAGAATTACCTAGTAAGTCGAGCATAACTCCAGGAAACATCGTATCTCCAAAACATACATAACCCGTGTCAGGGCCTAAATAATTAAAGGTATCTAGATTGTTGATGTTGAATTCAGCATCACCGGCATATACTTCAATTTCGTTGATATACTCTATGATATATTGCCCAACATCTCCCGGATGACCACCATCGATTTGAATTGCTAAAACTTCTCCAGGATTCAAGCAACAAAGCCCAACAATATCACCATTAAAATTGGTGGTTCCGCTAGCTATTGCGCTTACTTGATCGGTGGTTTGTGTGCCGTCTTGGGTAAACGTAGCCGGCAATAAGCCACCATAACAAAGACTATCCTGAAAGAGAGGATATACAGCATAGTTTAGACTATCCATACCAATATAAGCACGCAGCTTCATTTCAACCACTCCAGAAGGAGGGACCACAAAATAATGCCAAACGGTTTGGTCGGCACGCGTTGCAGTACTAAGACTCGAAAAAGGCTCGCCTGCCAATGTTTCGATACAAGCATTGCTGTTGTTACCGGCTACGGCAGAAAAAGGAATGGTCTGATTGGCTGGTTTGACAGGAACTTCAAACAAACTATCGGCCATGGCCAAACATAAAATATCATTAGGGGGAGGATTGAGCGCTGGGTCAGAACTACTAGGATCATATACCCATACTTCAGCCTCATCTGCAGTGGTAGCAGCAGCAGGGTCTACCATCCCGTAGTAGGTGTAGCCAGGTTCAAGACATTGTTCTATTATAATAGCCGTATTGTTGCCGCCAAGGATACCTCCCGAACCACCTTCTGCATCCGCTATTTGCTCGATGTTAGAACAAAATAGGTCCGCAGGTGTACCCGGTGCGAAACGAGGGTCAGGAGCATAAAGGGCATTGTTTTCACTTTCGTTCAAGAGCGCATTATCAATATCTGCTTCAAAATAGATACGTCCACTGTTAGCAGCTACAAATTGAACCCACATAGAACCGTCCAAACCATTGGCTTGTGAAGGAACATAGTTGTAGGCTTTAAATTGCGTGGCATCTGTACCGAAATATGGGGGGCCAATTTCTTCATCACTTACCACTGATCCACCAAAGAAAGTACCTCGGAAAAGTTGGGTAGAAAAAGCTTGACCGCCTGCCTCGGTACGAACAGTGGTCGATTGAGCATCGGCGCTTACATCGATACCTTGACAAGGAATATCATGCGGTTCGAAAGGAGAACCACCAATATCTTCTACTCGAATACTAAAATAACCTCTACGATTGTTTTGGTCGGTGGTTACTTGTATATAGTAGGTTTCGCCCGCCAAGAGGGCATGACCATCTCTAATAGCAGGAAAAACATTGGTAACGTCTCCAAAATGAGCCGTTGCTTTTGCATTTGGATCGATAATGAATATATCGTCATCTGCATCTCCTTGATAAGAAAGATAATCAAATTTGGATTTGATAGGATTAGCAGGAGCTCCTGTATAAAAGGCCCAATTATTATTTCCTTGAACACAAGCTGCACCATCTGCGGCGTGGTAAATTACTAATTCAGTTCCGAAGTCGGTGCCACCTAAGTCCGTTTCAATGGTCACTTGACCACTTGCAGGACAGGTAAAATTAAACCAGGCAGAACCATGTGCATTAAGGTTGCCAAGTAGGGGTTCGCCAGGTTCAAGTGTTTGGTTACCGCACCAGCCAAATTGTTGTGCAACATTGTTAACAGGTAATTGAATGGCGTTACAAATATTATCTTCGACTGGAGTAATGCTCAAAGCAGTGCGCGTTACCTCTAGGGTTATTCGATAAGTTTGCGTACCACAACCACTTGTTCCATTGGCTTGCAAAACCTGTGTGTTTGTTCCGGGAGCTGCAGGAACAGCAATATTTCCTGTTTGACCACCTGTTCTGACTTCAGAAAATAAGCTAGTAAGGTCGTAATTGAAAATAGGGTCATCATTTTCGTAGCCCTGCCAGTCAATTGAAATAGTACTAGGTACATCCGTTGGGCAAACAAAATCATGGTCGTAAAAAATACCATTATTGGGATTTATATTACTGTTCGGAGCGTTGAGCGTCCAAGGACCGTTGTTATTGTTTCGGTAGGCATGATTGAAATCGCCTAAAAAACCAAAAAGGACAGGATTATTGTTTGAATTACCCAGTGTATTGTCGGTGGCAATATATTCAAAAACAAAATCACTATCTGATGTAAAAAGACCATCACAGTCTACATTGTTAGTTACTTCCACCGAGGCTACTCGAACTTGTATTTTAGCTTGGCCATAGCTGGTAGAGCTAAGAAATAAGCTCCCCAGTAGAAAGCAAAGAAAAAATTGGAGATGTTTGTAAGTGGGTTTAATCATGCTGTTTTTATTAATTGTTATTATATCCATACATTTAGCTTCTCAATTTAGGAAAATTTTAACTTTTAGACTCACTTTTTTTTCATTCTTTTGTTTGAACACCTATTTAACGATTTTTAAGATGATACCTAATGGTTTGATAAGTAATTATTTGTGCAATAATAATGCTTTAACTGGACAAGCTTAAAATTAGTTAATAAGCAACATCTAAGCAGTTTTTAGTAATTTCAAACAAATTAAAACATTAGAAATTTAGTCCCCATCTAAAACCAAGTTCGAAGTTCTTTTTTGGTTACCTTCCCTAACACATTTCTAGGCAGTTTATCTCTAATAATAAAATGTTTGGGAATTTTATAAACGGCAAGCCGCTGTTTAAGCCAAGATTTGACGGCGTCAGTCTCAAAGGGAACATCTTTGCGTATCAAAATACAGGCAACCACCTTTTCTCCCCATTCAGGATCTGAAAGACCAACTACAGCAGCATCAATTATAGCCTCATGCTGACGAAGTACATCCTCTATTTCTAGGGCTGAAATTTTATAGCCACCTGATTTAATGATATCTACGGAATCTCTGCCTAAAATCTTGTAATAGTTAGCATTCAAAACAGCAATATCGCCGCTTCTAAACCATCCGTCTTCTGTAAAGGCTTCAGCTGTAGCTTCAGGTTTTTTCCAATACTCCTTAAAAACATTAGGCCCTTTTATCTGAATTTCACCCGATGCGTCATCTTTTTCAACAATTTCATCTTGATTGCATAGTCTTATTTGTACGCCTTTGAGTGGCTGACCAATATGTCCAGCCCTTCGTTCGCTATCGTAGGGATTAGATATAGCCATCCCAATTTCCGTCATACCATAACGTTCAAGCAAGGTATGACCACTTATTTTCTGCCATTTTTCCAACACAGGTACAGGCAATGCAGCCGACCCGGATATCATCAACCTAAAGCTTTGTAGTGCCTTAGACATTTTGTTCTGTTCTTCAGTGGATGATTGGTCCCAAAAAGCGATTAGTTTGAAATAAATGGTAGGAACCGCCATAAAAAGATTTACATTTCCTTCTTTGAAGATCGTCCAAAGTTTTTGGGGGTTAAATTTTGGCATAAATTGACAACAAGCACCTACCCACAAGGCCGAACTCATCACATTAATGATTCCATGCACATGATGTAGAGGCAATACATTAACAATATGATCCTCCTTCTGCCACTGCCAAGCCTTTACCAGGCTTTCTATCTGAAAATTGATATTTGAATGCGTACTTACGACACCTTTCGGGAGGTTGGTCGTTCCGCTTGTGTACAAAATCATGGCCCGTCGGCTATCTTCTATAAAAGGAAGCGGTTTTGCTTCGAGTTCTTTTAGGAATGCGCTGCATAAGAATAGTGGGATCTTTTTTTGGGTCGCTAGTTCCGATAATTTAGCATAATTGATCTCGTCAGCGATCAATATCGAGGCTTCGGCATTATCAATCACATATTCTAGGGCGGGTAGTGGATGCAATGTACACAAGGGTACGGCGACAGCCCCTGCTAGCCAAATACCCCATTGAATAGCGGTGTAGTCAAAACTTGCTTCGGTCAAAAAGGCAATTCGTGCTTCCTGTAGATCTTTTTGGTTTCCAAGTAGATGGTGAGCAATTTTGGAAGCCTTATCAAACAAAGCTTGATAGGTGTAGGTTTGATGCTTGTCGCGTATAGCTATACGATGGCTAAATTGATGGGCGCGTTCAACTACTTGCATATTCAACTTATTTAATCCAATAATTATGCTAAATATAACAAGAAATAACAACTAAATTGGTTCTTTGGGGTTTATTAGTTATACAATTTGTCATCCTAATTTTAAAAATACAACTCA
>CAJQQM010000130.1 GCA_905480485.1 uncultured Aureispira sp.
CATCAATAATTGTATAATTTGAACGATGTCTTCTGGTCGATAAAAAGTGCCGTTCCAACTACTCTGACCGTGAAACGGCAAATCGATTGCTACTACTGTATAGTAGTCGGAAAGTGGCTGTGATATGGATTCAACAAATCGGCCTTGTCGGCAAATCCGTGAAAAGCAAATAATAAAGCTTTCCCGTTTCCGTAACGGAGATAATGTACGCTATGTTGCTGATATTGAAGTATAGGCACCGCTCTAAAGAATTAAAACTTTTTAAATTTAAAGATCGATCTAATTATTTTTTGCGCGACCTTATTATGTAATAAAAGTAATCCCGATCATCTAAGTAAGTACTACGGTTTTAAGTCTTTTGACATAAAAAATCCCTGATTTGTAAAAAAAATCGGTTCGATAAGAAATATTGACAATAATGAAAGTACAAATCAAACTGAATCCTTTGTTGTAGAGGATCTTTGAAACCATACAGAACATAAGTACGATATGGGTCGAGTTCCTACACCAAAAAAAAGCCAAAAGAAGCTAAAATTATGGCCTCGAAAAAAGGGTAAAAAGCTAGCAACATCTCAGAAAAACCCTGCAACACAGGAACAATACTTTCGGGGTATTAATCCTTTAATAGAGGGCTGCTAATAGATATTTGCATACAAAATTATACCTTCCAAATACGAATCAAAGCTATTTCGAGGGCTAAAAAGAAAAGACAAGCAAATAAACAAAATTTCCACAAAGGGCTGCCCTTACTTTGAGCGTTGATCACCTCTTGAAAATCATTTCGATTTGTGCCCTCTATAACTGCTACCTGATTTCCAAGTAACTTAACAAGTTCTTCAGGCGTATAAAAAGACAAATAAGATTCTTTGCGATCGTAATTGAAGCTAAATTTATCTAAAACCGATTCAGGACTTAGGTAAAGGTTGTAGAAACCTGCTTCTTGAACTTGATTATTCATTCCAAGCACCATTCGGTTGCCCATATTACGCTGTTCAGGTATAAAAGAAGTTTGGGCACCTTTCATTTTGTAGACCATTTCTGCTGTAGTGGTACGGTTGTCGGTTTCTAATACCTCGTCTTGACCGATGATATAGGCTATTTTGTTTTCGGAAGTAGCAGACAGCGCCATTTTGTACAACATTGGAACAAATATTTCACCGTTTTTTACCAAATCGGAATAATCTAAGCGCAAAGGCGCCGCGCACAAAAATAGATGCCCCTTATCCATTTTGTATTTCCCTATAAAAGACCCGCCGTCGCGATAACGCAAAATCACTTCTTCTTGGGTCGACGCTTTTCGGCTAAATTTGTAATTCGAAGAAGTAATTGGGAGTTTGAGGTTGGAACGTCGCTCTTCAAAAACGTCGTTGAAGATAAATTCTTGAAAATTTACATAGGATACTTTGCGTTCCTGTTCCTCAAAGCTCGTATAGGTATTGGCTCTAAATTGTTTACATAAGTTGTTATAATCAGCAACATTGGCCTCGGGATGCGGAAAAAGTACCACATTACCTGCATTAGAAACATAGTTCTTGAGTTCAGAGATTAGTCCGGTGGGCACCGAAGGTAATTCATCGAGTATTACCAAATCGTACTCCGCGAAAGCAGCGTAGTTAAGCTGTCCAACCTGTTGTGCAGTAGCTTTAAAATAGTCATTATCGGCAAAAGATGCCTGTATAAATTGATTTGGTTGGTCTTGGTATATTTGCAAAATATTGACCTGTTCATCTACCTTGAAGGTGAAATAATAATCGTTGTCAAATTCGACAGGAAAATCGGCAATGTTAAGTTTGGCTTCGTGCCATCCTGTTCGCAAAACAGGTACATCCACCGTATCATATATGGCAGTAAGTGCTGGCAAATTTAGCGTGCCAAGTGGGCGTGTTTGATTGTCTATTTGCAAACTCATGCGCAGCCCCGGTATTTCTTTTTTGCTTAAATTTCGAACTTTTACAATTAAAGGATTGGGTTGATTAAGAGACTGTACGGGCGACTGAAACCATGCAGAATCGATGGCCACATTTTGGTTTTGTACCGATTGTAAAGGGACAATAGTAAGGTCAATTGTGCTGTCCTGATACATATCTAGATCGCTGATATTTTTCTGAAAATCGGACACAATATACAGCTCTTTCAAGCGATTATTACCTGCTTTTACAGCTTGTTTTTGACGTGCTAGAACCTTGGACAATGATCTTACCTTATACGTTACCTTGATTTCATTGACACGGGTGCGCGCATCTTCTTTGCTTAATAATCGTTGATCGCGACCTTCAAAATCGGCAGTAAGTATTTGTATGCGGTCGTCTACTCCATAGGCATTGATAATCTCGGTAATTCTGGTACGGGCTTTTTCGACTAAACGCACATCTTCGCTTTCGGCCGACATACTAAAGGAATTGTCAAAATAAATACTGACGTCTTTGTTGCCGGCTCTAGATGTACCATTTTTGGCGGGTATGAAAGGCATTGAAAAAGCCAATACCAGAGCGATTACTGCCATAATCCGGGCAAGCAGTACCAAAAGATGCTTAAGCTTAGAACGGGCTGACGTTTGTTCTTTAACCTCCTTGAGGAATTTTACATTGGTAAAGTAAACGGTTTTGAACCTTCTGAAATGAAAAAGATGGATAATAATAGGAAGCGCTATCGCTAATAAAGCCCACAAAAACCAAGGATATACAAAACTCATCAAGCCGATTTAATTTTCATAATTCTATTATAGTAAACAACTCAAAATAGGATTATAGTTTGATTGGAACAACTTATTGATTGCAATTAAGAAATAATTAAGTTGAAAACCAAATTTAGATTTAGGATTCACCAAGAAAATCAATACCAAAAAACATCTACTGTGTTGAAAAAATGTCTAAAAAATTAGCCTTTTTCTGTACGTCCATCGGCATGCAAAGCAAAGCGTTTTTTGGAAGCATCGTGTACCTGATCGTATTTTGGCCAAGGCCATCCTCCAAATTGATCGCGATGATAGTCTTGAAATGCCTCTTGAATCTCTTCGCGCGAATTCATTACAAACGGCCCGTGTTGCACCACAGGTTCGTTGATGGGTTTGCCTTGCAACATTAAAACCTTTACCGCTTGATTGCCACTTTGAATTTGAACAGTTTGATCAGAAGCAAGCACCGCGGCATGATATGCAGGAATCGATTCGCCGGCGATCCACAAACTATCGCCCTCGTAAAAGTATAGGGTTCGATTGAGCCCTTTGGAAGCGGCAGGAAGGGTAAATTTACGGTTGGCTTCAAGCATGATATTCCAGATAGCCACTTCGTTGCTAGCATCAGCAGCCCAAGAATCGGGCGGTGGATTGTCTGCTTGTAAGTTTGATAGACGTCCCGCAACTACCTCTACATAAACACCATTTTGTTGATCTAAAACCGGTATGTTCTCAGACCAAAGCATCTTGAAATGAGGCTGCACCATCTTACTTTTTTGGGGTAAGTTTAACCATATCTGAAACAACTCCATCGGGTTTTCTTTATCTTGATGCAACAGCGGAAACATTTCGGAATGTTGTAATCCCTTACCGGCTGTCATCCATTGAACATCGCCTTCTCCGTAACGTCCTGCCCCTCCCATCGAATCGGCATGATCGACAATTCCCTTGCGAACCACAGTAATGGTTTCAAAGCCTCTGTGCGGGTGTCCGGGAAATCCAGGTACGGTTTTGCCATGATACATTCTCCATCCATCTTTGAGTATAAAATCTTGCCCGATGTGACGTCCTTTTAAGTCTGCTGCAGGAGGTCCGAGATGCACTTCTCCCTTAGGAAATTTATCATCGTGATGTACACAAAAAAGAAAAGGATCGGCTGTTTCCCATTGAAAACCTAATGGTTTTATTGCTAAAATAGGTTCTTGATTGCTAGAATTCATTGATTTTTTATTTTTGGGTTCGGCAGTAATAGATTTTCGATTCCAAGGCAATAATGCAGCGATGCTTAGGGCGAATTTACCCAAAAAATTTCTTCTTGATTTACGCATTCGATTTTTTTTTAAGCTTGAAATAAGTGGTTTTATTAGCCAAATGAACGTTGATGAAACAGGTAGTGAACAACCAGACAAAAAAGCCAAACTTTGGCAGTACTTCAGGATATTTGAACACCCAAAATCCCCAATATATTACTGAAAATACATTGATTATAACAGTTTTCTTTTCAAATAGTTGATAAAAGTGATGCCCTCGATAATACGTCCAAAGATAGCTAAAAACAGTATAGCTAGGTAAGAGTGCAATCAGGACTGCAATTGTATTAAAAAAAGCAGCCTGACTCAGGGCTATAAAAGGCAAACTAAGTGCATACATAAAGCACTGATATCCATATAATAGTGCCTGTGCATCTTTGCTATGAAGGCTCCAAAAACCATCGGAAGCTAGACCGAAAGTAGGCATCAAAAAACTCGACAACCACATCAGTAATACGCAGTGTCCAAACATAAGTTTTTTGTTTGATTCCCTTTTTTTCATCAGATAACACGTGTATTTCCCCCATCTAAAGGAAGTTGTGCCCCCGTAATTTTACTAAAAGCAGGTCCCAACATCGTCACAATTGTTTGAGCGACATCCTCCGATGTAATCGATACATTCAGTACATTGTTGCTTTTGTAGTCTGCTACACTAAGCCCGTAATGCTTGGCACGACTTTCCAAAACAGATTGAGTCCAGATGGCGGTGTCATAAACTGCATTGGGATGTAATATATTGACTCTAATGCCTTTTTCCCCCATCTCTAGGGCCGCAATACGACCTAACTGTGTCAAAGCAGCTTTGGCGACTGAATAAGCTGCCACACCCTGCCCTGGCGCCGGTACGTTTTTGGACCCAACTAATACAACAGCGGGTTCGATACCTTGTTCTAAAAACGTTTGACAATGTTGAAGCAAACGCTGAGGGGCACTGAGATTGACTTCAAGACTTTTGTCCCAAATAGACAGCGGCATATCCTGTATCTTGCTCGAAGGAGGAAAAACACCCGCATTGAGCACCAAATAATCTAAACCTCCCCAATGCGCAACCCCTTCTAATAAACAGGCCGTCATCGCTTTTTCATCGCATAGATCACAAATATAGCTCTTGACTTGAGGGCTTGAAAATGTGTGCATGATATCGGGATTAATATCAAGTGCAATCACCACTGCCCCTGCCTTGGATAGTGCAATTACCGTTGCTTTTCCAATCCCCGAAGCAGCCCCCGTCACCAAGGCAATTTTGCCTTGCATAGGAGCTGACTCCTTATTTTTCTTAAGCTTAAGTTGCTCTAGTTCCCAATACTCCATATTAAATAAATCGCGTCGACTCAAGGCTGTCCATCCGCCCATTTGTTCTGCCTTGTAAATTGCACGCATGGTGTGCTGTGCAATTGCGGTAACAATCTGCATTTCCTGCACAGTTCGGCCAAAATAGACGGCCCCCTTTGAGGGAATCAACGCCCATCGAGGGGCCTTATCTAAACATTGTAAACCTTTTAGATGGTGTTCGTCAAAATAAGCTTGATAGTCTTTGCTGTATGCTTCTAGGGCCTCGTCGATAGCTTGGTCAAGTAATAATGGATTTCGTTTGGTCCGGATGATATGATCGGGTGTTAGCGGTCCTCGATTGGCAATTGAAGACAAGTTAGGCAGCTTGCTGAAACTAAAGGTACTTCCTTGACAATCCATCCTGGCTATTAAAGCTTGGCCACGAATTTGCGATACTTTCTTGCGTAAGCCGACTAAGGTATGTATCGCTTGTTGTCCTGTTTGATGAGTGGCTAATTCTTTAATATTTAAATTTTCCAAATAGTCCTCTGCTTGTTGGACTATTTGAATCATATTGTTGTAGGATTGCGCTGCTTGTTGATGAAATGTAAAAACACCGTGATTCATCAAAATTAGTGCATCAACGGTATCCCAATCTATATTTTTTGTTTGTTCGTAAACAAGTTTGGCCAATTCAAATCCAGGCATAACATAGGGAATTATCAAAACCCTTTCTTGATAAATCGATTGAATACGTTCTAATCCGTTGGCTGTATTACTTATGGTAACTACGGCATCTGCGTGGCTATGATCAACAAATCTAAAAGGAATAATAGCATGAAGAATCGCTTCAACGGATGGATTAGGGGCATCAGGCTGTGTCATCGCTGTTCGTTGCAAGCGCACCATTTCAGCATCTGACAAATGTTGAAATTGAGCCAACCTAAGCAGTATTTCAAGCTTGACTGGTGCAAATCCTGCTGCTTGAATGGTTGCCAAATCCCATCCACTACCTTTGACGTACAAGATATCTTCTTTTTCTCCAAAAGCATTTTCTTCTGTTATTTTGACAGATGTGTTCCCGCCTCCGTGCAAAACAAGCTGCGGTTCTTGCCCTAACAATTGCGAAGAATAGACCCGCTGAGCCAGTAAATCATCGGTAAATTGTTCAAATAATGCTGCATTCCATCTATTTTTCATGTTGATTTATGCTTTAATGGTTGGATGGTTTAATTGATCGGGAAATAATTGAGCAATAGCTTCTTGATTGGCGGCACAAACCCCGCGTTCGGTAATAAGTCCGGTTATGAGTCGTGCCGGAGTTACATCGAAAGCATAATTAACAGCCTTTGCCTTAGAAGGGGTTAATAATACCTTTTGGAGCCCGTTTGGACCAAGCCCCTGAATGTATTTAACTTCATCGGCCGCCCGTTGTTCAATCGGGATATCGGCAGCATGCGCAGTTTGCCAATCAAAAGTAGTGGAGGGCAAAGCAACGTAAAAAGGTATAGCATTATCAAAGGCAGCTAAGGCTTTGAGATAGGTCCCTATTTTGTTGCATACATCGCCTTTGTAGGTTGTTCTATCGGTCCCTGTTAGTAGTATATCTACCAAACCCTGTTGCATCAGGTGTCCCCCGGTGTTGTCGGCAATAACGGTGTACGGAATTCCGTGTTGTTCTAGTTCCCATGCTGTCAATCGAGCCCCTTGATTACGGGGGCGTGTTTCGTCTACCCACACGTGCAGCGGAATTCCGGCAGCATGCGCAGCATAAATTGGGGCCGTTGCTGAACCGTAATCTACAAAGGCCAACCAACCTGCATTGCAATGCGTCAGGATATGAAGGGTTTCACCTGCTTTTTTAGCCGCGAGTTGAACCAAAATATCTAGCCCAAATTGGCCTATTTTATAACAGTTTTGGGCGTCTGTATCGGCGATTGATTGGGCGAGCAGGAAAGAATCCTGAATGGCCTGATCAGCTGATACCGTATTTTTGAGCAGTTCTAGTTGTTGTGTCACGGCCTGTGCTAAATTAACAGCAGTAGGCCTAGTAGCCAATAATTGATTCGCCGAAGCCAAAAGCTTTTCCTGAAAATTAGAATACTGAATTGATTCTAGAACAGCCAAATACATGCCGAAGCCTGCTGCAGCCCCTATTAATCCTGCGCCCCTCAGATGCATAGCTTGTATTGCCGTGGCCATTTCTTGGACAGAGCGGATATCTTCTATGATAAATTGATGCGGCAGTGCACGTTGATCAATTATTTGAATGCATTTAGGATCGTTTTTGTTGACCCATATTGTACGATAATGCTGTCCTTGAACGAGCATAAGTTTATTGTTTAGTTTGCTGCTTTGCTTTTTCCTCTAAAAAAGTTTCAATTTTGGCAAATTTGCCATTGATTTTAAATTTAACTTGAAAGTAATCTTGAATTAAAATTAATTTAGTGTGTATAGGGGTTGCCAAACCATCTTCTATCAGACTAAGACTATTTTGGCTAATATTGACCTCGTCGGCTAAAGCTTGTTGTGTCATTCCTTTTTCTAGACGATGCTGACGAATTTGTTCGCCAACCGATACATAAAAGGAGGCATCCATTTGAACGTTGTTTTCAGCTTGGCAGGCTATAATCAGTAAAATAAGCAAAACACTTCCTAGTCGTTTAAACATCCGTTATTGGTTTAGGGTCACTTGTAAATTAAAACATGTAGCATCCTACAATGATAAGGCAATCACAAGATACTTAAATAGCCCATCACTACAAAAAATGAGGCTTTATTCCTTCCATTATACCACATAATTTTATGCTTTAAGCGCGTCTTTTGAAAAGGGATTTGAAATTGATACTATTGTGAGGGTCTGCGCAGCACGTCAGGATACAAACACTTTAAATACACGATTATGTTTCAATAAAAAACAAAAATGTTTGCTTTAGTCTATATTTTTAATATCTTTACTATGTTTAGAGGGTTCAATACAGGCCTTTGACTACATGCACCGCTTAAATTAGCGTCATGAACAATAAAGCAGCTGTATTTACCAATCCTTGAGAAAACAGTAGCATTTAAAACTTTTTGTTTGAATACCAAGGTATTAGTACCTGTTATTCGTATTCATCTCAACCATTAAAAGCAATTGAACATGTCTAATTTTATCGACAACAAAGTAAATATCCAATTCAGGGCGGTATATAATCAACTCAAAGAAACCGGTAAAATAAAAAGCAAATCGGATATAGCGCTTAAATTAGGCACTTACAATCACATCATCAACAGTATCCTAAACGGCAAACGCAATATCACGCTTGAACAAATGAACAAGCTCATAGAAATTTATGGTATTAATGCCAACTTTCTTTTTGGGGAAAGTGAGGAAATGTACGATGGTTATAATGCTTCTGATAGTACAATGTCTGTCGATTACGAAATCCCCAAAAATATTACCTTAGTTCCACAATATGCTATGGCGGGTGGTTCGATAAGTGGTCAGGTAGAGGATAGCGAAGACGAATACCAAAAATTTTGTATTCCTGGTTTGCACGGAGATTTGTTGGCCATCGAAATCAGCGGCGACAGTATGATGCCGAACATTACAAATGGTGATATAGTCATATGTGAACGCATTGAAAGTGGTGCCTTAGGCAACATAAAAGACAATGCTGTATACGTAATTGTCACCGACTCCGTCGTGGCTAAAAGAGTACAAAATATCCGAAAAGACATGCAAGTGGTCGGATTGCGTTTGATTTCCGATAACCAAATTTATCCCCCTTACGATGTTGAACTTGAAGATGTCCGTGATGTTTACCGTGTAAAACATCGTATTACTAATTATGGCATCTCCTAGTATTCCATCTAGGCTAGTATTCAATAAATAACTAACTAAGCGGTGGTTTCAAAACTGCCTCGTATTTTTGGTGTCGCTGTACTTGGTCATCTGACCAAATCATGGGTTTGTATTTGCCTTTTGCCCATCGATCGAATTGATCTTGATAATGTGCCGAAACAAAATTTCCACTCTGCCCAACAGGTGCAATACACACAGATTTGTCGAAATCTCCCATATGAATCATTTGTCGATATGAAGCACCAACCATAGTCCCTCCGTACTGTTTACCAGGTACAAATGCAATCTGACAAAGGGTATCTGTATCTCCTCCTATTGCTTGCTTGCCAACATCAAAAATTTCATCTAAAGGCTTTTTTACTCCTAAGGCATGTTTAGCAGTCATTGTATGCAAACGCCCCCAAGTCCATTGTGGCATTTCTGCTCCTAATTGCTGCGTCAAGAAAACCTCTGTTTGATTCCAAGCTGTTAAAACGGTAGCCTCCACAGAACGATCAGTCCACCAACTAGATTCAGGATGTTTTAGAAGCCTAAGAATAGTAGTAGAATCGTGTCCAAAAAATTCAGTGATCTCAAAAACAGACAATTCCGGCACGGTAACTCGTCCACTGATAGCCCGCCCGGCACCAAAAATCAAATCAATTAGTTGTTGTTTTAGTACTTGATATACGGTACCGCCCACAGAATCGGCCGTTAAATTACCATCCCATTTTGTTAGTAGCTCGATACAGTGCTGTACCCTTTTAGGAAGTCCTTCGATGGTTGCACTGTCTAAAAAATTATCCATAAATTGAGCAAAATCTAACCCGGGTTGACAATGAAAATCGAGTTGCCAGGCAGCAAAATCATTAAAATTATATCGTTTTTTGCTATTAAAGAGCTCCTCTAATCGCTGTGCCCTGTAGCCATTCATCCATATATTACCTAAATCGTGCGGATAATTTTGATCGACTATACGATGATTGCAGGTATAAAAATAGCCCTTTTGTGGATTATAACAATGTGGCATTGCTTCGAATGGAACGCGTCCTGTCCACTCTTGCTTGCCATCAAAACCATGATTGGGAAGCAAACCCTTTGATTTGTTCCTTACAGGAACTTCTCCTGTCATATAATAGCCAATATTTTGACTAGTATCGGCATATACAAGGCTAAGCGATGGAATACTTAACTGGGCACAGGCCCCTACAAAATCATCCCAATTATCGGCACGATTCAGGTTATAAAAACCAAACATCATTTCGTTTTGCTGCAAAGCCTTGGAGGCTAATGAAATTTTAGTTCGATCATCGATGTCTAAAATTACAGGTCCATGATGTGTTTGAATGGCATCAAATACGTGGGCAGCCTGACCTTTTATCAGGATTTTTTCTTCCCGCTTTGTAGATTTAAGTATACGGTCGCCGCAATAGTATTGCAAACAAGAAGGTCCTGTAAATTTTTCGATATAGGTATCTTGAATATCTGCATAACTTAATGTGGCCCCCCAAGCAATAGATCGGTTGTGTCCAATCATCACCAAAGGAACTCCGGGTATCGAAACTCCGGTTACTTCAAAATCGGCAGACTTTAAATGATTTTCATACCAAATATTAGGTGTGCCGATCAACAAGTGAGGATCATTACAAAGCGCAGCAGCTCCATTTTCCATTTTATTGGCAGCCACAGTCCAATTGTTAGACCCTCCTATTGAAGGCAAATAAGGGCCCTTAAACGCGTTTAGCTGTGTTCCTATCCGCTGATTGGTTTCGAGCCCTTGTTCCAAGGCTGTAGGATTTTGTACAGGGTAAGCTGGAAAAATTTCCTGTACTTTATCTAGACCAAACTGTTCTGTCATCATCCACCGTTCTAGTTGATGCAGAAACCCTTGCGACATTTGCAAAGACAACAAGCGCGCCATTGCAAAGCAGTCCGAAACCGCCCACTTCTCCGTTTTAAATTTGAGTAATTTAAACTCTACAGGCAGCTGTTCAAGTTGATCTATATAAGCATTAACCCCGGCTACATATTGTTCTACAACCGCAAATAATTCATGTTTGCCTAGGGTTTTTTCATCACTTTTCCCCAATGCCTTTAAACCTAACTTACGACATATTATATCTACATCGAGGGCATCTTTGCCTATAATTTCAGACAATCTACCCTGATAAACACGCCGTGTTAACTCCATTTGCCACAATCGATCTTGTGCATGCAGGTAGCCTTGGGCAAAAAACAAATCCGATTGATTTTCAGCGTAAATATGAGGAACTGCCCATTCGTCTCGAATAATTCTTACGGTAGCTTTGACCCCCGAAACGGTCAAGCTTTCGTTATAATTTGCTAAATTTTTGCGCGCTTGAGATTGGGCAATTTTTTTGATCAGTGGCTTTAGAACACGAAGTAAAATACTCATTAGATAGATTTAAATAATAAAGTCATCTAGGGTCGTACCGCTAGATGACTTTATCGTAAAGGTGGTCTTGAATTAATCAAATAATTTGACGCCTTGATTGTATAAGAATATCACCACATTCATTTTGACATTTTGAGCGGTCATCAATTCGGCAAGTTCGTCGGAAAAAGCTTTTTCATAAGTTTCATTTTCGGGGTTTAATGAAAAGTTTTTAGCGACATCCTCTGGCATTTTCTTTTTCATTTTGTTCCAAAAATTTTTGATCTTACGCTCTAGATCGATGTCTTTTTCATTGCGTTGTGCAAAAGATTCTTTGAGAATAATGCAAACATGTTCAATGGCTAATTTGATATCTTCATCCATTTTTTTAATAGAATAATTAGTGTTGAAAAAATACGAATTAATTGAAAAAACGATCGTAAAAAATAATCCGTGATTAGAGATAATGTTGTCGTTTTATGGTTGTCTAAAGGTAGATGATTTTAAGAAAAAACAAAAAAACTACCCTATGTTTTTTGGGCTTAACAACAATATTCCATCAAAAAATTACTGCCTTAAACTAGGGTCGAGTCGTTCGGCCTGTTTTTGGTATTGTGCCGCTTCAGCGTATTGACCCATTCGTTTATAGGCATGTCCAATGATTAAATAGGCTTTAGCATAATCATCTGCTCGTTTGAGTATTTTTTGGGCTTCTGCAATACAGTCGTCGTAAGCACTTATTTTGAGATAATTCACACAAATATGATATTGGGCATCCAAAAAATCTGGATCAATTTCGAGTGCTTTTTGCAAGACTTTTATAGACTTAAGATAATGTTCATTGTACAAATAAGCCAATCCTAAGCCATAGTGGTATTGTTTTTCGGTAGCATTTAGAACAATCGCTTGCTGATACTGTTCGGCTGCATCGTCATATCGTTTCATCCTAAAATAAGAAGACCCTAATTTGTAATAGACCAATTCGTCTTGCTTGCCGGCATCGATAGTGGCAAGGTAATAGGCGGCGGCATCCTTGTATTGTTCGCGTTCGTAATAAATCAAAGCAAGTCCTTGATACGCTTTGGCATGTGCAGGATTGAGGTCTATGGTTTTTTTAAATTCTTCTCTTGCCTTTCTAGTATTGCCAATTTCCATGTAATTCAACCCTAAATTAAAATGTAATGAGGCCGTTTCTGAGTGTTCAGCAATTCCTTTTTCTAACAAATCTATGGCCGCTTGATAATTTCCATTTTGGGTATATTCTGAAGCTTTTTTACCGTATTGGTTGATGTGATTTTCGAGATGCTGTTCTATGTGGTCTGTTCGCCCTCCGTGCTTTTCTGCTTGTTGATATGCCTCTGCTGCACTTTTGCTTTTAGCTTGCTTACTATATGCATCGCCTAATAAGGTCCATGCCTCGGCAAGATCTGAATCTCTGGTAAGATAAGCTTCTAGATAGTCGATCGCTTTTGAGTATTCTTGGTTGTAAAAATGTGCTTTAGCGATGATATATTGAATCTCAAGGTCATTTCTGCGGCGTTGAAGGGCCGTTTCGAACAAATGAATGGAAGCAGCAAATTGTTGATCGTTGTAAAACAACTTGCCTAAGTTGAAATTTGCATTAAAATGCCGGTCGTCTAATTCTAATGTTTTTTCGTAGGCAACAATTGCTGCAGCACGTTGACCTTCATGTTGCAATGCAATAGCTTTCAGATAATAAAAATTGGCATAATGCACCACTTCTTCAAAAGCGATAAGTGTATTAATACATTCTTGATAGGCTTCTTTTTTGTACTGTTCAAGCGCTTTTTGGTAGATAATCCGATCGGGGGCATTGCCCACGCTTTCAATTATTTCTTGTTGTTCTTTTAGTTTTTTAGGCTCCAAAAAACGGTTAAGCTGCTCTAATTTATTAGAAGCCTTGGCATAGGTAGGATCGATACGAAGGGCCATTTTGAGCTTGTTAATTGCATTGTCATAGGCTTTCAATTCGAGGTAAGTCAAGGCTAGGTTGTAACAGAGTTGTTTGTCGGAGGGGCTCAACTTTAGTACTGTTTCGTACAAATCAATAGCTTTTTTGAGTTGCTGTTGTTGTTCAAAACAAACAATTAAGACGCGATACGCATAGATGAATGAAGGGTCTTTTTTGATGGCAGATTCGAAAAAAGGTGCAGCCTCCTCATAGTTGTGCAAATTGTAATATTGCAATCCTGCATTATAGGACTTGATTGCCTCGGGCTTTTGTGCCATTTGCAAAGTGTTTACAAGGCAACATACAAGAGTGATAAGGGCTTTAGGCATTTCAATAAAGTTTATGGCCATCTAACAATACTTAAATTTAAACTATTATTAATATATATAAGGTGTCGATTGTCAATATTTTGAAGAAATTAGCGATAAATTAATCTGATTTGTGCAGTTAGAATCTTATAAATCATTGTAAAATAACAAACTGTACACATTTAAATTAAACCATAAATTGATAAATAAATTGTAAGAAGCCTCGAAAATAAATTTTTTAATTACATTTGTTCATTATTATAAAAAACCAAAAATTAAGATTATGATTAAAATGCTAACCGCTGTTTTTAGCTTTTTGATGCTGTCCTCGCAGGCAAACGCTCAAATTGTTATCAATGAAATTCTTTATAATATCCCAAGTACTGGTGAAAACGAAGAATTTATTGAATTATACAACGCAGGAAGTACTCCTGTAGATATGACGAATTACACCTTACAAGAAAGTGCTGTAGTATACACTTTTGGTAATACAACCTTGAATGGAGGAGACTATTTTGTTGTAGCTAGAGATTCAGCTGCTTTTCAAACCTCTTTTGGATTTGCTGCTGATGCAGAAGGAAGCATAAGCTTGTCTAACTCTGGTGAAGACATTATGATTTATAATGCATCTGGTGTTTTGGTAGACTCGGTTGACTACGAAACATCCACTCCGTGGCCTACTGCTGCATCTGGCTTAGGTCGGTCATTGCAGTTGTGTGATGCCACGACCGATAACAACCTTGGGGCTAACTGGGGCACTAATAATACTGCTACGGGACTAAACGGTACTACAGGTGTTGATTCCTTGTATGCAACACCGGGTGCACTTAATGAATGTGTTACCGTTGCACCACCGTCACCCTCTAGTTATCCTGTTTATTCTTTTAGCCAAATCAACGATATTGACGCATCTGGTTTGATAGATTCTATTAATGTTACTTGCGAATTACGTGGAATTGCTTATTGCGAAAATTACCGAGTTTCTCAGACTGGCTATGATTTTCCGTTTGCTAGTAGTGATAATTCGGCTGGCGTTCGTGTTTTTACCTTCAATGATGTCAGCGCTTATTCCTTTACAGATGGTGATTCGCTGCATATTTCGGGTACCGTATCACAATTCCGTGGTTTGTTGCAGTTTTCTCCCGATAGTATTACACTTATTTCATCGGGCAATGCCGGACCTTCTGCAATGACCGTAACAAGTTTGGATGAAACGACAGAAAATAAATTTGTTCGCTTTGAAAATGTATACCTTGCCGATACTGCACAATGGACTACAGGTGCAGGTTTTGGGTTTAACGTAGACGTTACGAATGGCAACGACACCTTTGATTTAAGAATCGATAGTGATATTACGGATTTGTTTAATTTGCCCACCCCGCTAGGTAATTTCACCCTTACAGGCTGGGGAGGACAAAGAGACCAAACTTCTCCTTACCTATCTGATTATCAACTATTGCCTTGTTCAAATGCCCTTGTTTTATCGGCTTCTGTTCTTCAGGCAAAAGATGCTCAAATTAAGGTATACCCTAACCCTAGTTCTAGCATCTTAAATATTGATGCTAAACAATCAATTCAAAAAGTACAACTTTACAATGCAATTGGTCAAATTGTAATTAGTAAAGGAAGTATACAGACAAACAATCTTCAGTTAAATATTGAACAATGTGCTAAAGGTTTGTACTTGCTTGTTGTTGAAAGTAACGGCAGTTTGAGTAGCCAACAAATAATTGTTGAGTAAGCAACCTGTAAGCCTTATTCAAAAAGGACATAGCCCGTGGGCTATGTCCTTTTTTTTATCCTAGTCGATACCCTTTAGAAGCCTATCTAGACAATAGCCAAAATACAGACAAATGAAATAGACGGTTCTTTGGTGGAAAATGCTACAAATTAATAAAGTTCGGTATCAAAGTAAATTTGGGTATTGGGCAACATCAAAAGGATTTTATCGCGTTCTAAATCATCAAAATAGTTGCCCTCTAAGTATAATTCCTCTAATTTATTGGCCAATAAAACCAAACTTTCAGGCAATTCATTCAATTCATTATTTCGCAAATCGAGCCACTTCAATGCCGGCAAATGCGCCAATTCCTCGGGTATTGATCTTAATTGATTATCAGACAAATCGAGTTCTTTTAGTCGGGGCATATACATTAGTTCAGTCGGTACATGTACAAGGGCATTCCCCTCTAAATTTAAGGTACGCAAACGTTGAAGCTGACAAAATGCTGGGCATAGATCGCTTAATTCATTATAACTCAGATCTAATATTTTTAGACGTGATAATTGTGCAAATTGAGGCGCTATATAACTTATTTGATTGTAAGAAAGATGTAGAACTTCTAGGGAATTTAATTGATAAAAAGAGTTAGGAAATGCATCGAGTTGATTGTTGTTAAGGTCTAATTCCTTGAGCTGACCGAGGTGATGAATTGAATCAGGTAGCGTTTCTAAAAAATTTTCGGAAACATCTAAATATACTAATCGATCCAATTGTTGAATATTGGCAGGCAAGCTGTTTAATTGAATGCCACTCAAATCTAGTTTTTCTAAATTGTGAAGACTGAAAAGAGCATCCGGGAGTGATTCAAAACAATTTCGGGCTAAATTGAGTTGTTTAAGCTGTTGTAAATGCCCTAGTTTATGCGGTAAATAATTGAGCATATTATCACTCAAATCTAACTGCTGCAGGGATTTGTAGAGGCCGATTGATTCGGGCAAGGTGAGCAAATTATTGAACGACAAATCAAGTAATTCTAAGGCAGAATAATGCCTTTGTTGATCCGGCCATTCAAAAAGACCTGTTTTGGACAAAAACAATTGTTTTAATTGAGGTAAATATAATTCATTAGGCCAATTTGACAGAGGGTTATCTGCAACATTAAGGGATTGAATACTAGCATTATTTAACGCATTTAATGCCTTCGAAGTTAAATGATTTTGAGACAAATCGAGTGTCTTTAATTGAGGCAACATCTCCCACTCGACCTCTATTGAATGCAGTTCGTTTTGGGCAATATTGAGTGTATTGAGTGCTTTAAGCTGTTGTAGTTTGGCAGGAATTGTACAACATTGATTATCGGACAAATCGATTGTTTGTAGTGGTAGCATCTCGCAGATTATAGCAGGAAATTCTGCCAAACGGTTGTCTTCGAGGTACAATAGTTCTAAGCCTTGTAATTGCACAAGTGCCTTTGGCAATTCTCTGAGGTTATTATGACTAAGAAATAATTCTTTGAGTGTTGTTAATTGACCAATGTTTGAATCAATAATTACAATATTGTTGTCGGATAAATCAAGTAATTGTAATTGTGGCAATTGTGTAAGTTCTGAAGGGATTGATTCGATCATATTTTGATCGAGCCACAAATACAGTAGCTCCCTTAACTGCATTATTTGTGGCCCTACAGCAAGCAGACAGTTGCAAGATGCGTCTAGACCTTTAATGACTTTTTTGCGGCTTTGCCCCGCTAAATCAGAAGGCAGCACACGCAAAGAATTGTCCTGCAAATCCAGCAGAAATTGATGACGAAATTCTGCAGAATGCGTATATTTTTCTCGACTATTTAGCGGCATAAAAGACAATTTACATAGCGTAAAAGTACCTTAACAATGTAATCATTTATTGTGAATAAATATGCATAAATTGTATCCTATTACCCAAATTTTGTCAACTATTCATTCTGGGATATTTGACAAAATTTGGGCGGAATCATTGTTCAAATGTACAAGCTGTGTGGAATAAAAACCGTAAATTGATGCTTTAATTGATAAAAAAACCAACCGATGCACAAAAGAAGTATGCAAGATTTACAACGCCTGACAGTCGAGGCGTTCAAATCACATAACAAAACAAATGTAGTACTTATACTCGACAACTTACGTTCTGCCTTAAACGTAGGGTCTGCTTTTCGAACGGCCGATGCCTTTTTGGTAGAACAGATTGCCCTATGTGGCATCAGTGCTACTCCACCACATAGAGAAATAACTAAAACGGCTATAGGGGCAACCAAAACCGTTGATTGGTCTCATTTTGAGGATACCCTTACTGCCCTATCACATTACAAAAAACTCGGCTACCGCACGGTTGCTGTTGAACAAGCGCAAGAAAGTATTCCGCTCCAAAAATATGACGTAGAAGCTGGAAGCAAGATTGCGCTAATCTTTGGCAATGAAGTAAAGGGTGTTGGCCAAGAAGTTATGAATATCGTTGATGACTGTATTGAAATCCCACAGTTTGGTACCAAGCATTCCCTGAATGTTTCTGTATCTATGGGGATATTACTATGGTCAATTAGTCAAAAAGTACAACCACAATTATTTAAATAATTTTTATGAAATTAGATTTAGAAACTGCCAAACAGCTCATTGAAAAAGCAATTCCAATTCACAGGTTTTTGGGCTTGAAACTGATTGAAATAAAACGTGGCTATGCCAAAGTTGCGGTTCCTTTTAGAGAGGATGTTATTGGAGATATCGTGCGAAGACGTTGGCATGGAGGTATTTTGGCCACAGTTATGGATTCGGTAGGAGGACTTGCAGGCATGACGCACCTAACCTCATTAGAAGATAAATTGGCCACGATTGATTTGCGTGTTGATTACCTAAAAGGGGCCGAAGCGAAAGGTATTGTGGTCGATGGAGAAATTGTCCGTTTAGGCAATAGAATACTCGTAACTAAAATGACCGTTTGGGATGAACAGGAACAAGAAGTTTTGGCGGAAGCAAAAGGAGTTTATAATTTTATTCGCATGAAAGACAAAGTAATGCTTTAGTTCGTTTGGTTGCTCTAACAACTGGAAGATATATGCCATTAATTATGGTGTAAATAACTGGTCAAAACGACTGTCAGAAGTTGCTTGCCTATGGACTTGACAGCACGGTAATTTATTGAGAGAATACAATACTGAGAATAGCAGATTCGGGTTGATGCACCTTATCAATTTGGGCCTCAATATCTGTTCCTACTAAAGGGATGGGTTCGTTGTACTTGAAATCAACAGCAGCATTTTTGATGGCTTGTGCCCACTGCCGCATGGTACCTAATTGAATGGGTGCATCACGGGCTAAAAGCAAAAATATCCCCGCTATTTGGTGTGCACAAATTTCGGGAGGGGTATTGGCTGGGTAAGGTTCGTACAGCAAGAAACGATATTCTTGTTTGAGAAAATCGCATCCTGATTGGTACAGTTCGATATCCATTTTGTAGCGAGGCAAGGATACTTTTTCGAGGGCTTCTTGTCCGTTGATTTCAAAACTATGGTTTTGAAAGCTATCAATTCCTTCAAAAATAGCAGTTGGTGCTTTGTATTTACAACTTTCGTCGCCTTTAGGTGGGCTATTGAAACAACCCACTAATCCCATAATAGGCGCAGCAATCATCAGCAGCCAAAAAATTCTGGCAAAGTTCATAGGTATTGATTAAAAAGAGGCGTATGAATGATTTAGAACTAAAAAAAAGCTGTTTCAAAAAATTTAATAAGATACAACAGAGAAACAACCGCTATTGCAGCCCACACAAAGGTAGGTATTTGAGATTTAAACGAAAACTTGCTGAGCATATCTTCTAGGTTTTCTCGAATTTGGTCGTCTAATTTGAGCTTTAAGCCCTGTTTGACCATTGCTGAGGCACCGTCACTACGGCCGTGATGCTGTACCAAAACCACCGATAAGCTGTAAATTTCTAAACCGATTTTGTTGCGAATACCCGTAAAATAATCGGGCAACATGTTGTAGAGTTCAATTGTTTTGTTGGGCAAATAAGACAACAACTCCCGTTCGGACATATGCAACAAGCTCTTTTGTTCTTTTAAGTTTTTGATTTCCTGAAAGGTATTAGCGATGTAATTATTGGCATGTTGATAGCACAATTCCTCATAATCGCCTAACATAGGTAGATGTTCGGAAGCAAGCAAACTCAAAGTATCTTTATCGCGGGTTTTGACAGCCTGCAAAAGAGTTTCACCGTATTGACGCCCAAAATAAGGTGCAATAAATTTCCAGAAATCTGCAGGATATTCGGGATTGGTATCGGCATCTCGTCTGAAATAGTTGAGATGACCAAACTCTAAAAAGTTGAGTAATTTTTTGTATTTAAAAATTTGAGTATGAAAAGCTTTAGTCGTGACATTTTCGAGTTCGTTGAGCAAATTTATTACTTGCGACTTAGGAAGTTTGGAAGAACCTAAATGCACGACTTCATCAACCGATTGTTCATCTAAACGATACAAAACGCGGTTACGGTTGGTTTGGATTGCCAAGTCGGTGCTTGGGCAATCTAAATTAAAGAGTTTGAAAGGACTGATATAGCTTGGCATCACAAAACTTTTAAAAGGGCTAATTAGCAATATACAATATTTTTGCGTTTAAGTGAATTATTATGGCCAAATATTTTGTTAAATACCAAGAATGCTAAATAAGTTTTGTGTTAGTCTTGCCAAGCTTTAAAAAAAAACGGTACGGATGAACACGAGAAAAAATAAACCTAGCATTAAATACGCTTTAAGAAATTGACTAATTTGTCGATAGGTACAATAAGACTTGCAGCGTAAAAGGTAGCTTGTTAGCCATAAAAGTGGGCCTATGAGTGCCACAAGTCCATATAGTTGTACAAAAATAACATGGTTGGGCAAGTATATGTATAGCACAAACAAGAGTAAGCCTATCAGTATAGCAGCACAACTAATTACCGCATATTCAGCCATCCGATTGCCGTATACAATCGCTAATGTTTTGCAGGCTGTTTGTTCATCCCCTTTTCGATCTTCTATATCTTTGACAATTTCGCGAGCTAGGGTCGCATAAAAAGCAAAAAGGGCATAAAATAATAGTACATCATTCCAAAATTCGGAAAGGGATGATCGGTAAAAATACCAAAATTGTAGCACCACCAAAGCACATAAAAAAGCGACGACTAAATTGCCGGTGAGGAGCATTTTTTTAAAATATTTGGCATAGCCCAATAACAAAACTATCGCCCCTAAAAAGCAAAGAACCAAGGCTATATTTAGGGATGATAGTGCCAACAATAATGCCGTAATATTAGTGCTAATATACAAACAGAGGGCAGCCTTTCGAGTCAAATGAATATCTAGCCAAACTCTATGCGGACAATTTATGCGGTCGGTGGCAAGGTCGTAAATATCATTGATAATATAGCCGGCAGCTGCAATTAATACAGTCCCAATACACAAAACCCCAAAAAATCGATCGGGCAGTAAAAGCCCTAAAGGACGACTGACCCACCACAGAATAGCCTGTGTTAGAATGATGGTGAGTAAATTGGGCCATCTTACAATTTGTAGAAATAATTTAATGGGCATTTGTTATTGGCTAATTCA
>CAJQQM010000131.1 GCA_905480485.1 uncultured Aureispira sp.
CAACAGTTATGGTCAATCATCCATCAAAGGAATTGTTCAAGATGCAGGCAATCAAGCTGGTGTGACTGGTGTTTTAGTCGAGGTGCAAGGCACCGACTATTATGCACAAACCAATTCAAGCGGTAATTTTCAGATTAATAATATTCCCTACGGAAAATTTACAATACAATTTAGTGCCGAAGGCTATATATTACAAACTAAATCTATATCTACGCAAGATGGCGTAAATGATATTGGTACCATTTTGTTGATTATTGATGGTGGTGGAAATCCTGATGCAGAAGATATTATCCCTACTATTATGCTTTCGGACGAAGACATCGAAAGTGGTAGCAGTGGCACACAATCTATATCCGGTGTTCTGAATGCAAGCAGGGATGTGTTCTCTTCGAAAGTAGCCTTTGCATGGGGCGCTTCAAGGTTTAGAGTCCGCGGTTACAACTCTGACAATACTCAAGTTTTTATGAATAATATCCCGATGAACGATTTAGAATCGGGCCGTCCCACTTGGTGGTCTTGGTCGGGTTTAAACGATGTAATGCGCAATCGTGATTCTGAACTTGGCCTATCCCCTTCCAATATGACACTAGGTGATATTGGTGGTTTTTCTTTTATCGATAGTCGTGCCGGTAATCAACGCAAAGGGCTACAATTTACCTATTCTTATGCCAATAGGTCCTACAACCATCGATTAATGCTTACCTACAATACCGGTATGATGGCCAATGGTTGGGCATTTTCTGCTTCTGGTTCTTGGCGTTATTCTCCGAATGGTGCCTTTATTAAAGCAACGCATTACAATGCTGCTTCCTATTTTCTGGCAGCTGAAAAACGCATTGGCAAACATTCCATTGCTCTCACCGTTATGGGCGCACCTTCTGTAAGAGGCAAAGGAGGCCCTGCAACAGAAGAAATGTATACCCTTGCTGGGTCGCACTATTATAATCCAAACTGGGGCTACCAAACCTCGGGCAAAACCGGCAAACAGCAAATCAGAAACTCAAAAAATACCGATTCGCATCAACCGCTATTCATATTAACACACGAAGCAGCCTTGACCAATAAAATCAACTGGATTACTTCGGTTAGCTATCAATTTGGCAAATACGGTTCAACAGCACTCGATTGGTACGATGCGCAAGACCCACGTCCTGATTATTATCGCAACCTTCCTTCCTACATAGAAGACCCTGCACAGGCGCAATTAGCCGGCGATTTGTATTCCAATAACGAACACATGCGTCAAATCAATTGGGACCGTATGTATGGTATCAACCGAAACTCGTACGATTTTATTGCCAATGCCAATGGAATTCAAGGGGATACTATGTGGGGTAATCGAGCAAGGTATATTTTAGAAGAACGTCGTTATGATAGCCAAAAAGCCAACTTCAATACCACACTCAATGCTGATGTAACCGAATTTCTGAACATCAACGGTGGTTTGACTTATCAGTTTTATAACAGTAAAAACTTTAAAGTATTAGAAGATTTATTGGGCGCTGATTACTACGTTGATATCAATCGTTTTGTCGAACGTGACTCCGGATTAGTTGGCAATACAGATTCTTATCAAAACGATTTGCAGAACCCCAATCGGATTCTTAAAGAGGGAGACCGTTTTGGCTATGACTACGAGGCGCATATCCACAAGGCTATGGCTTGGGCACAGCTTAATTTCACCTTCAACAAACTCGATTTTTTTGTGGGAGGACAAGCGAGTTATACTACTTTTTGGCGAAAAGGAAATGTTCAGAATGGACAATTCCCCGACAATTCACTCGGCAAATCCGAAGTTTTTCAGTTTTTAAACTATTCCGTCAAAGGTGGTGCATCTTACAAAATAGATGGAAGAAATTATTTGTTTATCAATGGGAGTTACCAAACTAAAGCGCCATTTTTCCGTTATGCTTTTGTTGCCCCAAGAACAAGAGACCAAGTAATGTCTGGACTTAAAAGTTCAAGCAACTACTCCTTTGAAGGAGGCTACATACTTAAAGCGCCAAGGGTCAAAGCCAAAATAACCGGCTATTACACCAAGTTTGAAAATGATTTTTATCAACGTTCTTACTATTTAGACCAAGGAGGTTCTGAAAAAGGAATCGGAGGAAATTTTGTTAATTTTGTGATGCGTGATGTAGAAAAACAACATGCCGGTGTTGAATTAGCTGGAGAAGTAAGTTTGGACGGAGGCTTTACCATTAGTGCCGCAGCAGCCTTGGGTCAATACATTTACACCTCAAGACCTACATCTTCCTTTTATCTAGATAATGCTCCATATATTACGCAAGACGAACCCACCATTTACATCAAAAACTTTTATGTCCCTAACACACCACAGATGGCTTTTAATTTAGGCCTTTGGTACCGTGCCCCTAAATATTGGATGTTTTCTTTCAATTTTAGTTACACACACGCAGCTTTTGAGGATATTTATTTTGCCAGACGAACCATTCAGGCCGTCTCTAATACAGGTCAAAGCCCTGAATACCAAGAAGAATCTGTTGAACCTGGCTCAAGATTATGGAATGATATTATTCAACAACAACAAATGCCGGGTAATTTTATGGCAGATATCTTTGTTCGTAAATCATGGAAAGTCAAAAACTTCTTTTTTATACTTAGCGTGGGCATGAGTAATATCCTCAACAATACCAATATGCGCACCTCTGGCTTTGAACAATTCAGATATGATTTCCAAACTAAAGATGTAGACCGTTTCCCTAGCAAATACTACTATGCATACGGAACCAACTATATGATTAGTTTAACTTTTAGAATGTAATACAATTATCAATTATAAAATTAATTCTAGACTAAGGTCTTAGGTTTATAACTTAACTACAAACAGCATCATGAAAGCTAATTTTTTTAATTTTTCAGCCTTTTTAATTACGGTCACGCTACTTGTTTTTTCTTCTTGTAAAAAGCAATTTGACGAACCTCCAATCGCCGATTTGCCTAATTTAGAAAGCAATGCTACTATTGCTGACTTAATTGCATTAGCCGCCCCTACCCCGGTTGAATTAGGTACTCAAATAATTGAAGCAACAGTAATTGCTGATGATAAATCTGGCAATTTCTACAAGCAATTGGTCATTCAGGATTCAACAGGCGGAATTCGTATCGATATAGATGCCTTTGATATTAACACAGATTTTCCTATCGGTAGACAAGTATGGATTAAATGTGAAGGCCTATATGTATGGCAGGATGGTGATGTACCGGCACTCATTGGTAGCAGTAACACCAATGATTCTCGTATTCCTCAATCCACTTACAAGCAGTTTGTAATAGGTGGTGCATACGATCAGCCGCTTACCCCTACAGTCAAAAGCTTGACCTCTTTATCGACAGCTGACTACCATACCTTAATTCAACTAGATGACGTAGAGTTTGCCGATTGTTTTGCAGGAAGCACTTATGCCTTTCCATCTACTCAAGAAAGTAAAAATGCAGAATTGACCGATTGTGCAACAGGTGCAACCCTCATCGTAAGGAATAGTGGTTTTGCCAGCTTTTCAGGTGAGTATATGCCTACTGGAAATGGTTCAATCGTAGCTGTTTTCAACTCTTTTAGTGGTACGCCTCAATTGTTTATCCGCGATCCATCGGATGTAGAAACCATGACAGGCACGCGATGTACCCCACTTGCAAATTATACGACCGTAAGTATTGCTGCCCTTCGGGGTCAGTACAGCGGCAATCCTACTACGGCTACCGGAAAAATTCAAGGAGTCGTAATATCAGATGCTATCGGTGGACAATGGCAAAGTCAAAACTTAGTCATCCAAGAACCAAACGGTTCGGGCATCACAGTTCGGTTCACCGATGACCACAGATATGCCGTCAATGATTATATAGAAATCAAAGTAGGCGGCGGTACTTTAGAAGAATTCAACGGGCTGCTTCAAGTCAACAATATACCTGCATGCCGGGCAGTCAATTTAAACGGTAGCGCTTCTATTACCCCTCGTGTAGCTACAATAGCCGACATTACCGCTAATGCCAACGACTGGGAATCTACCCTAGTTAATGTTCAAAATGCAAGCATTAATGGTGGAACTACCTACGGTGATTTTGGTGTCATGCTCAATGACAATACAGGTTCAATCGCTATGTTTAGCGGTTTTTCTAACTTTGCCTCTACCCCACTTCCTACAGGTACCGGCGATGTTACAGCAGTTATTGGTAATTACAATGGTACACAATTGAATATTCGCAACACCTATGATGTTAATTTTGGCGGCGGAAGCGGCGGTGGCGGTGGAAGCGGCAACCTCAATCAAATAAGTATTTTAGATGTTCGTAACTTATATGGAGGAAGCCCGGTAACAGCACCGGATACTACTAAAATTATAGGGGTCGTGATTTCTGATTTGGTAGGAGGCAATTGGCAACCTAGTAATTTGGTCATTCAAGAATCCAACGGTTCAGGTATTGTTATCCGCTTTGCCAGCAATCACAATTTCAACTTGGGCGATGAAGTAGAAGTAGACATCTCTAACCAAACAATCGAAGAATACAATGGTTTACTCCAAGTAAATGGAGTACCTAATAACAATGCTTCCCTACTTTCAAGTGGCAATTCAATCAGCCCGAGAGTAGCTACTGTGGACGATATTAATACGAATGCAGATGATTGGGAATCAACTTTAATTCAGGTGATGAATGCTGACCTAAGCGGCGGTACTACTTACGGCGATTTTGGAATTTTGCTCAACGATGCGACAGGTTCTATATCTATGTTTAGTGCTTTCTCTAATTTTGCAGGCACGGCTATCCCAACAGGTACCGGCGATGTTACGGGAGTTGTTGGTGATTTTAACGGTGTCCAAATAAATATACGTAACACCAACGACGTCAACATCAGCGGCGGCGGCGGCGGTGGTGGCGGTGGCAGTACAGTCACGCAGCCAATTGCTACTATTAGAGGCTTATTTTCAGGCACCAATACTAGTGCCCCTGCCTTGACAGCTATTGCCGGTATTGTAATTTCAGACAAAGACTAGGGAAATATAACCGCTAAAAATATTGTGGTTCAAAACAGCAATGGTTCAGGAATTATTGTTCGTTTTAGTGCCGATAACAGCACACTAGCGATGGGTGACAGTGTTAATATAGATATTTCTGGAGCAACGATATCCGAGTTTAATGGTTTGTTGCAAGTAAGTGGTGTTGCCAATGCAAATGCAACTGTACTTTCGAGTGGCAATACAATGACACCGAGAGTAGCTACGACCGCCGATATACTTGCAAATGCCGAAGCATGGGAATCTACTTTGGTTCAAATCAACAGTGCAACTATTGGAGGTACTACCTATTCAGGAACTACCACGGTAACCGATGGTACAGGTTCGATTGATATGTACACCCGTACTGCTGCTACATTTGCAGGCAGCAATGTCGCGAGTGGTACCGTAAGTATAACGGCTATTGTATCTCAATTTACCAGTTATCAAATCAACATTCGTACCCTGGCAGATGTACAATAATCTTAATTTATTTTAATAAAATAGCCACCTTGCTTCTGCTTGCGTGGCTATTTTTTTATATTTATACTATCAAATTTAGCTTCATTAAAATGCTTTGATAGATGCCCGAAAATTCAATCAGTCTAAATAAATTTATAAGCCAAACCGGTATTTGTTCCCGCAGAGAAGCGGATCGGTGGATAGATGCAGGTCGTGTTCACATCAATGGTGTACTTGCTAGAAAAGGAAATAGAGTAGAAGAAAACGACCAAGTAACAGTAGATAACAAACCACTGATAAAACAACCTGAATTTGTTTATATAGCCCTAAATAAGCCTCCCGGTATCACCTGCACCACCGACCTTAAAGACCCCGATAATATTATTGATTTTCTTCAATACCCTCAGCGTATTTTTCCGATTGGTCGTTTAGACAAACCGTCCACGGGCTTGATACTACTAACAAATGATGGCGACATTGTCAATGAAATTTTGCGCGCCGAATACGGCCACGAAAAAGAATACATCGTTCGGGTCAACAAAACAATAACAACAGAATTTATTGAAAAGATGCAACAAGGCGTTCCAATACTAGATACGGTTACAAAAGCCTGTATTGTTGAAAAAATAAATCCTCAGGTATTCAAGATAATTTTAACGCAAGGCCTGAATCGTCAAATCCGACGAATGTGCGATTTTTTAGACTATCAAGTAGTCAGTCTTAAGCGTGTGCGTATTATGAATATCAAACTAAAAAAACTACCGATAGGTGCATGGAGAGAATTGACTGAAAAGGAATTTAAATATCTAAATGAAAGTCTGCAAAAGAATCAGCTATGAGTAGTGATGACCATGAACCGATAGGCAACATTAATACGCGAAAAAAAAGAGCTAAAGTATGGAGGCATCTTCGTAGAGAATGGTATAAGTATATTTTGCAGGCAGCGGTTGTTATAAGTGGTATTATTATCGCTTTTGCCCTAGAAAAATGGCATTTAAACCAACAAGAGTCAGATCAATTTAACGATGCTTATCGATTGATTGCTCAAGAATTATCGGTAGATAAGGTTCAACTCAATAAACTCATCCTTCGATTCGAAGACCGCTACCCAAGTTATCAGCTTTTGATGACGGCCCAAATGACAAAAAAACAATACGACAGTTGTTATTATTGTCCTAGATTGGTCACGTCTATCTATACCCTAAATGCCTCTGACCTGGGTTTTCAACACCTTTCCCAATTGCCTAATTATAGTATTGGTTATAGGAAAGATTCGCTTAATTATTACATTGAAAAATACTATCGTCACATCAGGCACGATTTACCTATGTGGCAGCACTTTATCCGACAAGATATCCAAGAAAATATCCATCAATGGAAATTGAATCAACATTGGTACTACCAACGAGAAAAAAGACCTGAGGCTATGGTCGAATATCAATTAAACCATCCCGAACATAAAAACATGGTTTATGTTCAGCACAATTTAATTTATAAAAACTACTTACCACTTCTCAAAAACTTACAAAAGCAAGCCAATTCTATCCTTCTATTAATCCCACCAAAATCAATTTAATATGAAAAGTTCATCCGGGTTTATCATTTGCTTAATAAGCATTATGAGTACTATTTTTGCTTGTAAACAAGAAAATAATTCGATCCAGAATTCAAAAGAAAACAACAAGGTAAATAACTACCATACTTTTGAAAGAAAAGCGGATCAATTTAGTGGCGGGATTCAAATGATACCTGTTGAAACAGCCTCCGGTACTTTTAAGGTATGGACAAAACGCGTGGGGAACAACCCCAAAATAAAAGTATTGTTGCTACATGGAGGCCCCGGTTGCACCCACGAATTATTCCATTGTTTTGATGGATACTTACCCGCCGAGGGTATTGAATATATTTATTATGATCAATTGGGTTCTTTCTACAGTGATCAACCATCTGATACAAGCTTGTGGACTATCGATCGCTTTGTAGATGAGGTGGAACAGGTACGGCTTGCCTTAGGATTAAATGAAGATAACTTTTTTTTATTGGGGCAATCTTGGGGAGGGATTCTAGCCATGGAATATGCCTTCAAATACCAAAAAAATTTAAAAGGCCTTATTATTTCTAATATGATGGCATCCGCAAAGGATTATAACAACTACGCCAAAGAAGTTTTGGGCCCTCAAATGGACCCTAAAGTTTTTGGAGAGATACAAGCAATCGAAGCTGCCCAAGATTTTGACAACCCACGCTACAATGAATTACTTTTTGAACACCATTACACCCAACATATCTTGCGAATGCCACAAAAAGATTGGCCGCAATCGATTCAAAACACCTTTAAACACCTCAATCCCGAAGTCTATATTTATATGCAAGGCTACAGCGAATTTGGTATTACTGGGAACGCAACCCTAAAAAATTGGGACGTTAGAGATCAACTTAAACATATTAACGTGCCCACCCTTGTAATTGGTAGTAAATTCGATAGTATGGATCCAAAACATATGCAGTGGATGGCACAAGAAATCCCCGGAGCTAGTTATCTATACTGCAGAAAAGGGAGTCATTTGTCGCAATATGACGACCAGGAAGCCTATTTTGAAGGACTTATTCAGTTTTTAAAGCAAATTGATATAAAAATGGGAAAATAAACTGCTTAAATAACTAGGTTTTTTAAGGGACGTGCCCTTTGATATAATCGCCTTTAATGAAGTACTAAGTTATAAGTAGAAACTATAGTGCATGGCTTGGAGAATAAGCTTAAAATATGTTTTTAAAAAATTATGATCTTGCCGCTATAAATTCGAATTTATCTATTATTTTTGCGCCAAATCTTAGAATATGCTTTTGGCCAAACTACAATCAGATCGTTATCTTATTCCAATTGCCTTTGTCTGTATATATTTCATTTGGGGATCGACCTATTTGGCCACAGATTGGGCTTTTGAAGCCTTTCCTCCTTTCTACATGACTGGAATTCGTTTGCTATTGGCTGGTTTTTTTTTGTTACTTTTTAGTTACAAAGAATTTAAAAAAACAAGCTGGACGCAGCTCCAAAATTCAGCTATTTTTGGCTTACTCATTTTGGCTATTGGCTCGGGAGGGTCGATGTGGTCGGTCTTATACCTTGATACAGGGATTGCCTCTTTACTTATTGGGGCCGAACCCTTAGTACTTGTGTTGCTACTTTGGCTGCTGAAAGGGTCTAAACCTAGTTGGCAAAAAACCATCGGCGTAATTATCGGTATTGTAGGTATGTTTGTACTATTAAATCAACAACATTTTAGTTTGGAGACCGACGCATGGAAAGGTATTTTGGCCATTGCAATTGCAATTGTGGGATGGACGATAGGGTCGATTTATATCAAGGATGCCAACGTACCTAAGAGTAAACTACTCAACACAGCCGTTCAGATGATAACGGCTGGTCTTATCTTATTGGGTGTTGCTGTATTGGTTCAAGAAGATATATCTACCGTACAAAGCACCTTTAGCTGGACCGCATTTCTGAGTTTTGTTTACCTCTTGTTTTTTGGTTCTGTTATTGCCTACACCGCTTTTAATTATTTACTAATGAAACAAGACCCCCGCAAAGTAGCAACAGTAACCTACGTCAATCCTATCATCGCCCTCATTTTAGGCTGGTATTTCAACAACGAACTCATAAGTATACAATCTTTAGTGGCCGCTGCTATTCTAATCCTCGGAGTTGTATTTATCATAGCTGAAAAAGAAAATAAACCCGCCGCTAATAAGCTAATTAATAACGGTACTGCACCCTGCCTTGACAACAAAGTTAGCCACGAAAGTAAGGTCAAACAACCGCTATAGTTTTGTTTGACGCTGAGAGACCCTGCATAAATGAACTATTGACATCTTTTACTAAATACAAGCCACAAGGCTATCCTGCTGCTGTATCGTTCTGTTTGTTCAAGAAGACAAAAAGAATATAATTGGGAGGACTCTTAAACATAAAACCCTAACAATAATTAAACTGAACCTGTGCTAAGAAATCCTCAAGGCAGGCATTCAGGGGATTATTTATGAAAGTAAGGAGAATTACCATGTACCAATTAATACCTCATGAAATTGCATCTCTACTAATCTAAAACATCTTCTACACAACTATTTTATCTCTTTGATTTGCAGATGACTGTTATCACAGAATGGGGCAGATTTTGTATATTTACAATTGCAAATTAGTATCGATGCATCTTTTTGCACCTCAAATAGAACCGGCTTATATTGAGTACCGTGGTGTGAAGCATCGCAGAAAGGTTGTGTTTTGCTTTTGCCACATCGACACCAAAGATAGCTATCCCCTTGTTTCAAATCAAGAAAAATGGGTGTATTGGTAGAGGTATTTTTTTTATTGAAAGTGATTGAAATTTCACTTTTAGGATCTTTAGAGTGTATTAAAGGATAAAGATAAGCCGACTGCCAACTATCTTCAGAGTTGTTAGGCAAGCCATAGGCGCTAGGAAAATGATGCGTGAAATGTGCCGTACCGAACAGTTGGTCCCATATACTAAACATATTTCCAAAATTGGCGTTTGGGTCGCTACCATCTAATTGGGATTGTCCATGATGTGCGTGATGAAAGGCCGGGGTAACGATGATACGTTCTAGTATCTTAATTATTGGTCGTAACCAGGGATTGATGTAAAAAGGTTTGTCCCAGGCAAAATGACTGTGTGAACTAATAACTATGACCTGCTTGAGTACTAGCCCAAGGGCAGCAGCGGCCCCTCCAAACAAAAAAGTAAAAACACCTAACCACCAGGCATTGGGCATTAACCAATAGTATAAAGCCGCATTACGGTACGATACAAAAAAGCCCATTTCTTCAGCCTGATGATGCGGACGATGTAGTTTCCAGAAAAAAGGATGTCGATGCGCATATCGATGATAGAAGTACTGCATGATATCATCGACCATTAAATAAAGCAAGCAAAGATAGCCAAATACCCAATTCGACCACAGCATTTGATATTCGGGTAGCAGAATCGTTCCGGTAATAACGACTCCCCCTACAATACATGGCTTAAAAACAACCGACAGTAAAACAGCTGAAAGTACTTCCTGTATCCAATCATCTTTACTTCGGATAGAATGTTGAAGATAGCCGCCTAAAACCTCTAGCGAAGAAAAAAAAGCAACTATAGCCATGACCATTAGTACTGCGTTATCAACCATTGTTCATTGAGTTTAGGTCAATATAGGGATTTTTGTCAAAAGCGTAATTTAAAACCTCAAAATTCTTTGGGGTCAATTTTTTAGTAATTCCAATGAATCTATTAGTCAATCGGCTAGCGTCGTGATACTGCAAAACCTTGCAATAGTGTTGGGTATAATAAAGTTCTATTAGCACGTATCGAGTGGAGATTAAGTATTGCAAAAGCCCCTCCCCGCAACTGTTTAACAAGACACATCATTAAGAATCAGATATAAAAAAGAAGTTTTTTTGAGGCTGAGATGTTTATACTTAAGCTTACGTGGTATCCATTTTAATCACAGCCAAAGCTGTTAAAGGCCGTTGCATTTTTAAATAAAGAATTATAGTGCCCCTCCCTAATTCTAGAAATAAAGTAGTATGGTAAACCCTAAAAGCCTAGGGCTTGAATCTACTCAAATTTACATATTTTGGATGCGGAAAATCGATCAAAAATTTTAGTCCCCTACATTTCTCTTACAGTTGTTCGAGAATTTACACCTGGGTTTGATAAAAAATAAATACGTAATGACACAAAATAAATTTCCAAAAAGAAACAATTTTGATTGTTTTTTTCAAAATGAAACAACACCAAAAACGAATTATGTTTTCATAATGAAAAATTAATTTTGCGATATGCAAACTAATATAATATATAAAAATACATAAATAACTGATAAATAGGTATTAATTATTTTTGGCATGTTTTTGACTCTATTGTATTTATACCTATGAAAAATTTAGCCCCAGAAATTTAAATATAACTACCATGAAAACTTTAATTTTTATTTTCTTCACATTTTTCGCTTTAACGTCCAATGCTCAAACTGCTGACATTAATACAAGTACATCAAAAGATGCAACTGCAGATTTAATAGTTTCCATCCCAATGATAGGAAATATTACCTTCAAAAATTGTGATAAAAAAATGCAGGAAGCCTTCGAGCCGATAACGGTTATGAAGATTATTAAAATTGATGAAGCCATTCATTTCTATACAGAAAAGCAGGAATCTATGATTGCTGCATCATTTCAGGGAGCGAAAAAAGTAGCACTGCCTCAGCAATAGTCAGCTATTTTAACTTCGGCTTAAAAAAAAACATACCCTCTCAATTGTTTATTAAAAATTACCACAAGAATCATGAACTACCAACACAACACAAACGCCACAGAGAATAAAAATAATTTTTCGCAAAAAATGATAGAAGCACTAAAACCTTTTCTATTTGTAAAAAATGTAAAGAAACAAGAGACACTATTGATGGAAGGAGATACCTGCAAAAATATCTATTTTGTTAAATCCGGTGCGGTAAAACAATACTACCTATCAGATGGAAAAGAGTTTATTCAAAACTTTTTCTTTGAAGGAAATGTGGCCTCTGCCTTCGATTCGTTTTTTACGCAGACCTCGACAGAATCTTATCTTGAGGCAATTGAAGGTACCGAATTAATGGTTTTAAGCTTTCATAATTTCAAAGCAATCACTAGCGCAAAACCAGAATTCAGTACACAACTAAATATTTGTGTGTCAAGAATGAATTCTAACAGAATTAATCTTCTCTTGATGTCTGATGGAATGATGCGCTACAAAAAATTTCTAGAGGACGAACCACAGATAGCGCACCGAGTACCTCAATACATGGTGGCTTCCTACCTGGGAATGAACCCCGAAACACTGAGCAGAATCCGCAAAAGAATGTCTATCAGAAAAGCAGCCTAGTCAAAGATATCTACTATTCATCTACTACATTCAAAAACCTAAGACGCTACATTCAATATTTTAACTGCCTTTATTTCTCTATAATAAACAATAAAAAACCTAAAATCCGGCCACCTGAATTCAGGTGGTTTTTTTGTTTTTCAATAAAGTCCCGAAAAATTGATACTTTCCAAAAGTCCTCAAAAATCGATACTTTCTCAACAGCAATCCAACACTTTTTAAAAAATCCTGCACAGGTTAAATTAAAAATCTACGGCCGGCTTACTCAATAATAATTTTATGAGCAAAAATATTCCCAATAGTCAAAAGGTAGCTGCCTTTTACCAAATAATCAACTTTGATTTCTGTAGTGTGGCTGTTATTGGATTGACTACAGACCTTTTAACCTAACAAATTTTGAATCAAAATTGGTTTTCCGATCAGTTCTGCTGTTGTTTTTAGCGTAATTTTAGACTTCGCTGGATTCGGATATAGTTTTAGTACGCCCTGGGTCTTATTTTGGGATGGATTGATACTTGTCGGTACACTGCAATGACTCGTATTTGGAAGAAGTTCAATAGGGACTGTAGGCGTTAGGGTTTTGCGTACAAAACCGAGAAACATTGGCTCATATCGATAGGACCTGAAAATACTACTTCCTTGTCCGGTAAAAGCTTGTCCTTGTGTGGTGATTCCTGCATTAGAAACAGGGCTATTGTATTCCCAAACCAAAATTTTGTTGCTGTCAATTTCAAATAATTCACCCTTCACTCCACAACAAATTAATACATTCCCATTGGAAGGTTGCTGTGCTGCAATTGGCAATAAGATAGGCTAAACTGTCTGGAAATAGAGCAAAAAGAGTACAACCATCGTAAGCATTGAGTTTGTTGATGAATATCCCTATGGTTTGGTTTTGGCTGTAGGTGATTAAGAGTAGAAAAAGCATGGTGCTAATATTTTTCATGAAAATAAAAACAGGAAATTGCTATCCAGAATAAATATACTAGCCACCCTTGATGTTTCCGTATTTTGAAAACACCCATCCTCCAAGTCACCCCCTAAAAAAACCTACCAGCTGAACTTATGAGAATTGGATTAACAAATATAAGATCTTGTTAAAGTCAAAAGGGTATAAATATCATTATGATTTTAAATTTGTACATTTACAAGCTTTTGTTTTGCACTCAAAGGCCTTGAGCAAATTTAATAACTCCCCATATTGTGATACTATGATTAAAAATTTACACTACCTTTTTCTATTTTATTTACTAATAACAACCATTCATGCTCAAAATACCTGGCAACTAGATTTACCGACAAATCATAAAAGTTCATTCGAGGCTGCTTATCAGAAGTATCCCGAAATACCAAAGGGAATACTTGAGTCTGTTGCCTACACATCCACCCACCTGAAACATCTCAAAAATCAACAGATGAGTTGTGTGGGCATCCCAGTTTACCACGGTATTATGGGTTTAATTGAAGATGGAAAAGGTTATTTTCGTTCAAACATGAATGTTGTAAATCGGTATTCAGGTATTGATGAAAAACAACTCAAGGATGATGCTTCTATTCAGGTCTTAGCCTATGCTAAAACATACAAGTTGCTTATGCAAATTTATGGTATAACTTCCAATCAACCTGAAGACCATCTAGCAATTTTGAATGCTTTATCAGAATTGCCCGACGATGGCTCAAATTTCAATAATTATGCATTTGATGCACATGTGTACTCTGTCCTCAAAAATTTGAATGCAGCCAAATTTCAAAAAACATATGCATTGCCTGCATACAATATCGATTTAGAAAAAGTTTTTGGTAAAGATCGTTACCAAATCCTTTCTGCTAATTCTTTAGTCATGGATAATCGTGGTATTCATACATCTTCAGGAGCTATATACCAAAACGACCAACATAGAAGTGCTGCCCCACCCTGCAGTGATTTGAGTCTTGGATTTCCTTACACAGTCATTCAGGACGCTGCTGACCCCTCCAACTATAGTTCAAGAAACGGAACAGCTATTAGCCATGTTACCATTCACACCATGCAAGGCAGCTATTCAGGTGCTATTTCCTGGTTTAAGAATCCATCTTCTAATGTTTCTGCACATTATAACATGCGTGCTGCTGATGGACAAATCACACAAATGGTTTGTGAATTTGACAAAGGCTGGCATGTAGGCAATTCTAATCCTTACACTGTGGGAATTGAACACGAAGGATATGTAGCAGACCCCTCTTGGTATACTGATATTACCTATGAAGCATCAGCTGCCCTGACCAAAGATATCGCATTGCGCAACGGTATCCCCATTATCAGAACTTATGACATCAATGGTGACGGTACTGTCAATCCCATTAGTGACGGTTGTTTCAAAATAAAGGGCCATCAGCATTATCCATCACAGACCCATTATGACCCTGGTCCAAATTGGGACTGGAACCGATATTATGATTTATTGAATCCTACGGCATCAGCTAATAGTTCAACCTATACAACTGCCACAGGCAACTTCTATGATTCGGGCGGCCCCACAGGCAATTACACCAACGATGAACGAACATTTTACAGAATAGAACCAACGGGGGCTAGTTCCCTATCACTAAATTTTAGCAGCCTTGATTTAGAGCTCAATTATGACTATTTGTATATTTATGATGGAGATTCAGACCGTGACCAACTCATCGCCGTTCTGAATGGAAGTAGCTTGCCTTCGACAATAGTTGCAAACAGTGGTAAGATGTTATTAGAATTCCGAAGCGACTGTGGTACCGTTGCAAGCGGATGGGAAGCCAATTGGACAACTACTGTAGTTCCAGTCAGCTGTGCCAAAACAGATAATTTATTGGTCAACAACAACGATCAAAATAGTGTGCAACTCAATTGGGATGCTGTGCCTGCTGCTTCATCTTACGAAATTAGGGTAAAGCAAAGTATAGCCAATGGAACATGGTCGGTATTTTACAGCAATACCAATAGTTTTGATTTATCGGGTATCGCCTCAGATGCTCAGTACTTATGGACAGTCCGAACAATTTGTAGCCCAAACGATACCGCTGTGTATGAAGGTAGTATTTTTGTCAATACAGAACCTACAAACGATGTAGTTACAAATGCTTGTGAGGGAATCTTTACCGACAGTGGTGGTGAATTTGGATTGTATCGAAAAAATGAAGATTATACCTTTACGATTGCACCTGTCAATGCGACCTCCGTAAGCTTAACTTTTTCGGAATTTGATATAGAGAACAATTATGATTTTATGTATATTTATGATGGTTCTTCAACTGCTGCACCCCTATTAGGAACCTATACCTCTACCAATATACCGCCGCTTACTACTTCCACAGGAAATAGTCTAACAATTCGTTTTACCTCTGATATTGCGACTCAAAATCCTGGTTGGCGTGCAACATGGACCTGTTCCAATGCCCTTTTGACCTATCCTAACCCAATTTTATTGGATAATAGTCTGACCGGCAATTTAAATTGTGGCATTGCTTATCATGATTTTTATGACAGTGGAAATGCTACAGGCTTGTATGGAAATAATGAAAACAATACGCAAACTTTTTGTAATCCTGACCCGACAAAAGCGGTGCGACTCAGCTTTCAGCCTAATCCAACTGCAGCACAGCAACTTACCATTAGTTCGTTGGAGGATGGTAATGATTATCTCTATATTTACAACGGTCCAGACACTAGCTCCAATTTAATTGGCGTGTATACCGGCGCTTCTTCTGCAGCACCTCAGCCGGGCACCTTTGTATCGAGCGGTGCCTGTCTTACCGTCCGAATGAATACCGATGGCAATTTTGCAGGGGATGGTTGGATAGCTCGATTGTACTGTTCTGACCCTCCCACCGACTTAGGCCTAGTTGAAGTTGGAGGTACAGAGGGTACAAAAGTATTCACCGACCTTGGCGGAACTACTGCCAATTATGGCAATAATGAAAATTATACAATTACTTATTGTCCGCATGCTTCTGCTCCTATTAATGAAGGAGTTTGGGCCGAATTTGGATCTGCAATTGGGCTAGAAAGGAACTGGGATTATTTGTACGTTTACGATGGCATGGACACCGAAAATGCTCGTCTTATTTGTGCATACACCGGCAGCCTAACCAACAGCAATACCCTGGAAACAATTAAGGCCAGTATAGAAAACAGTTCAGGTTGCCTTACCTTTCAATTTTATTCAGATGGAGCCACGACAGCTAGTGGATGGTCTGCCAACCTTAGCACAGGTGCTGCAAGGCTTGCTTTTGGTGCCGAAAACTGCACAAATGCTACCTTGGTAGGGCAGACAGATAAAGACTATGCGGGTAGTACAACCCTTGCTACGGGGACACCGGGTAGTTTCGACCCTTCCCTTGATATAACATTGGCGAGCCTGCCCGAATGTTCGGGCAGCAATGCCATCACACGACTCGAAAATTCAATTTGGTATCGATTTATTACACCTGATGCCTTGTGTATTCCTACATCATTCAATATAGATCTGAATAATATCTCTTGTCGTGGAGAAGGAATAGGGGGTTCTGGTTTGCAATTTGTCTTGTACGAAGTCGACAACTGTCAAAGTGGAGCCGCTTGGCCAGTTCCTGTATATTGTGCCGACAAATTGGTGAGTGGTTCAAGTGTTGACATCAAAGACATTTTAAAACCTAGCCAAAATTACTACCTAATGATTGATGGGTTTACGGGTCAGCACTGCAACTTTGATATACGTTTTTCGGTGACGACTAATGGCGATCCTAACAGTTGCTTCTTACCCCTCGACTTATTATCATTTAGTGGCCACAAGCAAGCAGAAACTAATATTTTACAATGGACGACAGCCAACGAAGAAAATGTTTATGGTTTTTATATTCAGCGACTCAACCCAATCAATCATCAATATGAAGAAATAGGCTTTGTTCCATCGGTCTTTCAACAAGGGATGAACGCCGGTTCCTATACATTTGAAGATACTGAATACAACAGAAATACCGTGAGCTATTATCGACTCAGACAAGTCGACATTGGCGGGCTTCAAAGTTATTCTCCTATCGTCAGCATCGACAGAGGTAATCAATCAAAAGAATTATTGCTCAAGGTGTTTCCCAACCCTGCCAACGATCATTTATTTTTTGGCTTACAATCAGAAACAAAGCAGTCTTATGCATTAATTTTATTTGATAGAACAGGGCGCAAAATATATCAACAGGAGGGTAAAATGCCGATTGGGTATTGGAATGAAAAACTTAATACTTCTCAATTATCCGCCGGAATGTACCTTTATCAGCTCAGAGTTGGTGACCAGACATTAAGCGGTAAATTTGAAAAATTATAGAAAAGAGGCTGTCAAAATTGACAGCCTTTTTTTATCGAATTTTATTTTTTTTACACAAGTTCGATAGCAACAGCCTTAGCTTTTGATCCATTTTTTAATTCAGCCTAATTTTATGACGTTATTTGTAGCGTACTGATACCTTGGTATTGCCTAAAAAAATGTATTTTAGAGCTTTAATATCACAAAAATAATACTATGTTTTTTATATGTTTACTCTTATTGTCCAGTATTTGTTGCCAAGGCCAACAAACCATTAATGACACCATTACAAGTGGCGGTTTACAACGCAACTTTATTTTGTATGTCCCTGCTAATTACAACCCCGCTAATCCAGTACCACTTTTACTAAATTTTCATGGGTATACCTCTAATGCATTTCAACAGATGTGGTACGGCGATTTTAGAGCTATTGCAGATACCGCAGGCTTTATTATTGCACACCCAAATGGCACCCTCGATTTTAACGGAACTACGCATTTTAATGTTGGTTGGGGAGGGAGTACGACGGATGATGTAGGATTTGCCGAAAATATGATTGACTCGATTGCTGCCAATTATGCCATTGATTTATCAAGAGTATACAGCACAGGCATGTCAAATGGAGGATATATGAGTTATCACTTAGCCTGTAATCTTAGCCAAAAAATAGCAGCAGTTGCCTCGGTAACCGGTTCTATGTCTCCCTCCACCTACAACAATTGTAATCCAACGCATCCTACACCTGTTCTACAGATACACGGCACTGCTGACCCTACCGTTCTTTATGGAGGAAATACCTTTGGCCAACCTATAGATAGTGTTATGTCTTATTGGGTTAACTTCAACAACACGCAGACAACAGCTGACACCACCGCTTTAGCAAATACGAATACGACCGATGGTAGTACCGTTTCAAGAATCGTTTATGATATGGGTGCATGTAATTCAACGGCTGAATTACTTAGAGTTCAATCGGGAGGGCATACTTGGCCCGGTTCTGCTATCAGCCTTAACAACACTAATTACGATATTAACGCAAGCCTTGAAGTGTGGCAATTTTTATCCAAACACTCCCTTAACAGCCTTACTTGCCTGACCTCAGTAGCTGAATTAGAAAAAGATAAGCTGCCTAGTCTAAACGCTTTCCCCAATCCAACATCAAGCAGTATCCAAATTGAATCAAATAGCTCCAATTTTGAAGATTTCTTTCTTTATTCCGTACAAGGACAGTTGATCTTGTCAGGTACTATGCAACAATTTGTTGAAATAGATCTTTCTAATTACCCGGCAGGACTCTATATTTTCAGAACAGCCAAGAGCAGCTTAAAAATACAAAAATTATAATCGAGCAGCCCATAACTATATAAGCCTATTTTCATGCAATCGACAAGCTTAGCAAAACCCAATAGTATCAAAAAAGCCTCCATTTATTTTATGGGATTCAGCTATATTTCCGTGGGTGTTCTTCATTTTATAAATCCAGATTTTTTCTTAGCAATTATGCCGCCTTTTTTGCCTTTTCACCTTGAATTGGTCTACCTAAGTGGGTTTTGTGAAATACTTTTAGGTTCGACTCTAATGATAGAAAAATACCGTAAAGTAGCAGCTTGGTCGCTTATACTATTGCTTATTGCAGTGTATCCCGCTAATATATACTTAGCTTATGACGAAAACGCACAGAAAGCACTAGAAATATCCTCTTTTATGGCCTCTTGGGTTCGTTTGCCCCTACAATTTGTTTTTATTGGAATAGCTTACTGGCACAGTAAATAAAAGCAAGTCTATCTAATCGTTCTCAAAGAGGACATAGAAAGACTTGCTTTTTTAGTAGATCTTATTGATTCTGTTCGTTATTGTTTTTTAAGTAAACTCATAAATTTAGCCGCTGCTTTAGCAACAGCGACATGCTCGGAATCAAACGTATTAAACATAGTCGACAGCGTAGCTAACGGATTGTTGGATACTGGTGGAAAAGGTGATTCTGAAGGGTCGTCCACTTTTTCAAGTAAAATAGACTTATCGATAACTGCTTCGATATTAGGAACTAGCCCTTGTATACTTTCTAGCGCTGTTGTCAATTCTTGTCCTTTTGTACTTAGTTCAGCGGCCTTAGCATGTCCTGAATGCTCGCTAACAATAGTCTTAAACCCTTCGTTGAACGTTGTTATTGAATCCACAAAAGAGTCTAAATTAATATTTTTGATATCTTTTAGGGCTAAGGCAAACAAGGCAATCATATCTTGACTTGCCTTTTTAAAATCGTTGTCTTTTACATATTTTTCATAAACATCCTGATTAATACGCCTCAATACAGCTAAAATTGGATTCGCTTCATCAATCATTTGACTGGCATCTTTCAAGTAATCTTCAACATCGATTTCAAAAGTTTGATCAGATGCTTCGCCGACATCAGCCGCATCTTCTTCTTCAGCAATCGCTACCGGATTGTCTACAGAATCTACAAATTGAGCTTTAGCAAAGGGTTTAATCATGACCTTATTAATAGCTTTAAGTACCGCTGCTTTTCCGCCTTTACCCATTTTTACTTCCAAACTCAAAACCCCTGATGCATACACACAACGACCGGCAGCAAAGGCTTTAGAAGTTTTACACTTATTGGCTTTTATCCATTTTTTCCACGCAGTAGAAACTTCTCCGATATACATGAGTGGTTCCTTTTCGACCCCTCCGTAATCAAAGTCGATATGATAGAAAAAGGGTGTGGGTTCTGTAATGTCTTCAGCCAATACTTTCTTTAATGTTTTCTTTACGTGGCCAAATCCTTTTTGTTTGGCAACATTTTCATCTTTTAATTTAGATTTCATACTATGTTAAATTTAAATTTTCGATTAATTGGATTGATTTTGAGGCTGTAACTGAATATTATATTCAGCCATCATCTCCCGTACTTCCACATCTGTTACAGGTTCGCCGGTAGCAGCTTTTTCTAATTTGTCTTTTTTGCCAAATTTAGATTCGATTTCGGCTTTTATTTTCTCTTTTGCCGTCGTAGATAAATCACCAATAGCCCTAATTTGATCAACTATTGCCCCAAAGTCTGGTAATTTTTTATTGTCGAAAGTAAGAACTGTTTGAAATCCTGCTGTTGTTGTCTTTTCAATTAATACCATATGGGCTAATGTCCATGTTTTTTGGGCATCCCATCCGGTAACTTTTTTGACCAGGGTACGGATAAAGTATGTTAATTCTATATGAAACTGTAAAGCACCTTCAAGGGAGAAAGTGAGCGTTGCAGAGGAAGCAAGTGCTATTCCAGCCTCACCAGGATTTTTTGTTTCCTTTTGCAATTCAATGTCTCCGGATGCATCGGTTATAGAGGCCTTAGCCATTAATGCAGCCCTTAGTTCAGCCTCTATAATACCCAATAAATCAACGCCTATAGAGATATGCCCCTCAACATCAAGCAAAGCGCTTCCGGATACATTGCCCGAAACAATTACATTTTGTTTGGGATCTAGAAAATTATAAATAGTTCCGGAGGCGGCCAAACTAACGGTCACAGAACCACTAATACCTGCACCGCAAGTAACACTGATCCAACCAATTGAAGCAATCGGTATTTTGATACTGTAATCGAATAAATTGTATTCTTTATCTTTGAGGAAATCATGCGTGTAGGTGTAGGGCAAAAACTCATTCAAAGAATCAGGTACATTCGAGAATGCTGTCATAACATTTGAAGCAAATTTATAGGCCTCAAACATTTTTTTGGCAACCTCTATTCCCGGCGCTAATGCCGAAAATGCACCATCCACAACCACATCGATTTTATCGCTCAAATAGTTAGCAATTTTATCTTTATATTGCTGAATATGTTCTTCAAGGGTAACTTGCTGTTTGGTTTCTTTTCGATCAGAATCTAATAGTAGCTTTCCAAGATTGGCAATAAGCGTTGTAATTTGCTCCTCTAAATTCTGAATTTTTTCCCACTCTTTGCTCTTTATGACATAATCAACAGCACTATTTAGCATATTATTGAGCTGACCAGTTAATTTAGACTTAATAGCATCCTTCATCTTATCCACCTGATTATGACCTTTCGAGGTAAAGATGTGGAAGGTATCTGACTTCAATAGTTTTTTGAAAATTGATTTTATCGAAGCAGCTTGATCTTCTGTAATGCTGTGAAAATCTGCCCTGCCTACAGCATCGAGCACCTCTTGTAAGGTTTGGAAATCTTCCTTAGCTTCCTTAAACTTAGCTTTCGCCATGTTCTGACAGGTTTTTAATGCCTTCAGAATATTCAGTTTAGTTTGATTCAACTCATGCTCTAATTCTTTTTTAATCTGTCGCCACTGTGTTAACTCCTTAATAATGAAATTGGCATCGTCTTTAATTTTAAAGACCATTTCTTTGATCTCATTCGTATTTTCATAAATAGAGTTTACATCATTCCGACACTTAATAACAAAATCTTTTATGCCGAGTGCAACCTCTTTGGTTCGTATCAAATCTTCGATACTAATTCCGTCATCTTCATAGCGTTGAACTAAGTCCTCAACTTTTTTAACCTCAATTAAGGCCCCGTCAAATATCCCTTGCGAAGTTTCCCAAATAGCCTCTACATTCGTCCGAATGGCAATACCACTTTCTACCAAATCGTTGGCTTTTTTAACAATTTCTGTTATGCGATCTAATCCTTTTACCGCTCCCATATTTTTTAAATTTAAATTTGTTTAATGAATAAAATAACCGCTAATTACAAAGGCTAAAGCCCTTTATAAGACTAGCAGGAAGCAATAAAAGCCTCTATATCATCAAAGTAAGGCCCTTCTACTTTTTTAGTAAGAAGACGTTCTTTTTGATGAGCTTGAACATCAATTGCCGAAATCGAAGCAAAATAACGCGCAGGCAGTTCTTTGTCTTCGAGGGGATAACTCATTACTAGTGCATTGTCGTGCATCAATAAGCGCATTCGCGTACGGGCACCACCATTCGTCGGTTGTAGTTCAAGAACAACCGCATGAGGCGACTCCATTTCAATTTTATAAAAAGCTTCGATAGGCTCATTTTCTCCCTCAATTAACAGTAATCCTTGAGGCGTAATAATCAATAAATCCTTGGCTGCAATGTCTAACACCTCTTTGACCATAGTTTTACTGAATTTATAAATATCTTCGCCCATGGCCAAAATAAATTTCTCCATATTTGGCACCCACAAGCGATTGAAACTAGCAGACAAAATATCAGAGGCTTTGTTGTTGGCTATTTCTAACTCAAATTCATTTAAGAATTTAGCTTTTGACTTGCCCAGCAAAATAGACATTTGTTTGGGAAAGTTCTTCATTAGTACAGCAGATGCCCGTTGATGTCCTAAGGCTTCTGCTTTTTGAAGAATTGTAATCGCTTTAGATTTTTCGCCATTCCCGTGGTGGGATAAGCCCAGACCATAATAGGCTTCGGCATTATTTTTATCCATTCTAAGTACTTCCGTAAAATCTTTAATCGCACGGTCATATACTTTAGCCTTTAGGTATAAATGCCCTCTTTTTAAGAGGGTTTCAAAATCGGGCTGAAGTTGAACAGCAGCATTTAAATCTATTAAAGCTCCTTTTTTATCTTTTAGAGACAATTTAATGTCGGAACGTTCTAGCAAATAAAAGGCACTTGATTGAATTTTAATTAAGGCATCGTAATCTTCTAGTGCAGCTTGCAACTTATCCATATTTTTACGAACAATAGCCCGTTGTAAATAGGCATCTTTACGATGATTTTGAGCAATTTCTAAGTCCAGAAGTTGCGTGTATAATTGCTCGATAGCTGGATAATCTTCCGATTTTTTGAGTAATTCTGCATATTCTAAAATATACTGTGGATGATTCGGTAGGTTTTGGTGTAATAATTGAGTAAGTGCCTGCGCCTTTTGTTCGTCTTTGAGCAACAGTAAAAAATTACGATGCAAAAGGGTAACCGCTTCATTGAAGGATTCTAGTGGGTACTTTTCGATCAAAGCCAAACCCTCATCTACCGAGCCCATTAATTGATATGCCTGTGCTGCTTTGGCAAGAACAGAAGCTTGTGCCCCTCCTAATGTGAGTACTTTTTTGTAGGTTTCTGTCGCTTCGTAGTACCGTTCGTCTGCCAAAAGTAAGTCGGCAATTGCGCTGTGTGCAATTGTACTACTAGGGTCAATATCTAACATAGCACGGTATTGAGTTTGTGCCACTAAGGTGTTTTTTTCGGCTAGGGCTACTTGTGCTAAACAAAATAAAGGTTCTACATCTTTAGGGTCGATGTCGTTGGCATCATAAAAGGATAATTTAGCTCTTGGGATATTTTTGAGCTGTAAGTTCGCTTTGCCCAAAAACAAATGCCCCTTGCTACTCTGTGGATTTTCAGCTATATAAAGCGCAGAATCGCGTTTTAAATCCTCCATCCGACCCTCTTCAAATGATTTTTGAAGATCTTCTAATAAAACAGGCATAATTTTGATTTTAATTTTACAAAAAATAAAAACATCCTGCTATTGCAGGAAAATACGCCTTAATATAAGTTTTTTTTAGACAAAAAACAAGCAATATTCTTATTAAACCCTAAAAGATAAAGCCAAAAACAATCCCGCATGATTTAAGCATCTAGTTCTTAGATATAAAACTAAAGTCTATTTCGTTTCGATTCAGAAAAAAATACCTCAAAACCTTAGTTTACTTTTTTAAAATAATCAAATTGAGTACTTGGCCAACAATTATAATAAAAGCCTTGAACGATTCCTGATTCAACCTTAAAATATAAACGCGTTTGTTCGCCTTGCTTTTTGAACCCCAAACTTACCCCATCAAATGGATACAAATAATTAATTTCTTTGTTGTCTACAAATTGTTTACGATCGCGAGTCCAATTCCATTTTTGTCGTCCGTGCTTGTCCAACTTAGTATCCTTTTCTAGTTGCATCTGTTGCCCCTTATTGTTGCGATAGTTACCGTCAAACTGATTTGCATAGTTTAGTTCCGGTCGACTCAAATCATTTCCCTTGCCTGTTAATACCGCTACTAATCGTCCGAGCAAAACAGACCACCTGTCTTTTTCTTTTAGGCCGGTACGGATGATGATGATATTATCTTGTGGCGATACAAATATATATTGCCCACTAAAACCTGCTGCCCAAAATTGCTCATTTTGTTCGAATCCTGCTGCCTCGTAGCCATTTCGCCAAAAGCAGTTGCGATAGCCAATCCAATGTTCTAGATCTCTATCCCGTAATTGTTTTATAAACCAAGCCGGTACCAAACGCTTGCCGCCCCACAATCCATCATTTAACAACAATCTACCAAAACGGGCCATATCTCGGGCCGATATTGCCATACCTCCAAAGGATCGAGCTGTACGAGTTTCTTTACTATCTAAAGTAATATAGACTGCTTGCTTATGGCCAATATAATCCCATATTTTAGATTGCATATAAGCTGCATAGGTCTGCTGAGTTGCTTGTACCAAACACTGACTCAAAATCTGAGTTGAAATAGATTTATAGACAAATTCTTGTTCAGGCGCCGCCTTTATCCGTGTTTTATTGAGCAATAATTGTTGATGATTGGCGGTATAATACAATTGTCCTAACTTAGCCAAATCTTTATAATCATTCCAATCAAGTCCAGAAACCATTCCTAATAAATGCTTAATTTTGATATGTCTGCGTGCATCACCTTGATACGCTGGAATAAAGTCGGCGATAGATTGTTCTAAATGTAGTAGCCCCTCCTCTACTGCAATAGCCACCAAAGTAGCGGTCATTGCTTTGGTCACAGAAAAAACGATTTGCGTTCGTTCTTTAGCACCTTCATTTAAATATTTTTCATAAAGAATAGAATCATTTCGGATGATGATTAGTGCTGTAGTCTTTGTCTTTTCTAAAAAATCGATCGGATTATTGGTCTTGTGTCGTTGCCTAGTATTCAGCCATTGTTCGAGAGGGGGTAAATTGAAGGAATCTTGGGCTTCGACAAATTCAAAATCATCGGAAACGGTAAAAGCTGGAATTGTATCACAAGCAAATATTTTTTGATGATCATCAACATCCGGTTTAAAATGTACAATTATTTTACCTAGGGTGCACCCTGTTAAACAGAAACTAAGAGAAGCACATAATAGAAGAAAAAATTTTGACATGTAATTCATTTATAATTGGGTACTGACTGTTAAATTTATTGTTGTTGTAGCAAAGCAATGTTTTCTATTTTATACAACGCTATTTGTTTAGTTTTGTACAAGGTAATAATCGAACTATCTTGTCGCCCTTCATAGCAGGCGCGTATACAAGCTGGCAAATTTTCGTACTTAAGATTCGACATGTATCGGGTCGTTCCATTCGTAAGTACATACACCGCTTCAACACGATCAAAATCAAAGGTTTTGATGGCCGAATAATACTGAAATCCAACAACTGCTGCTTCATCAAATTCCATATAATAACGACCATAATGGCTCTGAATTACATTTGTAAAAACAACAGTAGTTTCGTTTAATGGCTTTAGATATTGCTCAATAAGTTGCCGTTGTTCGGTATACCCATTTTGACTTGCTTGGTACATCGAAGAGAAAGCAGGCAAGGCTGCCAAGGCAACAAAAATTAGTAAGAAAGCATTCGTTAGATAACTTTTGAACGGAAGTAATAGCTTGGTAAGAATTATTAGTAAGAGGGCAAAATACAGCCAAAACATGTTACCAATATCGTTAATATACGACAAGAAACACACCGTTGCAACACAGCCCAAAATGATTTTTTTATACTTGTGGCGTTCAGCAAACTGAAACAACAAAGGCGCCGCAACAACGACAATCATCGGTACTAATAATAAGAAATGACGAATATCAGGACAGATAGGCAAATAAGCCTTGTAAGATGTTGTCATAAAATTGGTCGATAACAAGGACAATAATAAAATAAGTGCCCAGTAATTTTGAGCAGATGTTTTGACGATTAAATTTTTGAGATTATACTGAAAAATGCCGGCTATTCCAAACATCAGACTCAGCATCATTCCTGTTGCCATAAATTTGTAAAACATCTCAAAGCCAATCCTATACCCTAAAACCGACCAAGGTTGTACTGCATAATTACAAAAAGAAAAGGATCGTCCGGTACCGAGATTGTCATTAAGGCCTTGTTCGACCGCATGAAAGCGCATGAGAGGGTCGCCGGTAAGTAGGTAAATAAACAGTAAATAAGCGCATCCGAATAAGATACAAAAAAAGACGGTATACCACCAAAATTGACGGTGCTTGCCTTGCCATAAATCTAGCAATAGCAAACTAAAAAAAACAGGAAAAAGGAGTAAGATAGATTGCTTGCTTAAATAGCCAAAAAACAGAATAGCGGTGAGTAAAAGGGCAGGTAGTATTTCCTGTTTTCCTTTTTGATTATACCGGAGGTGATACAAAACAGAAAAGGCCGCAAATACCAAAAATCCGACAAGCGTATCAGGCATTAATTTATCTGAATAATATAAGCTCCAATTATCAAGCACCAACAATAAAACCGCTAATACAGATACCCTTTTTCGATTGTTTTTTAAATTATAAAAAACCAACAAAACGGTTGCTAAAAGTACCAAGGTAGGTACCACTGCTGAACTTGCATCACTCATACCAAAAACCGTATAAGCGATAGCTGTTAAAGAAATAAATCCCCATCTGTACGAGAAAAAATCTTCATTTAGATAAAACAACTGACCATCGGCCCATTTTTTGGCATAATAACCGTAACCCATAATATCATCAAAACCATAGTGTCCAAAATAACCGTAATGATGATGAAAAAATAAAAAGGCTATAATACCCAAAAAGGTATATAGCCTAATGTCTTTATATAAAGGTATTATAGCTGCCATTAATTATACCGCTAACGTTTTTAATAGTGCAGAAACGGATGTGTGTATTCGTTCTTGTATGGCTTGACTTACTGAAACTAAAGGTAATCTCAAACCGGCCTGACATAGTTGCATTTGTTCTAAGACGATTTTTATTCCGGCAGGATTACCCTCTACAAATAATAAGTCGACCAAATCCATGTATTGATAATGCAGCTTTCTTGCTTGGTCAAAACGCCCATCAAGTCCACATTGAACTAAGTCCGAATAGGCAGCAGGAAACGCATTTGCCACTACCGATATCAAGCCATCCATTCCTAAAGATAGCATGGCTAAAGTTAGGTTATCGTCTCCCGATAAAATGGCAAAGTTAGCAGGTTTTTTCCCTTTCACCAACTGCATACACTGCGCAATATCGCCCGAGGCTTCTTTGATAGCAACAAATTTAGTGCTAGCATTGGCTAAACGAAGTGTTGTTTCGGCACTAATATTAGACGCTGTTCTTCCTGGAACATTATAGATGATAATCGGCACAGGACAGCAGGCTTCTATGGCCATAAAATGCTGATATATACCCTCTTGACTAGGCTTACTATAGGCAGGAGAGGCAGACAAAATAGCATCGACGCCCTTAAAATGATAGGCTTTGATGGCCTTTAATAGTGCCGCGGTATTGTTGCCTGCAAAACCCGCAACAATTTTAACACGTCCTGCTGCTTTTGCAATCGTAAAATCTAGAACTTTCAGCTGTTCATCAGTAGAAAGGGTGGCAGTTTCTCCGGTAGTCCCTAAAGAGACTAAAAAATCAACACCTCCTTCGATGCAGTGTTCAATCAACACAGATAGTGCATCAAAATCAACGGCCCCTGCTTTGAAGGGAGTAACTAAGGCAACACCAAGTCCACGAAATAATTTGTGCATCTTACTATGTATTTGTATTTAATTAATTTTTTTCATGTAGGCCTCCATCTGAATAATAAACGCCCTTAAACTTTGAGATTTACCGTAGACCATCAAATCGTAGCAATGTGTTTTATTTTCCTGATAGTGCCCCACCCTAAAGGCTGCCGATGAAGCACAGGCAATATACTCTAAAGGCAAAGACTCGTGCGTATGTAAAGATAGCAACAAATCAAATTTACGGGCCATAAAATCAAGTGCTTGCGGGGTTTTGGGTGTTAAAGACCAACCTAAATCACTGTTACAAAAACAAGGATATTGTTCGTCACCCTGCAGCGTTTTACTGTTTTTATAGGCCATCAAAATAACTTTCTTACCCAATCTCTTTAGTTCTTTGGTATAATTTAACACCGTTAGAACATCTTTATCATTACTCGCATCAAAAAGAACACCAATATTTAGGGCTTTACTAAGATTAGTAGCCTTACGAACCTTAGTAGAAGACAGGCTTTGTTTGATCTTTTTTTGGTGTAAGCGAAGCTTGAGATCGTAGATGAAAGACATATATTGAATATTGAACCTAAAATGAATGCAAAAGGAACAATTATTTGTGTGTTACACGTCCCATTTTACTGTACTTTTCAATCCTTGATTGAACTAATTCATCGGCCGAAATTTGCATTAATGCAGTCAATTCTTTTTTGATATAGCGTTTTAGCATTTTCGCCGCTTCTTGTGGTTTGAGGTGCGCCCCACCAATTGGTTCTTTAATTATACCGTCAATGATGCCAAATTCTAAAGCATCATTTGCTGTCAATTTAAGGGCCTCAGCTGCTTCTTTTTTGTGCTCCACATTGCGCCACAATATTGTAGAACATGATTCGGGAGAAATTACCGTATACCAAGTATTTTCCATCATGAAAATCTTGTTACCTACACCAATTCCAAGGGCACCACCTGATGCACCCTCACCAATTACAACACAAATGATAGGAACACGTAGCTTTGCCATTTCAAATAAATTACGGGCAATAGCTTCGGCTTGTCCTCTTTCTTCTGCTTCAATCCCTGGAAAAGCACCTGGAGTATCGATTAGGCATACAACAGGAATATCAAACCGTTCGGCCGTTTTCATCAAACGCAATGCTTTGCGGTATCCTTCGGGATTGGGCATCCCAAAATTGCGGTATTGTCGCATTTTGATGTCAGTGCCTTTTTGTTGACCGATAAACATGACCGTTTGTTTATCGATTGTACCAATACCTCCTACTATAGCTTTGTCGTCTGCAAAACAACGATCACCGTGCATCTCAACAAATCTACTGGTAATTTGCTCGATATAATACAAGGTATAAGGACGGTTGGGGTGTCGGGACAATTGAACTTTTTGCCAGCCGCTTAGGTTGCTGTATATTTTTTTACGTGTCGTAACGATTTTTTTTTCAAGCGCAGTTACAGCATCTTGAATTGCGGCTACTTCTTCGTTAGAAGAAGCTGTTTTTTTGAGGGTATCTAGTTGTTCGTATAGGGCTTCAATTGGCTTTTCAAAATCTAAAAACATGATGATGTAGTTGTTTTGTAAAGTTAAGATAGTTCTTGTTGGTGTAATTTATGTATGTGTGTGCAAAGCTAAGAAATTTTATAATAAGTCGGATGCGAAACAGGCTTCAAAAATTTTTTTTAATAAAACGACAGCCCTGACCATCAACTGCCGTTAGGATAATAAAAAAACCAAAGCTGATCTTAATTCACCAACTAAACCTTGTTTAAAAACCTATAAAACGTCAGCCAAGTCTTAATGGAGATTTTTTTATTAATTTTGTGTCATTTCGTTTGATGACCTTAAAAGTAATTTTTTACCTATTATCGAACTATCAAATTCAAATTTTGTATCTGTATCCCCCTAGTTTCAAGCATTTTTTCTATATTTGTGCTTCCAAAAAAATCATTAAAATGACAGTCTACCCAATAAATAGGTTGTTGTTTTTTAATCTATAAACGTTAAGTATGTTTGATAATTTATCCGAACGTCTAGAAGGTGCCTTCAAATCCTTTAAAGGAGATGGCAAACTAACCGAAATCAATGTAGCAACATCTATCAAAGAAATTAGACGCGCATTGGTTGGTGCTGATGTTAATTACAAGATTGCAAAAGAATTTACCAACAATATTAAAGCCCAAGCTTTAGGTACCAAAAATGTTCTCAATGCTGTAAAGCCTGGAGAATTAATGGTCAAAATTGTAAAAGATGAATTGGTAGAATTGATGGGCGGTCAGGCCGCAGGAATAAACATCAAAGGCAAGCCGGGCATTATTCTAATAGCAGGTTTGCAAGGTTCGGGCAAAACCACTTTTACCGGCAAATTAGCTCAATTTCTTAAAAAGAAAAAGGGCAAAAGGGTCTTGATGACGGCTTGTGATGTTTACCGTCCTGCTGCCATCAATCAATTAAGTGTATTGGCCGAACAAGTGGGCGTAGACATTTACAAAGAAGAAGCAAACAAAAACCCAGTAGAAATTGCGAAAAATGCCGTAGAACATGCCACTAAGATGGGCATGGACGTCGTTATCATCGATACAG
>CAJQQM010000132.1 GCA_905480485.1 uncultured Aureispira sp.
TCGACGGCCTCAAATAGCGTCAAATTTACAGCATCCCCTCTCCACAATTTAAGGTAGGAAAGTACTTTCAATGCTACATGATTGCTGTTTAGATGGTAATATTGCATGTAGCCCAACAAGCTAATCAATGCTAAAACACAAACAAAGGCAATTTTTTTAAGGTACTTCATAGAAAAAAATCTTGTTGATTAATCAAGATAATATTTTTGTTAAAGCTGTGCTGGCATTTATTGTTAATTTAATCAATTAGGTCCAAACCCGTTAATCCGCTAATCTAATTTGTGTAATGCCTTTAATACACAGATCTCTTTTTCTTTCCAAGATAAAAAATAAATCCCGGCTGGAATATTCTTTAAATCAAGTTGAGCGTTCGCAGAAAGCCAACGCCGATGCGTCCTGCCCAAGCAGTCCTTTAAAACTATTGGTCCATTTATTGTTTCGAAGCCCGATAAATTGACATAACGATGGGTAGGATTGGGGTATAAATGAACGTTTGAAAGAGCACTTTTCGGGGAATTATTTAATGTATTGGATTGTAATTTAATTAACAGCGGCACTGCAGAAAGAGATAAATTTAAATTTCCTGCCGAATAAGTAGGAACATTTGTAGGGTTTCCTGTTGATGAAAGACCCGATAATGTCCAGGCACTATCTGCGGCAAAATTGGATGGGACGAGTGCGTTAATAAATGTCGAATCGGTGGCATCAACAGGACGCCATGCGATAAGATACTTCGCTTGCCCGGTTGTGTCTCCAAATAAATAAGCCCAATAATCATCATTTTCGGCCAATGTATCCAAAAAATGCATTTCTCCCATATGATACAAAAGTGCTTCGAAAGCAATAAAAGATTGCTTTTCGGAGAAAGCGGTATTGGCCGACCCTGTAAGTCCTGACCGAGTATACAAAGAAGAAGGGCTGGCATCGTTGGCATAAAAAAACCAGGTCATGTCGTCAACCCCCAAACGACTCATCATTAGGGCATAACGTATACCATAAATAGCCTGCGCCTGTTCTGAGACACATTCAGCATGTGTACAGGGTTCACCTGCCCCATCAGAATCCCATCCCCATTCTGACACAAAAAACTTATTGTTGGGAAAATTAGCATCTCGAAATCTTAAGTCGTTTAGAATACCGCGCATAGAAGATCGGTAGTTTTCGGGATAGGTAGCCCTTCTTGTACCATTTGAATCATTGTAATAACTATAATAATGCCCGTTAAACCCATCAATATAAGGCCGGACAGCATCCGTCATTCGCAAGCCTGCAAAATTTTTGTAAATCCCTAATTCGGCAGCGGAATCGACCGCCTGAAGCGCACAGGGGAACACCTCCATAGAGGCGTCAGCGGCTTTTATTCCTTCTGCCATACCTTGTAATACTTGACGATAAAAGCCAGGAGAATAATCCCAGGGTTCGTTGCCTACTTCTATCCTTTTGACCAGACCATTTCCTGTGCTTGGTCCGAAATGTTGGGCAAACGAAAAACCATAATTGTAAGCCGCTTGAAAAGGGTTGTCCCAGCTAGATTCAGGCTGATTTTGATTGGTGAATTGAAGGCTGACAAAAACATCTAAACCTGCCGTATCCCATGCTAAATATTCTCTATCCCAATCCAACCACCACTGTGCCAAACTTCCTGGCATGCCATTAAAATCGACAGGGTCGTCCGGGTCGACAATATCCCAATTCAAGTTGTGATAGTTGCGGGCGTGTCGACTCAGGCTGTTGAAACGACTTGGTCCTTGACCCTGAAGCAATATATCCGAATAGGTTCCATAACCCCATCCCCATATACCGTTGACCCCTAGCATAGAGGACAAACTATTCGAATTAGCGGTTACCGGAGGCATAGCACCAAATTTGCCATATTTATCATAAGCGCTAATTTCCCAAATTTCAGCCTTAAAATAGTTAGCTTCAAACATGGTATGTTCTAGTTTGATATACCTAGCTATAATTTCATTGGGCAAACGATGTATAATCATGGAAGTAGCTAGAGGATTTAGCTGCGCTACTTCAGTCCAATGAATACTATCCTGACTTAATAAAATCCTTGAGTAAGCAACATCTTGTCCAGAATAATGCTTGGTCTCTAACCAACCAATAGGATAAGGAGCCCCTAAATCGATAAGCGCGTATTCAGTAGGTTGTTCAGACAAGGCCCCTACGTCGGATATCAAAAAAGTAGTATCAGATTCTAATCTAATTTTAGTAATTGTATCCATCAAAGAAAATCGTCTAATCGAAAAATTATCGGCCTTATAAAAAGACCCTATTAATACAGAATCTGTACTGCTACGATAAATCCATATATTGATAGAATCGGCTGCCACGCTTCCCTTAAAAGATAAAGATCGAAAGGCTGTGCTGTCGGCTAATTCGAACTCAACCCACGCCTTGGCGTTAGACATTGGAATCATCAATGCCGAATATACATTCCCGTCTGTAATAACCGAATCCACTAATCCCCCTGAATTGCTCGAAGCAGATGTCCCCCCTAACCCTAACAAGATATTGAGGTCAGGACGTGTAAAAAAACCCGCAGGAAGTACTCCCCCGGACTGCCAAAAGCTTGCCTTATCCCCGTCTATGATAGCATTTGAATAGCTGCCCGGAGTAGAGGAAGACACCGAAACAGAAGCCCCTTTTGTGTAAGGGTGTATCAGGCCTGCTTGTGGGTCAAATTGTGCTACAATCGAATTAGTTGCCGCCAAACAGAAGGGTAGCAAAACAGCAAGGCACCTTAAAGAAACGGTCATAGTTTTTGATTAATTATATTCTGAATTATTAGAATAATTTAGTTATTAATCGTGTGATTACCAAAGCTTAAGGCTGATAGTTCCGAAAATTATATTTTTTATTCAAATTTACTTTTGTGACGCGGCCCTTAGCTTAGCTTTTTAAGGTCTTGGAGGTCTTGATTGATTTGGCCTAGTTCATCCTCATTGTGAGAAAGATGTACTTGGAGTTTTATGATTTTAATTAGTAATTTTTTGTAGGAATCATCAACAAGGGTTCTGTCTATTAAATGTTGCAAACCTTTTGAATGTGTCGATTGACCCAACAAAGCATCAATTTTAATTTTCTTTGTATGATTAATTTGCTCTATAGCAGCATGCTTGGATTCAAATTGTTCACGTATCGCCTGTACGGCTGTCTCAAATTGTTTTTTTTGAATTTGAAGGGTACTTTTATGAAGAGCCTTTTCGTCGGCAGAAAAGAGATTGGATGATGCTATAGAGATTATTTTTTGAGCGATCGTCTCTCCATTTATTGATCCATATACCTCGTGACTTTCAAGCCATTCGAGCTGTGTATCCCGACATTTTAAAAGCGCAATTGCTTCTTCATTAATAAGCTGTTCTGTCTGTTTGTCTTGTTGTTTGAGGCCTTCTCTTAACTGCGTAAGTTCTATGCTAAATTTATCAATAGAATTTTTGATTAATGGTTGATTTGAAATCTTATATTTTGTATCTCGCTTTTCTTTGATAACCGACCAAACCTCAAGTTCATGCTTAAACCTGTGCATAGATTCCTCCAAGGCTGTTCTTTTTTTAATCAATTTAAATTTAATAGATTCGATTGCTTTTAAACGCACCGATCTATTTTTATTTTTTAAAGATTCGACAATTGATGTAATGCTGGATTTTTTCTTTGAATAATACTCAAAAAAAGCTTTCAAAAAAGGGAAAATTAAAAAAGCAATGACCCCACAAAAACCTATAAAAGAGAAGATGGTGTCCAATGGTATAAAATAAAATAGCTTCAATAAACCAATTAAGATATCGAATCCTCCAAAAAGAAAACTAAATAACAAGACAGTCCCTACAATAGTGCCTGTCACTTTTAAGTAGCCCAATAGTTTTATCATATACCATTTGAAAATGGAGCTATATTGTTGTTTTACAAGTGCTGCAAAACGAATCTTTTCATATTGGTTTTTATGGCCTGCTGCTTGATAAAGCAGTTTCTTACGTTCTAGTAATTTTTGGAGGTTTTGTTCAAAATATTGTTGCGTAGATAGCACTAGTTCTTCCTTTCGACCGATGTTTAAGGCCCGATTGGTAATTAGATAGGGATTATCTTGCAATGCCTGACACCACTGTGCCGCCGTAGGCCTTTTGTACGCATCTTGATGCCCCTCGCTAAACGCACGAACAAACAGTTTTTGTAAAGTAGCGTCTATTTGATAAAATTTACGATGAGGGGGAGGTACTACTTTGAACATTGACTTTTTGTTAGGGTCGTGCACAAATAAGCCTTCTTTGATTTTGTCCCCCAAAGAATTATAGTGGTCAAAAGGCGGCTTTGCCGTAGCTGCAAACGGATGAATACCAAATAACAATTTGTAGAGTATGACCGCTAAACTAAAACGGTCCCAAGTATCTTCAATCAATACCTCCCCGGGTTTGACGCCTCGATAATATTCGGGAGGAGTGTACTCAGGAGTAGCGACCGTAGCCGCAAAAATACAACGCCCTTGTTCTATGACCTCTAAGGAATCTGTATCGACAATCGACACCAAGCCATTAGGTCGAACTAAGATATTATCCGGCTTTAAATCGACCAATACATATGACGCTGTTTTATGCATTTGCCGCAAGGCTATTGCCACATTAAAACAGAGTTTGAGGCGCAAATGATAAGCAGTTGTTTCCTTCAAATCAAAACGTTGCCACAAAGACGAAAGACGACGAGGCAATTTGGCCGAACATAAAATTTCTAGTTTTTCTCCAGTAGCATAGGGCATCAAAAACCCCATTATCTGTCCATTTGAATCTACAAGCAATTCTTTTACCCAAATCACCGGTTGTGTTCCTTGTGCATAGGGAACATCATAAGCTGGAGGGTGTTGATATAGATACTCAATCTTCCTTTGCTTTACAGGGGTTCTTTTATTACTATGGTATATTTTGGCGCATAAATGACTAAATTTATCAGGTGCTTCTAATTCGAATAAAGCGCCTTCTCCGCCTGAAGCAAAAGGATGTTGCTTCAATACTATTTTTTCTCGACTTGACTTGATGAATAAATCCAATACTTATTACAATTAAAAAGTGAGATTATAGACAAATATCATTGTTTTATCGTCTGTTTCTTGTTTAAATTGAGCACTTCCTGAGCGAAGAAATCCAGCCCATATTTCGTTGATTTGTTCCTGTGTTTTTTGTTCTTTTGCCAACTGTTGCATGCCCTGTATATTCGGCTCAAAAAACTTAATATATGGTCGATTAGGGTCGTGATATTTTTGGTTTTCTTCATCCCAAACATTTACTTCAAACGAGCCCTTTTCACATCCGTCACTCAAGAGGGCAAATGCGCGAATGTCTGCAACCACCCTACCTGTTTTGATGTACATATCGACTCCTGCTTCGGTCCATATATTAGAGGTAATAAAAACGGTTTCGTTGGCCTCATCTCCTCTGAAAGGCGCTATCAGGGCGTCCCAATGCCCTTCGGCTGTGGAAAATGCCGCTCTTCCGTCTCCTATGTGTGCGTACAAAATCCCAAAGGGGCTGTACAAAGCAAACAAAAGCGTACAGGCTAAGTCGTTGCTTTTATAAGCTTTAGATTGCACAAAAGTTTCTAATCGCTGACGAACAATTTGTGTTACCTTGAGCGCCTCTGACCTCCAATCATTTTGTTCCGGAAGCTGCTCTTTTGTTGCCCATTTACGCCGATTGACTACCTCTTGTAAGCAATGTGCTGCATTGCGTGCTACGAAATCAGAACCTATATCAGAATGTGCTGCCGAACCCGCTCCGTCGGCTACAACAGCTACCCCCCAAGTAGGGTTAATGATTTGATGTACACAACTATCTTGACAGGGCAAGCCTGCGGCTACATGTCCGTTTCCAATTACGGAAGCATAAGCGGCTACCCAATTATTTTTATGATCTAAAATTGCCATTTCCATACAATTTAACTTTTTTAGAATTTCATTTGAGCCCAATCACTAACAGGAGGCAACTCGATACTTTCACCTTCTTTCGATTTGGTAATAATACCGATACTATTAGACAGCCATTTGAAAAACTCTGCAAACTTATAACCTGAAAGTGGGATACCTGGAGCAGAATCTGGGCAAATAGTATTAAGGATTGACTGATTGAACCCTTTTACACCCAAGCCCCAAAAAGTGAATCGCTTGGCATTCACTGATTCTTGAATTTCGGCAGATAAACCGTTCACATCTTGGTCTCTATCCGGTTCACCGTCGGTTATTAATACAATAATAGGACGATAATATGGCTGACCTGTTTCTTTGTACCACTGTTTGCGTTGTTCGGTTTTTCGCATAGCTTCTTGAACAGCATCCACTAGTCGAGTTGTTCCCGATACATTCAAGGTAGGCATATCAAAATTATCAATTAAGGCTGGGTCTTGAATGGTTTTGATACTGCTACCAAAGGTAATAATTGAAACTTCTAATCGATTGGCCGCAATCAAATCTTCTTCGATGGCAGCATAAAACTCTAATAGTCCTCGATTGAGTTCGCGAATGGCAGAACCACTCATAGAACCTGAGGTATCAAGCACAAGGGTACACAAACATTTTTGTTCATAATTATCGGGCGTCTCACCATGAAAATAACTCATCTAAAAAATTTTACTAATCTGTGAATAAATCTATAGAATAAATAAAAAAGCCAGCTATTTAGTTCCTGACTTGGTATTATATCGACTCCTAATATACACTTTTCGAATTTTAAATATTAAAAAACTGCACACAATAGCTAAAATTTCAATTAGAATAAAGGCAACAAGCCGATTAATTGCAATTAAGCCTTATTTTGATTATTTTTGAGGGGCACAACAATATATAAGCATGCGCATCTTCTTAAATTATTGCTTGATGAAACCAATTCATTCCCTTCTTTTTTATGTATTAATCATTGCTATATTGGTTCTTCATTTTTCATGTCAATCTGAAATAAAGACGCCTACATCGGAAGTGCCTTCGGCCAATTCAAATTTTGGTTTAAGCCCCTACTTGCTTGAAGCAGCCACCCTAAACCTAGAATACAGAAGCCACAGCAAGCTACTAGACGTCCGCAAAAAAGAGGCCTACGAAGAGGGGCATTTAGCGGGTGCGATACAAGTTTGGCGATCGGATATTTGCCGACAAGGTTTTGAGTACAGCGGCCTGCGAAGTTCTAAAGATTCGTTAGCACTTTTTTTAAAAAAAATAGGTGTTCAAATGCAAGATAGCATTATTTTGTACGATGCCAAAGGTAATCCCGATGCAGCAAGACTCTGGTGGCTATTGCATTATTATGGCTATAAAAATGCCTATTTACTAAATAAAGGTTTACAAGCTTATGAGCAAAAATATTGGAAAAAAGGTCCTTCTCAACATCTTCAAGAGGGAGATTTTGAATTTGAAAACAACAATAACAAAACCTTATTGGCTACTAAAGAAGATGTGATACACGCCCTAACCGACAGCAATTACTTTTTACTTGACTGTAGGAGTCAAGCCGAATACGACGGCATTATGCTCAAAAAAGGTGCCTTTCGTGCAGGACACATTCCTGAATCGGTACATATCAATTATTCAGAAGCAATCGCCTACGAAAACAAGCAAGCTTTTAGAGGGCTTCAAGACTTAAAGCGTCGCTTTGCTAAAGTGCCAGAAAATCGTAAAATTATCGTATATTGTCAGTCAGGTGTACGATCTGCCTTAGTTACTTTTGTATTACGTGAACTCATGGGCTATCCTTTTGTTGCTAATTATGATGGTTCTTGGATTGAATGGAGTTTTGACAAAGATTTACCGATTATGACGAGTCCCCCTAACTAAAATATAAAGCTATGAACGACCTGTTGAATACTTTCCTTGGCAGTATCTATGGGACTGCAAATTGGGTTTGGAACCTTATCACCTTAGATAGTTCTATTCCATGGCAACAAAACTATTTCTACGGCTTGCTTCTATTGTCATTGTTTGTTTGGGCCTTAGAATACTGCTTCCCTTGGCGCAAAAATCAAAAAATCTTCCGTAAAGATTTTTGGTTGGACGGCTTTTATATGTTTTTCAATTTCTTCATTTTTGCCATTTTTATTAGTGGTTTTTTTAGTGTTCTAGAACTTTTGTTCTCCCAAATTGGATGGACGATGTCTTCTTTAGCCCTTATAGATTTAAGCCCCTACCCTGTTTGGGCTGGTCTACTTATTTTCTTTGTGATTAATGATTTTGTTCAATGGTTTACGCACATAATGCTGCACCGATTCGAATTCCTTTGGCGTTTTCACAAAGTGCATCATTCTGTTGAAGAAATGGGCTTTGCTGCGCATTTACGCTATCATTGGATGGAAAACATTTTTTACAAGCCCCTTAAAACTCTAGCGGTAATGGTGGTCGGTGGTTTTGAACCTTCAGACGCTTATATGATTCATTTCATTGCCGTGATGATTGGACACCTTAACCATGCAAATATTCGATTGACATTTGGCCCATTAAAGTATATCTTAAACAACCCTGTCATGCATTTGTATCATCATGCCAAAGAATTGCCTAAGGGACAAATGCCCGGTGTCAATTTTGGAATCAGTTTAAGTTTGTGGGATTATATATTCAAAACCAATTATATCCCACAAGACCAAGATGGCAATTATGCCCTTGGCTTTGATGGCGTCGAACAATTCCCCAAAACATTTTGGGGGCAAGTAACTTATGGCTTTAAACCTTCATCTAAAGCCAAAAATCCCGACAAGTAATCATCTTATTAGTACCCAAATAACTCAGTAAGATGCATCTCTTGAAAATCACCTAAACTTTTCAAAAACTCAAGGTCAAGTTGGTTTCTGTCGCCGAGTACTAAATAAATTTTTGCTTTATCCTGGACATACTTTTGATGAAACGATTCGAGGGCTTCGACTGAATTGGACTCAGCCTGGCACAAAGCCTCGTATCTTTTGTAAATATCTTGTCGTATATTGCGTTCAAACCCTCGTTTTTGGTTGCTGCGTTTGTCCCAATATATATCCGAGCCATTCAATCGCTCTGACTGCATTTTCTTGAGAATTGATTCGCTTGCCTGATGCACCAGTGAACGATCGATAGGCATATCTTGGACAATAGCATTCATAGACTGAATTGCCGTCTTTAGTTTGTCGCTTTGCGTACCAATGAAGGTGGTGAAATAATGGGACTTATCTTTATTCTCCGGACTGTTGTAATAGGCAAATGCACTATAAGCCAAGGCCTTTGATTCTCTTATTTCTTGAAAAACAATAGAGGATAAACCATATCCAAAATACTCGTTATACAAACGGGCGTCGGCATGACGATTAAAATCGAAGGTTCCTTCTCCTTTGCTGACCGTTAAGATCTCTGCCTGCACCATACCTTCGTAATGTACAAATACAACTTTGTCGCGGTCGATGTCTTGTTGTACATATCGATGTGGCTTCAATACAGGTTTTAGCGGATTAGGATCTTTATGATGTTGATTCAATAGTGCTTTGATATCGGCTTGCTTTTGAGAACCGTAATAAAATATTTTGTGCTCAAAAGAAGACATTCCATGTATGTATTTTAATAGGTCTTGTGGTTGCAGTACCTCTAAAATATTATTATCTAGTCTGGATTTGAAAGGAGAGTTATGCCCATAATAAGCATAACTTAGCAGCGCACGCTTAAGAATAAACTGTTTGTCTTTTTTCTCGTCTATGCGGTTCTTTTTGATATCGCTCACCATATTTTTCAAGATTGTTTGATCTCCAACAGCATTTGCCAAAATATGTTCCATCAATTTTAATCCTTCTTCAAAATTACGGTCCAAACCAGACAACGATAAATAAGCTACATCATCGCGTACACTTGCATCAAAACTCAAACCCAATCTAAAAAAGGTTTCCTGAAGCTGTCTTGATGTATATTGATCAGTTGCTAAAAAACGAAGATACTTGAACGCAAGCGGAAGCAAATTATCGTGTAATTTACCCATCTCAAATACATAGACTAAATCAAATGTTTGATTGTTTTCGTTGTGCAAGTAATCAAAAGGGATTTGTTTGTCTAGTTGGTCTTGCTTGAGGGCTTTGTCGTAATCGACAAAAACAGGCTTTAAGCTAGGTGATTCTAATTTATTAAAGACTTTGGCGTAGTCAGAAGAAGCTGTACGATTAATTTCTACCGGCGTAATCAAAGGCTTTTCTACCGTTTCTACTCCCAAATCCTCGCCTTCTTGTTTGTAAACAATGACTGCCTTGTCTTTATTGAGGCAATTTTGGGCAAAAGCCGTTATATCCGCTTTGCTAAATCGACGCATGCTCTCAAATTTTGTGCAAACTGTTGACCATTCCTTATCAAAAATAAAAGCATCTAACATCGAAAATGCACGTCCTGAATTAGATTGGAAATTTTGGATAGCTGTAATTTCTAAATTATTGATAACGGCCTCTATTAGCCAATCTTCAAAATGCCCCATCGCCAAACGGCTTATTTCTTTCAAAAGGTAGTCTTTGACTTGATCGAGTGACATACCGGCGCGTGGTTCTCCGTACAGAAAAATAAAGGAATAATCTTTTGCTGCTAAGAAATCTGCCGAACTCTGCGCACCTAAAATTTGTTTCTGTATTAAATTTACATCCATCAAACCTGCTTTCTGATTGTACAACAAGGCCACGCAAAGCTGTGCTAGAAGTGATGCGTCCGCATTGCCGCCCTCGAGCTTAAACCCTATTTGAACAGCTGCTTTTTCTTTCCCTAAAACTTCTTTTGTAACGGTGCCCGCATTTGAATGAGGCTTCGATTTTGATTTTTTTGGCAGCCTTTTGGTTTTAAATTTACCCCAATACTGCTCTACTAATTCAGCCATTTCATTAGGGTCAAAATCGCCAGACAATATGATTGCCATGTTATTTGGAACATAATAGGAATCAAAAAATTCATGAATTTTTTCCATTGACGGAGCCTTTAGATGTTCTCCTGTTCCGATAGTGGATTGAGTGCCGTAAGGATGATTGGGCAGTAAGCCTTGCAACATAGCCTGAAAAACCTTGCGATAATCATTAGTTTGGGTCATATTGTACTCTTCATAAACTGTTTCTAATTCGGTATGAAACAACCTCAACACCAACTCGCTAAAACGCTCCGACTCTAGCTTTAGCCATTTTTCAAGCTCGTTGCTAGGAATATCATTCATATAAACCGTGCGATCTAAAAACGTAAAAGCATTGGTATTTTGGGCACCTAGTCCACTCAATAACTGATCGTATTCGTTACTAACCGTATGCTGTGCAGCTAGGCCAGATAAAGAGTCGATTTGTTGGTAGATTGCTGTACGTTCTGTACTATCTGCAGCACGATGCTGTTCGTATAAATCTGATATTTGTTGCAACAACTTTTTTTCAGAATCCCAATCAAGACTTGCTATTTTAGAGGTACCTTTAAATAGCATATGCTCCAGATAATGAGCTAAACCTGTTGCGTCAGAAGGGTCGTTTTGTGACCCAGCTTTCGTCGCAATTAAAGTTTGAATTCTCGGCGCCTCTTTGTTCACCGACATGTAAACTTTTAAACCATTAGAAAGTGTAAAAATCTGAACTTTTAGTGGGTCATTTGCGACGGTATCAAAGGCATAACTGCCATCTGAATTTTGTAGAGTTGCCATATTTTTATTACAGGAAATTGGTATTAAAATGCTGCATAAAAGCAAGCATTTAAATATATTTGAAAAAGCAATAGGGTATTGAAAGCAATATAAAGAATCCTTAACTTTCATGGTTTTTGGATTTGATTTGATTCTAAAAAATCCAAAATACAAATATTTCTATTTAAATCGTATATTAATGCAGTTGTTTAAGATAGCCTTAGCACTGCTGTGCTTTCTCCTTAGTATACGATCTTTTTTGCAACTAGCATATTTTTCTTATTACC
>CAJQQM010000133.1 GCA_905480485.1 uncultured Aureispira sp.
ACGCAACCAAAAACCAATAGCCATCGGGGCCGTCATCGTTGATACTCCTTTGATGGCTCGATAAGATTCAAAGCCAGTTGCATAACGTTCGTTTAGATACCGTAGACCGTCAAATGATTGGTCTGCCCATCGTCTTTGGTACGCTGAAACTTCTTGGGCATAGCCCTCATGCAGTAGATAATGATGCGTTTCAGCCATCATTCTAAAATACCTTGAAAAGACAGCTTGGTAGAGTTCAACAGCCTTGACATCGGCAATAAGTGCGTTTGGTTGGGGCACTAAATGTTTGAAAGCCCATTGAATAAAGGCAGGGTTGTAATGATGAAAATCTTGCCGTCCATTTTTTTGAATACCCCAAGCCTTAAACTTTTTTTGCCCCGAACTAAAAACCGGCAGACCGGCGGCTAGTAATTCAAACTTTTGAATATCATAAAAATCATTGTAATCGACCTTATCGATCCCTTTCTCTTGGGATAAATAATCAAGTACTACCCTTGCAAAACTACTGTACAAAACCATGCCCTTGATACCTGCACAATATGTACCGTAAGAAGTCCCCCTACATTCAAAAGAAGTCGAATGATCAAACATATAGGAATAGCACTCCTCCATACTTTCGGTATACATACGACTCAAAAAGGCATCCGAAAAGCGCTGAGGTTCATTTTGATTTGCATCAATAGAGGCGGGACTTTTGCAGGAACTAACATAAAGCAAGCACAGCAACAATCCTAGTATTAGAAACCCTAATTTCATAGCGATATTTTAAAGTGAATCTTTGGCATTGAACAACTCAAAACTACCGACAAAAGCTGTGGAATCGGCAGAAGAAATAGGACCTACCGAAGAGTACATGCTAATTTGAAAAACCCGATTTTCTACCAAAAAAGTGCGGTAGACAACATCTAGTTGATTGCTTTTAGAATGCCCCACGAAAGAATAGCCTGGATATTTATCTTCATACCTAAAGGTGCTTTCTGTAGATGGGCTGGCTTTCAAACCTTTCATAAAACGGTGTTTAATACCTTTTAACAATTGCTTGGTCGACCCTACTTCGATCATTTTGGAAGGGTAATCAGAATAACTTACAAGCCAGGCCCTTAAATTATCTTCCGAATAGATATACTGATACAACTGAATGGTTCCAATTTCTATTTCGGTTTTGTGTTGATGCAACTGAGGAGTACCGGGGAAATTAATACTAAATCTACCCGATGCTGACACAAATGATTCGTTCGTCTGAAGGCTGTCTTTTTTGGGAACTGCTGTACGCTGCAGAGAGGCAGTTGCAACAGGTTCTGAAGGCGCAGATTGACAAGCAAAAAGCAGCAACACAAGGCAAAAAGACAGGCAATTAATCGTCTTTTTCATACAGTTATCGTTTAAATAAAACAAGCAGCCTTACTCGAGTTGAATAAGCCTGCTTGTACCCCAAAAAAAATAGTATTTATCGAGCAAAAGCAACCGAACGCTTTTCTCTGATTACAGTAATCTTTATTTGACCGGGGTATTGCATTTCGTTTTGAATTTTTTGTGAAATCTGGAAGGATAGCTCTTCTGACTTGACGTCTGAAACTTTATCTGCTTCTACGATAACCCTTAGTTCTCTACCCGCTTGCATAGCATATACTTTGTGAACTCCATCATAAGACAAAGCTACTTTTTCAAGGTCTTTGATACGTTCAATATAGCTTTCTAAGATTTCACGTCTAGCGCCTGGTCTTGCGCCTGAAATTGCATCACATACCTGGACAATTGGCGATATTATATAACGCATTTCTACTTCGTCGTGGTGCGCCCCTACAGCATTCGAAACTGCTGCTTTCTCGCCGTGTTTCTCACACATTTTCATTCCAAGCAATGCATGTGACAATTCGGTTTCTTCTTCACCTACCTTGCCTATATCATGCAACAAACCTGCACGTTTGGCTAGTTTTACTTCGCGTTGAGTTAAACCTAATTCGGCCGACATTATTGCACACAACTTGGCTGTTTCGATCGAGTGTTTCAATAAGTTTTGACCGTAAGAAGAACGGAAACGCATACGCCCGACCATTCTAATGAGTGGCGTTTGCAAACCATGAATGTTAAGATCAATAACCGTTCGTTGACCAATTTCCATGATCTGTTCTTCGATTTGCTTTTTGGTTTTGGCAACAATTTCCTCAATACGTGCCGGATGAATACGACCGTCGGCCACCAATCGCTGTAAAGATAAACGGCAGATTTCCCGTCGAATTGGATCAAAACTTGAAATGATAATCGCCTCCGGTGTGTCGTCTACAATAATCTCTACACCTGTAGCGGATTCTAATGCGCGAATGTTACGACCTTCACGTCCGATAATCTGACCTTTCAAATCATCAGAATCTAGGCGAAATACAGATACCGTATTTTCGATTGTATGTTCGGCAGCCATACGCTGTATCGATTGAATAACAATTTTCTTGGCTTCTTTGTTGGCCGTTAGCTTGGCCTCTTCAAAGCGATCTTTGACATAAGACATGGCCTCAGAATCAGCTTTATCTTTAATACTTTTGATCAGTTCGTCTTTGGCTTGCTGTGGAGTCAACTTGGCAATTTTTTCTAGTTTTTGCTGATACTCTACCTCTTTGCTTTCTAGTTTTTCTAAACGTATCTCTACCAACTCAAGTTGTTGGTTCAAATTATCCTTAATTTTATTATTTGCGTTTTCTTTACGCATGGCTTCCTTTTCTCTGTTTATCAAAAGACGATCGCGTTCTTCTGCTTTATCCTCTGAATTTTTGAGTTTCAAATCACGCTTTTTACAACTATTTTCGAACTCCTTTTTCTTATTAATGAAGTGTTTTTTAGTTTCAGCGATTTTATTATTTTTCAAGTTAGCGCATTCCTTTTTGGTTTTCTCAAGCATACGTGCTGCTTTGCTGTCGGCTTCAGAAAGCTTTCTTTCAGCATTTCCACGAGCTGATTTCAAGATTTCGTCGGCTTTTTGGTCTAGTTCTAGTTGACGATCTTTATTGAATTTCTCCAGCAAAAACCGACCAATTAAAACGCCAATTAAAGCTCCAATAAGGGCGGCAATGGCCAATGATGTGTAATCCATAGTCTATGTGTTGTATATATGTGACAGGGCTCAAACCCCAAAATTAGTTTCGGTGCAACAAAAGGAGATAGACTGCAAATAAGTTGATGGTAAGAAAAGAAAGAAAAGGCCTTTATTTGAGGCTGACATTTTCGAGTAATTGTTCGATAGACGCTACTTTTTGTTCGACAGCAGAACTGTCTTGATTGGCCTTTTCATCTTGAAGATTTTTGGCGTAGGTCAAAAGTAACATAGCTAAAATATCCTGATTGTTTAATTGGTTTGAATAACGACTCTTTAAGTCAGAAAACTCTGCGGTGAGTTGTTCTTTGATACGATCGATACCCGCTACTTCGTCGGGACGGGCAAGTACAGGATATGTTCTGCCTGCTATAGTTATCGGTATTTCTAAAATGTCGTTGCTATCCATTACAATATAAAACAGATTTTACAGTTTCTTTAGCCACTCAATACTGGTGTCTATATCTTGAATATATTGGTCAATTCTTTTCTTAATCTCCTCACTCTCTTCTTGATATGCAAATTTAAGCTGCTGACTATTATGCTGTAAGTTGCCGATTAATTCGGCCTTACCTTTGAGCGCCTTTTTAAGTGTTTCGTTCTCGTTTTCAAGGGCTCTATTCGACTTAAGCATATCTTCGCAAATCGTTTGGTAATGAACATTTTGTTCTACCAATCGCATAATTTTTAATTCAATCTCCTCTAATTTACGCTCTAAGTTACTCATTTTTATTAACTATAAAGATTAATAAGCTGATATTATTACAATATTAGCCTTTCTTACTTTCTGATCAAAGCCGATAGTTTCTTTTCGTAGGTGGCGATTAATTTGTTCATTAGTTTATCAATATCTTTATCCTTTAAGGTTTTTTGATCATCCTGAAAAACAAAACTGACGGAACAAGATTTTTTACCTTTTCCAACATGTTCCTCATTCTGATAGACATCGAATAAATTTGTCGAACGAAGTAATTTACCGCCATTTTTAATAGCAATCCCTAAAATCTCCTGATATGTTATTTGTTGGTTGACGACAAGGGCTAAATCGCGTCTTACTGCCGGAAACTTAGACATTGCGCGATAGTGCATTTTGTGCTTAGCAAGCACCTTCAAAAGGGCATCAAAATCGAAATCTGCGTAAAAAACCTCTTGTTTAATTCCCATACCTAGGGCAATATTCCCATCCAATCGACCAAACTCTACTAATGTTTGTTTGCCACGGTGGTATTTGAGTCCATAACTAAACACATCCGATTCGATAGCGGTACACTGTATTGAGCTTGGCTGAATACCTATTCGAGTCAATACATGTTCGACATATGATTTCAATGTAAAATATCCAACCTTTTGGCCTTTGGGTTGATGCCAATTTTCGGGAGTTTTCTGACCACAGACAAACATACTCAAGTGCTGCTTTTCGAAATAATCTCGGTTGCCTTCACCGTCAATAAGTTTTTTGAAGTAAGTTTTGCCAAATTCGTACAATTTCAAATCAGTTTGCTGACGATTTTGATTGTGAACAATGGTTTCTAGTCCACTAAACAACATGCTAGGTCGCATCAAATCCAAGTGCTGATTAGAGGTATTGTTAACATAAACTAAACTGTCTTGATCTTGTGGCAAATGTTTTTCGTAATAACCCGAACGTGTCATCGATGTAGCCATCATTTCATTGAACCCCACACTTGTCAACAAATCAGCCAACAAATTACGTAGCTTGAATGGATTAGGACTCGGCGCAAAAGAAAGCACAGAATGCACAGTGGTGGGTGTAGGTACTTTGTTGTACCCGTAAATGCGTAAAATTTCTTCGATTACATCCGCATCGCGCGTTACGTCTACTTTGTTGGTTGGGACGGCTACTTTAAAATAAAGGTCTGTTTGTTCTAGGATAGTCATATCCAAACTAGACAGAATACTATTGATAGCTGCTTTGGGCAAATCGGCGCCAATCAGATCCCTTACTTTTTGGTAGTCAACTTGCACCTCAGCACGCTGTACAGGCTTGGGGTAAATATCGATAATTTCGGAGGCAATTGTTCCGCCTGCATAGGCTTGAATTAATAATGCAGCACGTTTAAGCGCGTACAAAGTAGCATTCGGGTCGGTGCCTTTTTCGAAACGGGTAGCAGCATCGGTTCTCAAAAGATGACGCATACTCGAACGCCTAACAGAAATTGCATCGAAAAAAGCAGACTCTAAAAAGATATTGGTTGTCTGATCGCTAACACCTGATTCGGCTCCGCCAAACACACCTGCTATACACATCGGCTTTCCATTCGCAGAACAAATCATCAAATCCTCTGCCGTAAGTTGACGTTCTATGGTATCTAAAGTGGTAAATTTAGTGCCTTCTGAGGCTTGCTGAACCAAAATTTGTTGGCCTTCTATTTGGTCGTAATCAAAGGCGTGTAGTGGCTGCCCTAATTCGTGCAAAACGTAATTAGTAATATCTACCACATTGTTTTTGGGTTCTACACCAATCGCTTTCAAGTGGTCTTGCATCCAATCAGGCGAGGCTTTGATTTCAACACCTTGAATACAAACGCCGGAGTACCTTGGGCACCTGCTAGAATCTTGTACCGCTACTTTTATATTTAATGCATTGCTTTGTACTGAAAAGTCCGATACATCAGGGGCCTTAAAGGTCCCCTGCCCTTTGTAGTTAGTTTGCAGTGCTGCTGCCAAATCAAAGGCCGCACCAAGATGTCCGGTAGCATCAGAACGGTTGGGAGTAAGCCCTATTTCATAAACAACATCTGAGACCACTCGATCGGCAAAATAATCAATAGCGGGCATGCCTGCAATGGCCTTTTCATCATCAATTACTATGATACCATCATGCGACTGCCCCAAGCCAATTTCATCTTCAGCACATATCATTCCAATCGAAACCTCTCCTCTAATTTTTCCTTTTTTTATTTTGAAAGGCTCAGCTCCTAATGGATAAAGCGTAGTCCCTACAGTGGCCACAACAACATGCTTACCGAGGGCTTGCGGCGCATTTGGCGCTCCACATACTATTTGTAAAGGTTCGGCTTGCCCAACATCAACTAAGGTGACAGAAAGGCTATCGGCATTGCTGTGTTTCTGGCAGCTAAGTATTTTGCCCAGACAAAGCCCCTCAAGGCTACCCTCTATACTTTCATAAAGCTCCATTCCTTCAACCTCCAAACCAATATTGGTTAATATTTCGCTAATTTCTTCTTTAGACTCCTTTACTTTTACGTATTGTTTTAACCAGTTTAATGAAACTTTCATGGTTTATTGATGCTTTAATTGCTGATTTCAAAAATAAAAGCCAAAGATACAAATTTTATTAAATTTTTGTATAAAAAACAGTGATCTGCTCTGCTTGCTACTATTTTTAGAGGTCTGACGTCAACATTTATAATGTTGACCAAATCGGACAAAGCTAGGCTTGCAACTTGATCGTTAACCTTAACAGTCTGTTAGGTATCTTTTGGGTATTGTCAATTTAAGTATCTTGACCATTATTCAAAGGAATGTATTAAAAACGCTGGGCCGTTTTATTCAATAATTAGCTTGCTTACCTTGGATACAGACTGCTGACTGTCTGTAATTTTGACCGTGTACACACCTACGGGTAAATGAGGCAACGCTACCTGAAATAAGGGCTTTGCTACAATTGTTTTGACCAATATAACACGGCCTAAGGCATCTATTATTTCAAGGTTCATACCCTTGTCCGGGCTCCATTGACGACTGGCTATAACTAATGTTCCAGCTGATTTTACTGGATTAGGATATAGATGAACATCTATGACTGCAAAGGGGGCTATCGATACCACATTGCTGTATAGAACGCGCTGGTCAACATCTATACGCAAACGATAATAACTATTGGTAGCGGTATTATTGATGGTATTCAAATGCGTTTGCTGCCAATTCATTTGGTCGGATATACCCTCCCAAAAGATAGCATCTTTACTAAATTCAAGACTAAACATAGCATTTTCTGGAATCTGTTCATTGTCCCATGTCAACAATACACGTTCCGACAGATTTTCTCGGACAGCATGTAATAAAGTTGTAGGATTATCCAATAAAATTGGGCAAGGTACCGAACCAAATGAATTGGCAACATCAGAAGGAACCAATACATAGTTGTATAAACGCAAAAGTGCAATCGAACCTGCGCTTGCTTCGTTCGGAAATACTAAGTCATCTACAAAAAATTGAAGCACCTGGTCGACATCTAATACCGCCAAATCAGTGTTGTCATTAAAAGTTGCCCTCAAAAGACCGTCTACATACATATTAAAGGTAGCAGAATCAGCTGGTGCAACACAGGCAGAACCACCACTAGTACTGGTCTGACGGGTCAACACAAGGTGGCTGTATATACTCGGGTTCAACGGAAAGGTACCACTTGTTACTGTCGGGAAAAATTGAATTCGATTGTTAAATGCATAAGGCCCTGTATCCGATTTACGGTTCTTAAAATCAACCAACCTTCGCCATCCAGTCATATTTTGAAATTGAAAATAAAATTCAATCGTATAATTGTCGTCTATAAAGTTGTTGGCAGCAGCATTGTCGAATCGCAAGCCACTATTTTGATCAAAATTATAAACCGTCTTGACACCACAATTACTGAATGTATCCAAACCAAAACTTCCTGTTGACAAGGGGATTAAATCGACAGGCTTACCGTTGGTTTCGGTAAAATCATTATCAAAAAGGTACTCATAAACATCCCGAACCGGCGGATTAGGGTTGTTAGGATTGGTGGTAGAGGGGTAAAAGGCATTATAACGTGCTACGACTTGTGCTTCCGACAGTTCGAAATCATACAGGTGAATCTCAGAAACAGACCCGGCACTATTTTCTCCACCATTATCTTTGAAAAAGACAATTTTGTTGGTGGCGTCAGTAATAGCCCTGCCAAGTGCATCTTCAGCAGCCAAATGCAAGCATCCGTTAACATATGCTTTAAAACTATCTACAGCATTGCGTGTTACGACTACATGCACATATTCTCCGGCTGCTATTGGTGCTCCTGTACCAAGCGAAACTGGATAAAAGTAAAGATTACTATTGAGTACATAAAGGCCAAAATCAGTGGTAAGTTTTTTGTAATCTAAGACCCTCCTAAAACCATTCGTATTGGTAAATTCAAAAACCATTTCAATCGAATAGTTATTGGTAAATAAACTACCTACGGCATAATCGAGACCTTGGCCTGCCGCAAACTGATACACTGATTGAGACGTCAAGCAGACATTATTAGTGGCGAAAGTACCGAGCCTGCATTGGCTAGCAAAACAGGGCCAGAATTATTGAGTTCGTTGAAGCCCACCGAAAAGTCATAGCTGTGTACAGGAGCTTGACAGAACACTAAGAAATAGTTGAGTAGGCATATTAAAAAAGTAAAAGCTTTTTTTTCAATTGAAAAAGAAGAACGAAATAGCAACAGGCAATCGTTAAAACACTTGGCGAGTGGTGTCATCAGAAACGTATAATCTACAGGTCACGGGCGTTGGGACTGCAAAATTAATTGTTGGAATCATAAGAGCAAAAAAAGTTGTTAAAGTTTATAAACTTTAACTTTTCGATACCATAAATCCTATCAATAGGTAGGCGACTAGTGTTGGGCCTGATACCCTGCTTCTGATATAGTAAGTTTGTTGGTTAAATCAACGTATTGATATTCATAAGCAGACTTTGCTTTTTTAGCATTGGTAATTGAATTATAAATTTTAGCTTGTTTTTTGCTACCAAGAATAGCAGAAACACCCTCTATCCTTCTATTTTTTGTCTTCTTGACAAACTTATTACCAAATTTTAAATAATAGGCCATTATGGATACTGATTTGAAAGTAGAAAAATGGTATTGAATAAGGGTAGCTTAGTTCGAAACACTTGAAAGATACCTTATTTATAACCTAACAACATTACAGATTTTGAGTTTACCAAAATTGTTTTTTTATTGTAAAAGTAGATTAACTTGTTTGAAGAATAGGCCAAAGTATTCTTGTGCCAACACCCTAATATCTTCCCAATTTATTTTATGCTTATTAATACTTTTTTACAATAAAGTCAGATAGAAAATCTTAATGGTGAACTTGAAGCAAACCTATATAAAACAGGGAATTTACTCACTTAAGTGCATCCTATTTAGTTCAGCAAATAGGTTACTTTGATTAGGAAACTGGTATTAAGTACCCTGAAAGCCAAAATAAAAAACTCCAAGGGGATTGCTTGTAATTGAGTTGAATTTAGTATAAACTTGACAAAAAGCGAACTATTCAATACTTTGATCTTCGAGTTGCGCCAAGCACTGTGCTACATCAACCATATATTGGTAGTAATCGTATAATTTCTTTTTTAAAACACCCACATTAACATGCAACAAAATCAGATTACAACTAGTATTTTGATGTATCCACCAACTCACATGGTCTTTATCAGGGATACCAAATTTTTCGTGCGTCAGCACATTCATTTCGTGTTTTTTTGCTACTTCAAGCATGGCTTTGTGGACCTTATTTAGGGGCTCAGCATCTTTGAAAAAAGGCCCCTGTATGGAATTGCCAATTGCAGCCCCTGTATTTAGCTGAAACAAGGTGTCATCCTTGATCGCATTGACCAAAAGGACACAATATTGCCCTTTTCGAACTACCTGTTGAATATCTTGTTGTAATACGCTTAAAGAGGGGTGTGTATTCTGAGACTGACTATAGGCGGGATTAGTAATTAAGTTGAGTTGCTGATCTTCCAAAAAAGAAAGCGTGCTGTATACCTCATTTGATATATAATTAGCCTGTAACACCTCTGCTACCCCTGACGAAAAATGCCCAAAAAAAGGTTGAATAGATGCATGTAAATTGATGATAGTGACCGATGCATTCCGATCAATTAATTTGCCATAAACAGTGTTTGAATCAACATATTCTAACCCTGCTATATCTTTGGCAGAAAATTTAACATTTCTTAGTCGAAACAAATTAGAAAATGCCATCACATCTAAAAGCGTTGTCTCTGCAATGCCCATTTTGTACTTTATATCATTTACACTTAACCACTTTCGAGGCAAATACCCTACTCCAAGCGCTTTTTTTCTTTCGCGAATAGGTACGTAATACTCCACAGAAAATGCATGTTTTAATTTGGCCTCTACCTCCAACAATTCTTTTAATTTTTTTTCACTTTCTATTTCTTCTACAAATCCTGATGCAATAATACCCGCAGGCAAAGCGAACAAGCCTACACCAAGAATAGCAATTATACCTCCAAGTAATTTCCCCCACCCTGTAATCGGATACATATCGCCGTAGCCCACGGTAGTAAGCGTAGCCACTCCCCACCACATGGTCGAAAAAATGTCTGAAAAGGCTTCAGGCTGAGCTTCTTTTTCGATAAAATACATAAGTACCGAAGCGACTATCAACAAGACAAGGACCATGCCTAGAGAGATAAGCAATTCTGTCTTTTTATTGCGAACTGCTCTAAATATAAAACCAAATGATTTGAGCATGTATTTATTTTAAGGGATTATTAAATATGCATTAAATGTACAAAAATAAATGCGCTCTATGACAATTTAAAATTGTTTAGCAGCCGAACCAATACTAGTATGGCTAACGAGCGAATCCATTAGAATCTATCAAAAAACATGAATGAAGTTTCAAAATTATTAGATAATATTGCCTCTTTTGTTATCTGTACATTCATCGTCAAATCCAATACAAAAAAAAGGTACATAGAACACGGTCGTTTTTTATGCAACCGAAACAGCAACAAAAACAAGAACATATCAACGCAAAAGCACCTAAGCCCTCTAGACCTGTTACAAAATCATAATAGGACATTTAGAAAGATTTAAAGGTCGTAAAATAGCGCATAGTCAAACGACCTTGAGCTTACTGCAACTTGCTGTAGACTTTTTTGATGGCCGTTTGTAATTTATCAACAATCAAATCTGCTTCTTCGTGACTTAGGGTAATCGGCGGGGCAAATAACATATGATCTCCTTTGCTGTATTCTACTGTACCCCTACAAGCATAACTTACGAGTCCCTCCTTAAAGGCCTGCGCTTCTACTTTTTTGCTAAAGAAAACATTCGGATCAAAAATGGCTTTAGTTGCCTGATTCTGCACAAACTCAATTCCTAAAAACAAGCCTTCTCCACGCACATCGCCAACACAAGAAAGTGCTTTTAGTCCTTCTAATTTAGATTTGAGATAGCCCCCTACCTCTCGGGCATTATCGACTAAATTGTGTTGTTGGATATAATCTAAATTGGCTTGCCCAACGGCCGCTGCTAATGGAATACAGGCATAGGTTTGTCCACTGTAAAAAGGTTGTCCGCTTGCTCGAATAGCATCATAGACTCGGTCGTGCACAATAATAGCCCCTAATGGGAAATAACCTGAACTAATACCTTTGGCACAACATAAAATATCGGCATAATCACCATACAAGTTGATTCCAAAATTAGTCCCTGTTCTTCCAAAGCCCGTCATGACCTCGTCGGCTATTAGCAGGATATCGTGTGCATCGCAAATCGCTTTGATGCGCTTAAAATAATTGGGCGTTGGCGTCGCTGCACCTAAGGCTGCCCCAACGATAGGTTCGGCCAAAAAACAGAAGATTTCTGGATGCGCTGCTAAAGTATTTTCTAATTCCTGAATCAGCATATCCTCGTAGGCTTCTTCGCTCATTCCTTCGGCATTTCGATAGGTATAACAAGGAGACACATGAAGGTGGTCGACCATCAAATCGGTGTAGTAATCTCTCCTTGCCTTTAAACCACCTACATCTAACACTGTAATTGAGTTGCCATGATAACTTCCCCATCTAGCCAATACTTTGTGGCGTTTGTAGCCTTTTACCTTCTGATATTGAAAGGCCAATTTGATGGCATTTTCTACTGCTTCTGTCCCGCCCGAAATTGTCCAGGCATGATTGAATCCTTCTGGCGCAAAGGCACAAATAGAAGCTAAATATTTTTCGAGGGCCTCATTGTAGAAGAGATGCGTTGGATGTACCGCTAGTTTTTTGGATTGTTCATATAATGCCTCCGATATACAATCAAGCCCGTGCCCAAGGTGCGTTACTGCTGCAGTACAGCCACATGCATCAATGTATTCATTGCCAGCCTTGTCATAAAGGTAAATGCCCTTACCACGTTCAATCATGGGGTAATCTTTATGGTAGTCGGCACAAATCAATTGAGAGTTTATTAAATGTTGCATAAAAAATAGTGTTGGTATAGATTAGAAAGGCTTTCAGACAAATACTTATCTGGTAAACTACTCTTTTTTCGGGTAGCTGCCTAAGAGCCTTTTGTTAATTGTATAGCGGGGCGTAATATATAAAAAGTTCGTGATTAAAAGGGTAAAATGATAAACTTTGGATACTAAAACTAGGGCGAACAACCTCCTAATTAGAAAATCCCCTAACATTTTGATAGTTAACAAATTAAGAATTTTCAAAAATTTTAAACAAAAGACAAGATATCTTCGTATGAATATATTTGAATTAAATACCAAACAATATTACCCAAACACTTAACCCAATTTTTATGTACCTTAAAACATACCTTAACACTTGTATCTTTATTTGTTGTATTATAAATGCCGATGCCCAAAATGTTGGAATTGGCACGGCTGCACCTGCCAATCGCCTACATGTAGTGGGCAGTGCTAACAACCAAGCAATACAATATGTGCAGCAAAATTCTACTGGCGCAGGCTCACATGCCGTAAAAGGAGAAGGCGTTTTTGGCCCTACCCGAGGCTACCTAGGCATTCAAGGCGGCAATACTTTTGATGGAACATCCTGGAACATAAGTGGTCAGGAAATCGGAGTACTTGGAATTTCCGAAGGTAGTAGCACCACCGATAATAGAGGCGTTTTAGGTTTATCAAATGGCATTGGTGTGTATGGTCAATCCACCCTCAATCATGGCATTTTCGGACAAACCGATGCGCCGACTTATTTTGCGACAAGGTCTTTTCACACACATGCAAATGGTACCGGAATTTTGGGCACTGGCAATAATGTTGCAGGTAACTACTTAACAGATGGAAGTGGCGGTGCATTTAGTGGCATCAAAACCGGCGCTTATGGCATGGCCACCGGAACCGTAAACGGAACAGGCGTACTTGGAGTAAGCAACGGGGCCCCTAATACAACGCTAAGTGTCGGTTCAGGTTTGAGTGGAAGCAGTGACCGATTTGGTGTAACAGGATGGTCTTCAAGTGCAGCTGCCGTTACTCGTTGTGGTGGTTACTTTTCTACTAATTCTGGCCAATCCTATGCCTATGTCGGCATGCGTACAAGTTCTGGAATCAACCGCAAAATAGAAGGCAATGGAACGGTTAATACCACTGTAAAAGGTACGGATGGAACGCTTGTATTGCTTAGTTGTCCGGAGGCTCCAGAAAATTTATTCCAAGACTACGGCAGCGGGCAACTGGTTAATGGCAAGGCTCAAATACAACTCGATCCCAACCTAACTAAAAACATTGCCGTCAACGAAGCGCATCCCCTTCGTGTTTTTATACAGCTAGAAGGTGACTGCAAGGGAGTTTTTGTTACGAATAAATCTGCCGAAGGTTTTGATGTTGTTGAGTTAGGAAAGGGGAAGTCTAATGTTAGTTTCAGCTGGACTGTTACCGCAAACAGGGCCGACGAAATCAACGAAGATGGCAGTATTTCTAGATATTCAGACGAACGGTTTGCCCCTGCGGCAGGGCCGATTGAACCTACAATACTGACTTCAAAAACGCTGATACACCCTGATAAACTAGCTAATATTACACTAAAAGAAAAGCAACAAGCTACAAAAAATAGCGCTAAAGAAGGTCTTAATATCCTGCACGATTAAAATCTTGTAGCAAGCATAATACAAGGGCCTTGATTGTATCATCGCCCTTATTTTTTTGATGTATAGTCAAAAATAGCTTTGTTGACGTAGAAACACCTGCCCTAAGGATTTGAAATACTGTGAAAAATTCATCGCTTTATATTAGAGGAAAACATTCGTAGAGCATTCTCAATATTTTACATCAGCCTTACCCAAAAATAAAGCTTTACGCAATTAAAATAAGGCTAAAGATGGGTTTTATGCGTTGCTTTGGAAGGACGCAGTGCTTATTAGGGCTAAAACACTAAATTTCACAAACTAAATCATCTTTTATGTGCCTGGAACTATTATTTTAGCGAGGTATATTATTAATAAATAATACCACTATCCTTTTGATATGCGTTATTTATGCTAACTAACCTCTGAAACTACCTCGATGCAAACGATTCGAAAATCAATCATTCTACTGCTTCTGATACTATTGTTATTTATCCCTGCCTTGCATAAAATAACAGCAGATATGCCGCCCGATTGGTTTATTCGAAAATTTGAAAATAGCTGGATTGCAGTATTACCTAGTGGTTTGACGATGGCTTTTTATTGCATCGTAATTCTTGAAATCGTTGGTCCTTTAATTTTGTTTATTGGATTATTAAGAATGCTCTTAAAAAAAGAGGCCGATGCTATAGTAGGGGCGGGATTATTGGTTTATTATATCCTGTTTTTAATCCTAACTTTTGGGAGTTTTATGGTACAAGATTACGATAACGGATTCAAAGATTTTATGTATTTTATTGGTGTTCTAATCCTAGAACGGACACTTATTTCGACGCATCAAAAGGCATAATTACGCAAGTAAAGGCATCAATCATACACTAGAATGCAAGAAAATCAGAACTTACAGAAAGACCCTTGGATGTTATTTATAGTATTAACTCCTAGTATCATTGCACTTACTATTTTAAATACCTCCGACAAGGGCTCGATACTTCTATCGGCTACCGCTTGCGGTCTTATAGCTGGGCTTGGATCTTTTATTTTACAATCGACGAAATCCAAATCCTGGTTGATCAGGTTATTTATTTCTTTTCTATTCATATCTGCCACAACAATCACCTGTTTGTGGGCAGTACAAGAACCAAACGATGCTAGCCTTCTCGAACAAAAATGGCTTGCTCAACAATTGGGAGAAACATCTTTTAAAGTACCTTATTTACTAAAAAAAGAATCCGTTGATGTCCCTGATGATTTACGTTTTTTTTACGAAGAGCTCCTTATTTTCAGTGATCAACAGAACAAACGCGCCACGCTTTATATCCAATTTAAACTTAGAGAAGAAATAGGATCTTTGGAAGCTTTTTTCCCAAATGCCCTTGATGGAATGCTGCAAAAAATAGGCCTTGACCCAGCATTATTAAAGGTAGAAAAATGGAAAGAAACGCCAAGGCTTATTGAGCGTAAAATAAGTTATGAAATTAATAATAAACACCTAAGTGGCTATGCCTACATGCACCTTAAGGGAAAAACAATAGAATCTTTGTGGTTATTCCCCTACAAAAAAGGGTTTTCAGACGCATATATAGCGCATTTCAGCGACAATATAAATGCCCTTAGATTGTAGTTATGTTTGCAAAAAAAAAGCCCCGAACAAATGTTCGTGGCTTTTTAACCTTTTTAAATTATCCGGGTACTCTATTTATTTGGGCATTACTACCGTATCGATAGCATGGATAACACCATTTGAAGCAGCTACGTCTGTAATTATTATAGTAGACATACCGCCTTTCTCATCTTTCAATACTACTTTACCATCAACGATAGACGCCACTAACTGACCTCCTTGAATAGTTGGTATCGTAAAACTTCCTTTATTCTTTTTGATTGCTGCAATTACATCAGCGGCTTTGAATTCACCTTTGACAACATGATACGTTAAGATAGATGCAAGCATGGATTTGTTTTCTGGCTTAAGTAAAGTAGCAACAGTACCTTCTGGTAATTTATCGAAAGCAGTATTGACAGGAGCGAAAACAGTAAACGGGCCATCGACGTCTAGCGTTTTGGCTAAATCTGCAGCCTTGACAGCGGCTACCAAAGTAGTAAAGTTTTCATTAGCTGAAGCCACTCCTACAATAGACGGTGGATCTGTATTGACAGGTTGGTTAGAAGCAAACGAAGATTGGAGGGATACAAGGGCTAAAAATGTAAATGCTAGTATCTTTTTCATTAGAAACATATTTTTTAAATGTGAATAATGATAAGATAACAGTTACATAATCATTTTGTTTAACCTTTAGTATTATTTTATTAAACAAATCAAGAATAAAGTCTACCGCAAAAAACACACAGAAATCAGAATACAAAGTTTTAGATATTGTTTCCAATCCTCAATTTGCTACACTATTGTTTTGTTTTTAGGGTCATCATTTCACTTTTACCAAGGTCTGAATTAAGGATTATTTGCTTAGAAAAATCGCCTGATTCAATCAAAAAAGCCGCAGTATTCGGTGGATGTGTTCCAAGGTTCTCCGCCTTCATCACCAAATAATTCTCTTCGGATGGCAAGTCGAGTGTAAAGGTAGTTTTGCAAGCACTCACTTCAAGATTGCGTACAATCCACTCCCCGTTTAGACTCAGCGATATAATATCGCCATCTACTTTATTATTATCCCATATACTTATTCGAACCTTTGTCGACGGCAATTGAATAATTTCTTTTGCACTAACTATCGTTTTTTCAATCTCCGTAGCTTGGGTATTATTTATTTTGAAGGAAATAGTAAACAAGATATCATTCGCGCCTTTTTCAGCAGTAAAAACCAATCCATTGGATGTTTTTTGCCAATTCCCTTTCCTGTTTGACTTAAAATCAACAATTTCGATATTATCAGGTACAAACCAAGAATACTTAAATTTATCAAACCCTGTTTTTATATCACCGGTAGAAAAACCGTAATTCCCATTTTTGGATGGTATTGAATCATTTGTGTACGTATAAATCCCTTCGCTGTAACGAAGGTTTCTCGTAATATTTCGATGTACTAAAATTGATTTGTAAGGATCCTCTACTGGAAAAGATAAACGAAGAAATTCATCCATTTGTTTGATGCGTACATCTTGCGCTGTGTAGCATAGTTCTATGGCATCCTTCACATATTTTCGGGCTACAAGTAGATTGCTACTGAACAAAGCATTGTTAAATTGCAAGGTATACTGATACGCTGAAAGTCCGTCCGAATGAATAAACATCATAGACTCACGATGATTTTTAAGATAATTCTTAAGGTAAATGTTTCGCCCCGACCCTTCTTTACCATTCGCTGCCAATTCCATCAAATACAAACCTGACTGATTAATAAAATTGGAGCTACTTGAGTAAAAAAGCAAATAGCGTAGAAGTTTGTCGCTTGTTTCAACAACACAAGCATCCATATTATCTTTGATAGACCATTCTGAAACTTGTTTGAGTTGCAGCTTCCGTACAATTTCATTGGAATCTTTTGTTTCACTCAAAAAATTAATTTCAAAACTAGAATTTTGGTCTTGAATGAGCATCGCTACCGTAGCATATTCCCAATCAGTTGATTCGATATTTTCATTTATATTTTGATCTTCAAAGGTATAATCCGGATAGGTATTATAAAAATGAACCTGTGCATAGATACTGTTTATAAACATGCAGAATATAACCAGAATAATACAAGCACTCGTTTTAATCGTCGTAAATAACATTAGATTATAGTTTTGTGATCTAAATATTTAATCAAAATAAACATATTTAAGCATTGGAAGCCATTTATTCTTTTAAATATGTGCATCCACAAAAAAAATGCAAACAAAAGGG
>CAJQQM010000134.1 GCA_905480485.1 uncultured Aureispira sp.
TGGGTAGAACAGGAAATAAATTTTTGTTGGTGAGTACGGTTTTTTTATCGAAAACGGCAGTATCTATGCTGTCGGTCGCCACTAAATAGAATTGATCATTGAGTTGTTTGAAATCACGGAAAAGTAGAGAACAAGCATAACTAACCTCATTGGAATAGCGCATATAATTGTTCAAGGCTTTGATATTTTGCTCCGATACAGGGGTCAGTTGCCCTAAAGTAGGCTTTCCCAACAAAAGAGTAAAAAAGAGAATTGAACAGGAAAATATAAATTGTTTTCGATTCATATATTGAAAGCAAAGACACTTTTAGGATACTTTTAAAATCTTTGGTACTACAAACTGCAAAATTGTTGCCAAGCCTTATCCGCTATTTTTTTACTCAGGCTTTCGATGTAAAAGGCGCCGGCAGCAGGGTCTGCAATTTTGTTTAAGTAACTTTCAGACTGTAAAATGTGCTGGATATTCAACGCTATTCTTCGGCTAAAATCATCGGCGTTTTCGATACCTTTAGACGGTTCGACCCAAATACTATTGGCACCTGCAACAGCAGCAGACATGGTTTGGGTGCTCGCTTTTATCATGTTCTGGTAAGGGTTCTCAGTCGAATCCATCCTTACATTGCAATGAATAAAACAAGGAATATTTTCGGAAGGATTGTAAGCAATTAACAAGCCATTCCACAATATTCTAATCGCTCGCATTCCTGCGATTGAACCAAAATAATCTAGGGTGGAAGGATATTCAAAACGTACGCTTCTTAAAATATCTTCGAGGGTTTCACCTTTTTCTAAGCAAGAATCGATGTATAAAGAAAGCGTATAAAAAGCCTGTGCCATTGCATCAGAACTAGCCTCCGAAAGTTGTAGGCAGAAGGGACGGCAGCCTCCTAAAAGACGCTGACAAGCTTCCAATAAGTGGCTGTTTTGCGGGATATTGTTAAAGTCAAAACTAAAGCGGTCTGCCTGGCCCGAAAAATGACGGGCAAGGTGTTCTAGGGTATCCGATTGAACAGAAGGGGCTAGGTTTAATTGAAAATGTACCTGTATGTACGCCAATTCAACCCCCTTAAATAACTGCAAAATCTCTTCTGATTTGAGGGGCTTGTTTACGGCAATTATGAGCGCATTAGACCCCCTGCTGAGTGCATCTAAAATAGAATGGTTTATATTTTCGATAGTATGTTGATTGCCTACAAGGATATAAGAACACATAGACCAACTGCTTGGATACGGAAGGCCTGTGTTAGACAACGATAAATAATCGTCATTAGCGCGCAAAATAGGAGAAATGCGGATGTCTTCTTCAAATTTAATATCAAGAGATTCTAGTGCTTTTCCTTTTAGGAATTTCTCGATTGCCGCTTGCCATTGCTGCGTTTCTATGGCTTCAAATTCATTGAAATTCGCTGAAGATGTTTTTGCAGTATCCTTTGATTGCATGATGCTTTGGTTGTGTTTAACATAGTATTGCCCCCTAAATACTAGACAATATGTTTAATTACACTACGAAAGTAAGAATAATTGAACGATTACTAAAATTTTGCTCCTTCTTTGAAAAACTGGCTGTCGGGCAAATATAAAATTCTATCCTCGAAATTGAATTTTAAAGGCTTGGTAGCCCCCTTCAAAAGTCTAGGGTAGGATGGACGGTCAGCAGTCTATAACTTGATATACCTTCATTTTTTTTGTGTAAAAAATAGATACATATTTCCTAAGCAGTTTCTAAAAACTTATATTAGCCTGTTCTATATTGCAACTCTTTGAGGCCTTTTTTGATAATAAAATAGTATCTTGAAGTTTACTTTGTATCGATTGAATTGACACTGAAAAAATAGAAGATGAAAGCTATAATACCTGTTGCGGGTGTGGGAACACGCCTAAGGCCACATACCTACACACAGCCTAAACCACTACTTCCGGTTGGCGGCAAACCCCTTATCGCCTCTATCATAGATCAATTGGTCGATGCAGGGATAGAAGAATTTATTTTAATCATAGGTTATTTTGGTGAAAAAATTAAAAACTACGTCGAAAATAGATACGCACACCTAGACCTTACTTTTGTGCACCAAGAAGTCCGATTAGGGTTAGGACATGCCATGCATATTGCTTCGGAAGCCTATAATAGCGCTGATGAAGTATTAGTGGTGTTAGGAGATACTATATTTGAAGGTAACCTGAAAGAACTATTACACAAACCCAACTCCTGTCTAGGTGTCAAAAAAGTAGAAGACCCACGTGAATTTGGTGTTGTTGAAATAGGGGAGGACGGGTTTATCAAAAAAGTAGTCGAAAAGCCTAAAATACCAAAATCGAATATGGCTTTGGTTGGCTTGTACAAAATTTCAGATGTCCCGGCCTTGATTAAGGCCTTAGATCATATAATTCATAATGACATTCGCACTATACAAGAGTTTCATCTTACCGATGCCCTAATGTATATGGTCGAACAGGGCGTCAAAATCTCTGTTTTTGAAGTAGATAACTGGTATAATTGTGGGAAGAAAGATATTCTTTTGGCAACGAATGCAGTTTTGTTGAGAAGACATGACCAATCAACAGCGACAATCCCTGGGTTTGAGAACTCCATAATTGTACACCCGGTTAGCATCGGTGAAAATTGTCAAATTCGTAATTCAATCATTGGCCCTAATGTATGCGTGGGAGACAATTCAGTAATGAATCATGCCATCGTCAAAGATTCAATTATCGGGAGTTATGCTACTATCGAAGGTGTCGTACTCGAAGAATCTATTATTGGTAGCGATGCATCTGTTAAAGGCCTCAGTTTGAGTTTAAATATTGGCGACAATACAGAGATTGATTTCTCTTAAAATATTTACCAATTTATCATTACAACAAATAATAATACAATGGAACAATTAAAGGCATTTCAAGAATCTAACAAAGAACGGTTTTTAGAAGAATTGCTAGAGTTACTTAAAATCCCTTCGGTTAGCGCAGATTCAAGCTTTAAAGGCGATGTACTGCAAACGGCTGAATTTATCAAACAAAAATTAATTGCAGCAGGGGCTGAAAATGCGGAGATATGCCCAACCGACGGCTACCCCGTGGTCTACGCAGATAAAATAATTGACCCTAAATTACCTACAGTATGTGTCTATGGACATTATGATGTGCAACCTGCCGACCCACTTGAACTATGGGATTCAGGACCTTTTGACCCCGTCATTAAGAAGACATCTATTCATCCGCAAGGGGCTATTTTTGCTAGAGGTGCCTGCGATGATAAAGGCCAAATGTATATGCACGTAAAAGCATTTGAGTCTATGATGGCAGAGAACTGTTTGCCCTGTAATGTTAAGTTTATGATTGAGGGAGAAGAAGAAGTGGGTTCGCCAAGTTTAGGTCCTTTTTTGAAGGCGAACGCCGACAAATTTGCCTGCGATGTAATATTGGTTTCTGATACGGGTATCATCGATAATAATACTCCATCTGTTACTTCGGGGCTTAGAGGATTGAGTTATGTTGAAGTGGAGGTAATTGGCCCAAATCGTGACTTACATTCCGGATTGTACGGTGGTGCAGTGGGCAACCCTATCAATATATTAGCACAAATGATTGCTTCAATGCATGATGAAAATGGGCATATTACCATCGACGGATTTTACGACGATGTATTAGAGGTTTCGACCGAGGAACGCACCGCGATGAATCAAGCACCTTTTTCTTTGTCGGACTACAAAGCCTCGATTGATATCAAGGATATTCATGGAGAAAAGGGCTATACCACCTTAGAAAGAGCTTCTATACGTCCGACTTTAGATGTCAACGGCATATGGGGTGGTTATATTGGCGAAGGGGCTAAAACGGTTTTACCATCGAAGGCTTATGCCAAAATATCTATGCGCTTGGTGCCAAATCAGGATTCTGAAACAATTACAAGCTTGTTTCAAAATCATTTCGAAAAAATTGCCCCTGCTTCAGTTCGAGTAAAAGTTACCCCGCATCATGGTGGTGAACCGGTTTTAACACCGACAGACGGAATCGCCTATCAAGCTGCCGACAAAGCTTATCAGGCGACCTTTGGCAAGAAGGCTATTCCGCAACGTTCAGGAGGTTCTATACCGATTGTTGCTATGTTTGAAGAGGTATTGTCTGTCAAGACCATATTAATGGGATTTGGCTTAGATTCTGATGCAATTCATTCTCCAAACGAACACTTTGGTTTGTTTAATTACTTCAAAGGTATCGAAACAATACCTTATTTTTACCAATATTTTGCCGAATTATCTACAGGTAAATAAGAATAGAATCGAGTAGGAACAAGAAGCTTTTTTGGGTTGAGAGATAGCGAAAAATAATCGGGTAAACTCATTAAAGTTTCTTGTTTTAGCATACCTACACAAGATGATGATGGATGTAAAGGAATTGAAAATTGTTGTTTGTTTGCTATTGCTAGGGTTTTGTCTACTAGGCCTTACTTCTCTAGTGATAAAAGAGACTCCTGTAGTCTACGATGCAATTGATAGTTCCCCAGAAAAAGCATCTCTTTATTCAGAAGGATTTAATCCCATTAAAAAACGTTCTAAAAAACGTAAAAAATCAATTTTCAGAGCGTTTAAGTCTGCAAAGAAATTCAACAAACGTTCTAAAAATCCACCAATACATGGAGAACGTTCCCAACTAACTGCTTTTTTGTTGTGTGTACTGCTTGGCATATTTGGATTGCATCGTTTCTACACTGGCCAAATAGGTTGGGGGATATTACAGTTATGTTCCTTAGGATGCTGCGGTATATTCGTTATCATTGATTTAGTACTCATTATTTTTAACCGTATCTACACCAGAGACGGGCATACTTTAACACCTTGGTAGTGGGTCTAGTCGTCTTTGCTAACAACAGCTTCCATCAAAAATTGATTAATAGCTAATCCTGCGCGGTAATGTTTTAGCACCCATTCTAGCAAATCCTCTCGGCTAATGATCGATTCATCATCGTAGGTTTTCATAAAATAAAATTGCTTATTGGCAATTAGGGGCTGATGGGCAAAAGCTGCTTTAAACTCTTTTGGAATTCTTTTGTGTTGTTGACCACTAAGTTGACCGTATATTTTCTGAAAATCTGCATCTTGAAGCAATTGTTTAAATTTATCCGGTTGTGCTGCTATCTGTTTGCGCACTCGATAAAGATGCTCTTTGTCAGGGGCATACAGTCCACCTCCAATCCATATCTCTCCAACTCCAAATTGAATGTACAGTCCAGGTATCTGACTGTTTTTGCGACCGCCTCGTGCCACAACAGCCCCAACTTGTAGCTTATAAAGGCTCTTGTCTTTAGAAAAACGAATATCTCTATTGATTCTGAAGACCGCATTTTTTACCTCTAAGAATAATTCAGGGTCGTGATGCGTTTGAATATGGGCTATTAAATCTTGTAAAAATTGATAAAAGGGATTTTTAACCTCTTTGAGATAGGTTTTTTTGTTGGCATGAAACCACTCCTTGTGATTGTTTTTTGCTAAATCCTTAAAAAAATGATTGAAATTTGGGGTAAAATAAGCCATGATAAATTATGTTATATGTAAAGTTGTTAGCCCAACTTAAAAAGAATTTTATGGAAGATCGTCCAATTTATACTTATATTTAATAATACTTTTAGATCTATAATTGTTTAAATGAATCGAATAATATATTTTTTTTCGCTTTTAGCTGTACTACATTTTTTCGGTTCCTGCCAAAAATCGATACAGGCTGATTGTCCTCAACTTTGCGATAACGATAGTTTGCAACATCAACGAAAAGTACTTTTGATAGGGATAGATGGTTGTCGTTCGGATGCCATGATGCGTGCTCATACGCCTAATTTAGACCGATTGATGCAAGCGGGTAAATACAGTTTATCAGTAAATAGAGGGGATTTATATACGCTTTCTGGTCCAGGTTGGTCAAGTATGCTTACGGGGGTATGGCCCGACAAACACGGTGTAACAGACAATCAATACGAAACGTCCAATTATACCAATTATCCTCCTTTTTTGTGTCGTGTAAATACCAAATCCTACTGTTATAAAATCGCGTCTATTGTTCATTACAAAGATTTTAACGACCAAATAATACAAAGTTGCCAATCAGATGTTGTTTTGGACTACAAAGAGGACGCCTTCGTGGCCGAATCGGCCACGAATTATTTAAAGAATTGCGAACTTGATATCATGATCTTGCATTTTGATCAAGTTGACTATGTAGGTCATCGCTGTGGTTTTCATCCTGATATCCCTAATTACCTAAACGCTATCGAATCTACGGATGCTTTGTTAGGTCCTTTAATGGACGCTTTATATGACCGAGAAATTAATAATAACGAGGATTGGTTGGTAGTGGTAAGTACCGATCATGGAGGCAAAATTGACGGTAGTCATAGCAATCAACCTTACGATCCCGAGGTAACGCGTGTATTTTCTATTTTTAGAAACAAGAACACCCTTGATACAGGGCTTATGCCCTATGATCCGCCTATTGTTGCAATTGCACCTACTATTTTAGAACATCTTGACATTGCAGTAGATAGTTCTTGGAATTTGGATGGGCAGGCCGTTGAGATGTAAAAGTTAATTATTTGAATTATGTACAAACTTAAAAACTCTTAATCCCTAAGAAGGGAATAAGAGTTGATTGTTTTCAACAGCATTGATAATGTTGTTTTATTCTTCTACTTGAACGTCGTCAATCGTATCGAAGTCTTCTTCTACTTGCTCAACTTTGTTGATAATTGTTCTGCCGCGGTAGTTTCCGCAAGCATCGCAGATACGATGTCTTTGAACAGGATTGCCACAATTTCTACAACTGACCACATGTGGTGCTTCAATTTTATAATGTGTACGACGTTTACGTTTGCGTTGTTTTGATATTCTACTCTTAGGATGTGCCATTTTTAATTTATTTTAATCCTTATTTTAATTTTTTTAATTCGTCCCAAATTGGGTTTGTTTTTGTTGTTTCTTGATGATCCAAGCTTTCTGTTGTTCCTTCTGACAAATACTTCAAAATGGTTTTGTCACAGGTAGGATTTCCTGCCTCATCCTCCGGATGCACCCTTCGCATCGGGATACTTAGCATGATTAGCTCATACAGCATTTCAGCAATATTAATCGAACTCATACTTTCTTCCAAGTATATGATGTTGAATTCATCACCTTGTTTTGGAATCTCATGGACAATTTTGACGGATATTTTGTCAAGCCCATTAATTGTCAGATTGAATTCTTCATTACAGACATCACAAGGAATTAAAACAGAACCATTTATCTGAAAATTTAATTCGATGCTATTTATGAATTTAACCATTAATAACTGAACGGCTATATTAGCTTCCTGAACTAATGCAGCTTCGAAATGTATCAAGAACTTGTTGTCTACATGATAATTAAAATGATGTTCGCCTTCGGCGAGACTCGCATAATTAATAGTAAACTGTTTTAGTGCCTTCATTTGAATAAACTTGTTTCTGAAAACGCCACGCAAAGGTACGAAAAAAAAATCAATACAATAATTTTTGCGTAATTTATTTAAAGAGATAATTAGAACTACTCTTTGATTAAAACTTGAATTGCTTCTTCGAGTGCTTTCCCACGTAAGTTTTCGTAGCGGATGACTCCGTTTTTGTCAAGTAAAAAAGTTTTTGGGATTGAATTGACTTTGTATAAAGCAGCGACAGGACTAGACCAACTTCTTAATTCTGAAACGTGATTTTTCCAGATAAGACCATCGGTTTTGATCGCTTGACGCCATTTTTCTTTTTCTAAAGCTGTGACTTGTGCAATGGTTGCTGCATCATTTTGATACATGGCTGCTTTGCGGTCGTCGATGCCGTCTAGGGATACATTAAATACATCAAACCCTTTCTTGTTGTATTTGTTATACATTTCTACAACATGTGGATTTGACATTCTGCAGGGACGACACCAAGATGCCCAAAAATCAAGCAATACAACCTTTCCTCTTAAAGCAGACAAAGATCGTTTTTTGCCATCTGGGTCGGGTAGTTTGATTTCAGGTGCTTTTGACCCCGGAGAAAGCGGTTGATTTTTCATTTTGGATACAGTAGAAAGCACCCTTGAGGCAAACTGTTTGGTATAGCTAGCATCGGGATACGTTTCTTGTAGTGTTTCTAAAACTTTTTGATACAGTTTGATGTTGGTGATCATATCGAGTTTGAGCACCAAAAAAAGGTCGAGAAGCGCTTTAGAATCCTTGGATTTTTTGAGGTAATTCACAATGTTAGCCTTTGAACTATTGGTGCTCCATTGTTTCATTTCAGCCGCATATTTAGCGCCACTAAGTTCATAATTTTTTAGGGTGTTTCCATTCATTTCGGCTTGAATCGATACATTTTCGCCGCCTTCTAAAAGCATCCAAATAGGGTTTATTCCAATTCTTAAACGAAATATACCGGCTGCCTCAATACCTGTTTTGAGTTCGAATTTGCTATCCTGGTCTAATGTAACGTTGTCTTTTACATCGGTGGCGTCTAGTGTTTTACGGTCGAAATATAATTTTTTGCCAGCGTCCATACCGACAATTTGCCCACTCAAAAGCGTTGCAGTGCCCTTTATTTTTTTCTCTACAGGGGTTTCGGCGATGTCTGTTATTTTAGGGTCTTCTGGTAGAGCATTCGCAGCCGAGGAATCACTTGGCGCTGAATCAGTACATGCTGTTGTTACTACAACAAAAAGTATAAAACTAAAGTATCTTTGTATCATTTTAAAGGTAGTTTTAAGTGATCAACAATGCAAAATACAAACTATTCCTTAATCTAAAGCTATCCATTCTAATTTTTAAAATTTTAATAAGTATTACGGTTACTTTTGCTGTTTGATTACTGTTTTTTAACTTTTTTAAATATTTCCTACTTGATAGTTCCTTAATCCTACAAAATATGGTAGTTTTGCACACTATTGGTACTCAATTTAACACTAATAGGTTCAGCTATGGCTAAGTATATTTTTGTGACAGGGGGCGTTACCTCCTCATTAGGAAAAGGAATTATTGCGGCTTCTGTCGCCAAACTACTTCAGGCAAGAGGTTTTTCAGTAACCATCCAAAAGTTTGACCCTTATATCAACGTTGACCCAGGGACCCTAAATCCTTACGAACACGGTGAATGCTATGTAACCGACGACGGGGCCGAAACCGATTTAGACTTAGGACACTACGAGCGTTTTTTAAATATCCCCACTTCGCAGGCCAATAATGTTACAACCGGCCGCATATACCAAACAGTCATCAATAAGGAGAGAGAAGGTGCTTTTCTAGGCAAAACTGTACAGATTATCCCGCATATAACCGATGAAATCAAGCGAAGAATGCTGCTGATTTCTAATACGGGAGAATACGATATTGTTATCACAGAAATAGGCGGTACGGTCGGAGATATTGAGTCTCTCCCTTATATTGAATCAATTCGTCAGCTTCGCTGGGAAATGGGCACGGATAATTGTCTAACCATTCATTTAACCCTAGTGCCTTACCTAAGTGCCGCAGGTGAACTTAAAACCAAACCTACACAACATTCGGTCAAAGAGTTGCTGAGTGCAGGTGTTCAACCCGATATTTTGGTTTGTCGCACCGAACATCCACTGACGCAGGCAATCAGAAGGAAACTATCCTTATTTTGCAATCTTGCCCCTTCCGCAGTAATAGAAGCCCGTGATGCTGCTAGTATTTACGATGTGCCAATTCTGATGCTTAAAGAAAAATTAGATTTGACGGTTATCTCCATGCTGAGACTCGCGGATAGAATGGAACCGGACCTCAAAAAGTGGAAATCATTTCTTGGGCATATGAAAAATCCTGTCAATGAGATCAAAATAGGACTTGTTGGCAAGTATATAGAATTACAGGATGCCTATAAGTCTATTTTAGAGGCTTTTGTTCATGCCGGTGTTGCCAACGAATGTAAAGTGCATATCGTATCTATAGCATCTGAACAAATCACCTCTCAAAATGTAGCCAAATCCCTCAAGCACTTGAATGGAATATTGGTCGCACCTGGTTTTGGTGAACGTGGAGTAGAAGGCAAAATACAGGCAATAAAATATGCGCGTGAGAACAACTTGCCCTTTTTTGGGATTTGCTTGGGTATGCAATGCGCGGTTGTCGAATATGCTCGCAATGTTTTAGGGCTCAAGAAAGCTGCTTCGACAGAAATGGATGAAAAAACTAAATTTCCTGTTATTGCCTTGATGGACGATCAAAAAGGAATTAACAAAAAAGGGGGTACCATGCGTTTAGGTGCTTATCCTTGTACTTTAGAAAAGGGTTCAAAAATCGAAGAAATATACCAAACTGCTCAAATACAAGAAAGGCACCGTCACCGCTTCGAATTCAACAATGACTATTTAGACGCTTTTAGAGAAGCAGGCATGCACCCTGTAGGGGTCAATCCAAATTCCTCTCTAGTAGAGGTGGTAGAAATACCCGAACATCGTTGGTTTGTAGGGGTTCAGTTTCACCCTGAATACAAAAGTACGGTAGAAAACCCGCATCCTTTGTTTGTTTCCTTTGTGCATGAATGCATGAAATAAAAAGACCGACAATGCCAACGAAAAAGATGTTGTTTATGGGGCTTCACCGCCCAAACCGTTCCCCTTCTCAGCGTTTCAGATTCGAACAATTTCAGTCTTTTTTAGAACAAAATGGCTATAAAATTGATTATTTCTACCTCATCAATGCTTCTGATGACCAAAAGTTTTATGCGGCAGGGCATTATCTGGCAAAGGTGTTTATTTTGCTAAAAAGCATTATTAAATTATTTTGGATAAGCTTCAGGGCAGGACGTTTTCAGTTGGTTTTTGTGCAACGCGAGGCCTTTATGTTAGGAACTGTTTTTTTTGAACGACAAATTGCTCGCAAAACTAAAATGGTTTTTGATTTCGATGATTCAATTTGGTTGCAAAATGTATCGAAGGCCAATCAGTCTTTATCCTTTCTTAAAGATGCTCAAAAAACAGCTAAATTAATTGAAATAGCTGATTTAGTGCTGGCCGGCAATAGCTATCTGCAACAATATGCCTTACAATATAACCAACAAACAAAACTCATTCCCACAGTTGTTGATACAAGCCACTATCAGTCGGTCACCGATAAAAGCGGGACTTCAATATGTATCGGGTGGAGCGGTAGTTTTTCGACAGTTCCATATTTCGAAACAATTGTTCCTGTTCTGTTACGCCTCAAAAAAAAATACGGCAATCGTATTTATTTTAAGTTAATCGGAGACAGTACTTATTACAACGAGTCACTTGAATTAAGAGGAACTGCTTGGACAGCCTCTACTGAACTAGCCGAATTGGCCGAACTAGATATTGGTTTGATGCCCTTGCCAGATGATGAATGGACCAAAGGTAAATGTGCCCTAAAGGGCTTGCTGTATATGTCTATGGAACAAGTAGCTGTCTTGTCAGACGTAGGCGTTAATGCTACAGTGGTAGAAAATGGTATAGATGGCTTCTTATGCCGAGATTTAGAATCATGGTTTGATACCTTATCTAGCTTGATTGAGGATGCTTCATTGCGTCGAAAAATAGCACGGAATGGTCGAAAAAAAGTACAAGAGTCTTATTCTGTAGCATCACAAAAATCTAAATTAATCCAATTATTAGATGATTTGATATAGTAGCTTTCAGGGGTTTATAAGGTGCCAATCCAATCCCAGGTATCTCGAATGCCTTCCTCCAAATCAATTAAAGGCTTCCAAGCAAGTTCTTTTTGAGCTTTTTCGATATTTAATACATTTTTTGGAACATCAAAGCTTCTGCTCAATTTATAATGAACTTCGGCTTGACAGGCACTGACTTTCTGGCAAAGGGCTAAAATTTCATTGAGGCTATATCCTTGACCCGAACCAATATTAAATACACGCCTGTTGCCAGTATAATTTAATACACTAATAATGGCCCGAGCAACATCTTTTACATGAATATAATCGCGTACAACCGTACCGTCTCCCCAAATTTCTAATGGGGTTTTGTGTAAGATTTTTTGCAACCAAATTCCAATAACGCCTTGTTGATTGCGTAAGTTTTGACGTCGACCGTAGGCATTGGCAATCCTTATGATAGAATAATCAAGCCCCTTATTTTTTAGAAAAAAATGTAAATAGCGCTCAAAAGCCATTTTAGAGATGCCGTAAGCAGATATGGGTTGCACCGGATGTTTTTCATCGATTGGATTGTACCGCGGAATACCATAAATAGCCCCTCCTGTCGAGACAAAAACTACACGTTTGATACCAGCTATTACAGCTGCTTCAAGCAATTGAATAGAACCAATTATATTGCTTTGTGCGTCGTAACTTGGATTTTCAGAGGATGTCTTAGGGACTGTTGTCCAAGCAGCGTGAAAAATATAATCAACCGATTTTAGGGATTGAATTAACAACTCTTTATTTCCAAAATTGCCATGAATTAAATTAATTTTTGACTGAATAGCCTGGATATTTGGATGGACACTTGAGCTAGAGGTTAAAACCGAAACATGATGCCCTTGTTTGATTAGTAGATCTACCAGATGAGAACCAATAAATCCCGTGCCGCCTGTAACGAGTATAGAAGCCATAATTGTTAAATTTTAAAGCGTGTAGCATTCGTTTATAACCGTGTTAAGTATGTCAGTAGAATTTTGAATGCCTCGGTGTTTGATTGCAGCTGCTCGACAACGCATACGAAGGCGGGTTCTGTCTTCTTGCATAAATCTTTTTAAAGTTGCCAAAGGAACGGAAAAATCTTCTGCAGTCAAGCTTTCAAAAACAACGCCTACCTGTTCTTCTTCTGCCATGATATCGTCGTCTGCAATTCCTCTGTTCAACAAAAAGGGGATACCACAAGACAGATAGTTGCCTATTTTAACAGGGGTACGGTATTTTTGAGAGTTTAAAGGGGGAATCGCAACTACTCCCATGTCGCAAGCTGAAATATAGGCTTCAATTTCTTCATAGGGGATTTTGTTTAACACTAAAAAATCTTCGGATGATAAACCAGCTGCTTCATAGGCTTTAGTAACCTCTTCAGATGGAGTAGGAGTGATGGTAAAAATAAAAATGCGTGGGTCAAAATCCACTAGTTTTTTACAAAATTTCGCTACTTCTTTTGTATCGTAATAGATTCCGTTAAATTTACCTAAATAAAGCATTGCATAACGCTCTTCTCCTATGTTGTATTGCTTTCTTATGCGTTGACGATCTTTTTCTAAATAGCTAAATTTTTGGGTATCTACGCTGATAGGCACTCGAAATAACTGCGCTCTAGAGTTCCATTTTTTTAGTAAATTGATGGTATGTATGGTAGGGCCTGTAACATAGTCGGCGCGGGTAGCTTGTAAATATTCAATCTTATTAAGTAGCTTGTATTTTAGCGATTTGTCAGACCAAATACCAAATTCTTTCATGTATAAGCTATGGGGTTCGAAACAAAAAACCATGAGCTTTAGATTCAGAAAACGAGCTATTATGTAAGCATATCCTCCAGCAATAGCCAAAAAACCTATAATAACCTTAGCTTTTTCCTTGCGTTTGATTCCCCAAAGCTTGAAAAATAAAGCTATGAAATTCCAAAGCTTTTTGAACAAAATAAACTTACCTCCTCTGTAAGGCATCGGATGCCAAAATAAATTTTGTATTTGTAGTTCTGCTTGTAATTTAGATATTTCGTTAGGGTCAAGGGCGTAAGCAGCTTGTTCTTCGGTAATAAAATGGTATCGATATTTACCGGGGTGTTGTTGTTGATGATTCAAAATATATTGGTACATCAGACCATTGAACAAAGGATCTTTGAAGCTATGAGAAGCACATATGATGATGGCAGGTAAAGACATAATTCCAAATTATGAAAATAGTTGTTTCAAGATTCTAAGTAGGATAGGTGGATGGCAAAATAACGCTTTTATGGCAAATTTCAAGCCTTTGGCTTTACTTTTACCGTCTCCCCACCAAGAGGCGCCCAAAATCAAATACATATTAGAAAAGCAAAAGTTGCGAAACTTTCTGGACTTAAACAAGTTGTTCTCTTCTGCACGCTGATAAGCAAGTAAAGCATCCTTCTCCATGATAGGAATATTGCTGTGCATATTATTATCATGAACACGATACCACCAAGTAACCTCAGGAACTCGACCGATTTTGTAATTTTGGGCTACTCGAAAGAAAAATTCTTGATCTGCAGCATTCGACAACTCTAGGTCAAAGCCCCCTACTTTTTCGAGTACTTCTCGTTTTACTAAAATACTACTTGGAGTAGGAATACAGGTGCCATTCCAAGCCAATAAGTCATCTAATATAGCGCCTTCTTTACCACTTTTTATTTCACCGGTTAGTTTTGAGTTTCCATCCATGATAGCCATGTCAGAATGCACTAAACCAACGGCTGAGTCATTAGCAAATTTCGCTAGTTTCTTTTCTAAGTTGTTGGGCAACCAAATGTCATCCGCATCCAAAAAAGCAAGATAATCTCCTTTGGATAAACGATAGCCGTGATTTCGAGCAGAAGAAACCCCAGCATTTTTTTGTTTGATATATTGAATCCTATCGTCTTCTTTAGCCAAAGGGATTATTACCTCTGCTTGGTCATCAGGAGATCCATCATCAACAATGATCAATTCAAAATTTGTATGTGTTTGGTCCAATACCCCTTGAATCGTTTCTTTTATATAGTTTCCTGCTTTGAATGCGGGAATGATGACGGTAATTAAGCGGTCTTTCATGAATTATGCATTATCAAACGAGGAATTTTTGAGGAGAGTCGCTCTTATTATTTTCGAATTTCAACTCAAGTGCTGTGTTTTTCAACCAACTTACTCGCATTGGCCAAAACATTTTCAAAGGTATAATGGCGCGCGTGTTCAATACGCGCATTTTCTAAAGAGGGGTCCTCGCCATTTTTTAGGAATTGGTCAATTAAATCTAGCAATCCATCGCCATCATTGTCCATGTACATAATATTACCCAAGTTTTTGTATTCGCTAAAAATAGGACCAAAAACGGGTTTGCCCTGCGTTAGGTATCCTAGTGTTTTATGATGATGAACCGTATTAGCGTGGTATTCCATGTCCATAAAAGAAATACAAAATTTAGCGCGCTTAACATAGTTTTTTAACGTTTTGTAGTGACGTGCACCAATCGAATGAACATTAGGATATCGCTTTTGTTCAAAAATCCGTTGAGCTGGCCCTAAGTCTTTTTCTTTGATGGGGCGATGATATAAGCGAATAGGACCTACAAATAAAAAGGGTAAATCTGGAAACTTTTTAAGGGCTTTTTCTAACAGAGAAAAATCCATCCGATGGTCAATGACTCCTGTATAAACGGCATAATCTTCAATGTCAATATCAAGATTTTGGAGCACCTCAAGGTCTGTGTTAAATTCCTCCGAAGAAATACCATGAGGTACAACATATTTGGGTGCATCGTAATCGCCATAATCATCCAAAAAACGTTGGGAGGTCGCAAATAGTAGATTGGAGTTTTTGCACAATTCGTACTCTCCTAAATATTGAAAATAATAAAAATCTACACAATGATAAATACCTAATTTACAGCCTAAATGTTTGTGATTGAATAATCTTAAGGGATCAAAAGCCCATAAAATAGTATCTTTAACACCTTTTTTTTCTAAATATTTCTGCAGGTGTTTAGAAACCCATTTGTTGTTCAGTTTATTCAGAAAATTATTCCGTATGGGCAAAAAGTTTTGGTAATTGATATAATGAAGATTGTCGTTATAAGAACCTTCAGTAATAGGGTTTGAAAGCAGGTTGCTTGGCCGCCATTTTGTAGGCGGATTAATGAAATAGACGTTATTTTTTTTAGATAACTCATAAGCATAGTTTTGCTTTGAGTACCACAAATCTCCCCAAGGTTCGTTGGAGGTTACCAGGATTGTTTGATTTTCTAATTCCATAAAGCACTACTTTAACTCTAAGAGGGTTTACTTTGTTTAAAATCAAAGCGATAGTAAGGTTTCTATGATTCTTTTGGAGGTGTTCCCATCCCAAAGTAGTGGAATACTTCCTTCTTTCCAATTTCCAGATTTTAGTTTTTTAAAGCCCTCCAAAATATTATTCGGGTTCAGGCCAATCAATTCATTGGTACCAACGGAAATGGTTTCTGGCCGTTCTGTATTTTCTCTTAGGGTAAAACAAGGAACACTGAGATAGGTGGTTTCTTCTTGGATGCCACCCGAATCTGTCAAAACAGCAAAGGCGTGTTTTACCATGTATATAAACTCCAGATAACGCATTGGTTCGACCATTATGATATTGTCTGGTAAGCCAATGGCTTTTAGCTGTTTTTGGGTGCGTGGATGCGCTGGAAATATAATGGGCTTTGGGGCAGCCTGTTGGCCTAAAAGGCTAATTAATTCCTGAAGATTTTTTTCTTCGTCCACGTTAGAGGGACGGTGTAGGGTCATTAGGTAATATTCCTTATCAATGAGTTGTTGTTGGTCCCATACAGCGGGTTTTTGAAGGCGTTCTAAATTTCCTATCAAGGAGTCAATCATGACATTGCCTACAAAATAAATATGGTCAGGATTACAACCCATCTGAACCAATTTGTAGCCTGCATCGGGGGTTGTTGTAAAGAAAATATCAGCAATAGAATCGGTGACCATTCGGTTAATTTCTTCGGGCATATTTAAATCATATGAACGCAGACCTGCTTCGACATGGACGACCTTTATCCCTATTTTTTTAGCAACCAAGGTACAAGCCATGGTAGAATTAACATCACCCACCACGAGTAAATAATCACAGGGATTTGCCAACAATTCTTGTTCGAAGGCAATCATGATTTTGGCTGTTTGAACGGCATGACTAGCCGACCCTACTTCTAAGTTGGCATGCGGCGTAGGTATCTTTAAATCGTCAAAAAAGTTTTGGCTTAATTTTTTGTCATAGTGTTGGCCTGTATGCACTAACCTGAACTTTACAAGGCTATTGCCAGCTTTATTCGAATCATTGATAGCATGAATAATAGGAGCTATTTTCATAAAATTGGGACGGGCCCCTGCAACTAAAGTGATGTTCATGTTTTATTTTCTTAAGAATAACAAAATATAATCTTTCAATAATAGCGTACGTAGGTCTTTGGCGAATCCTTCGAGGCTAGGCACTATTGATAATAATTTTTTGTACTGTTGGTACAATCGAAAAGGATGTCTTTTTTGCATCCCAAAACGATAAGAGTGCAAGGTACAAAAACGAATCAGTAAATCCCTAACATTTTGCTTTCCTTGCGATTCAATAAAAGGATAATAAGATTTGAAAACTTCATCCAATAAGCCTAGTTGATTATAGTCCCAGTCTTTACTGTTTAGTATTTTAACTTTCGTTTGGAATTTTGGGGCATAGATAACGTTATACTTTTCAATTCGGTTGCATGCAAAATAAATAAATAAATAAATATTTCTACAGGTTTCATTGGCTAAATATTCTTCCAGTAAGTTGGCCCTCTTTAGCACTAGACCAGAAAGTTGATGGCCTAAATGTGAAAATTCGAGCATCGATTGATAACCCGCCCTGCCTTTTTTTTCTTCAAAATCAGTGGGTCTAGGATGGCCGATGATATTTAGTTCATTATCGATTTGAACAATCCCCGTTATGATACAACCTACATTCGAATCGCTGTCAATTTGGTCCAAACAGTACGACAAATAACCTTTGTCTAGATAGTCGTCGTCGCCCAAAAATAAAATAAATTCACTGCTTGCTTTGCCCAAAACATGGACGGCATTTTTCTCTAAGCCAATATTTTCTGAGGTTCGATAATACTGTATTTGAAAGGCCGTATTTTTAACTTCCATGAATTCTTGCACGGCATTTTTAGTATTATCCACGGAACAATTATCGGAAATGATTATGTTGATTTTGTCAAAAAGCCCCTGCTGTTCTAATTCTGATTGAATTAGAGTCAAATTGTAAATTAAGTCGTCGGCACGATTGTAGGTAGGTATGAGAATGTCAATTTTCATGTTTTAAGGTTGTTTTTTTTGTAATCAGACCAACCTTGATCTTTTTTTGATAATTTAGGATTGTCACAATGCCACATTAAATCAAATAAAGGATCATTCCATCGAATACCTTTCTCGGTTTCAGCTTTATAAATATTGTCAGAATAGTACAGGACATTGCTGTTGTCCTCTAAGGTGAGATATCCTGTAGCAAATCCACGAGGTATCAGCACTCCGATATCCGGACTATCTAAAATATAGGTCGCAGAACAGGAAGCATCGGGTTTATCGGTTCGCAAATCAACAAAACCAAG
>CAJQQM010000135.1 GCA_905480485.1 uncultured Aureispira sp.
TTTAAAATAGCAGGTTCACTAATGTTGGCACTGACAGAACTTGTACAATTGTTGTTATCGGTAACGGTAATTTGATAGTTTGTTGCATTTAGACCACTAAATGTACCACTACTTTGAGCACCATTTCCTAAATCAAAGCTGTAGCCCGCGGTACCTCCGCTTGCGTTGACGATTATACTTGCGTCAGAGGCGCCATTACAAGAAACATTTTGAATTGTTCCGATAGAGCTAATAAGTGCCGAACTTGGGCCATTTATGGTGGCTGAAGTTGTGGCGGTACAGCCATTATTATCCGTAATTGTAAAGGTATAATTATTGGCCGATAATCCTGAAAATTGGTTGTTGCTTTGAGTGACGGTACCAAGACTGTATGTATAAGATGGGCTGCCACCTGAAGCGTTGATGGACAAACTACCATTGTTATCGCCAAAACAATTTATATTAACAAGGTTAGCGGCAGATGCAGTTACAACTGTAGGTTGTGTCAAGGTGGCCGAAGTAGTGGCCGTACAACCGTTATTGTCGGTAACCGTTATGGTGTAGCTGTTTGCAGCAAGTCCCGAAAATTGGTTGTTGCTTTGAGCGCCAGTTCCAAGGTTGTAGCTGTATCCGGCAGTTCCTCCTGAGGTATTCACTACAAAGCTTCCACTGTTATCCCCAAAACAGTTTAAGTTGTTCAAAGCAGAGGTGGAAGCCGACAAGGAAAGCGCAGGCTGTGTAATGCTTGCAACTTGAGTAGCCGTACATCCATTGGCATCGGTGACCGTCACGGTATAGTTACTCGCCGTTAAATTACTAAAACTGCCGCTAGCTTGATTACCGGTTCCTATATTGAAACTATAACTAGATGTTCCACCAGTAACGCTTATAGCTAAACTACCGTCATTACCACCCGTACAATTTACATTCGTTGAATTGTTTAGTGATGCCGACAAAGCACTGTTTGGTTGTCCAATCACCACCACTGAAGTGGCATTACAATTGTTCGCATCACTAATCGTTACGGTGTAGGTGGCGGCACTTAAGTTGTTAAAGGAGGCTGCACTTTGAGCACCATTGCCAATGTCATAACTGTAATTAGGCGTGCCTCCACTAGTAGATAATGCAAAGGAACCATCGCTTGCTCCAAAACAATTAACATTTGCTACATTAGAGGTACTAGAACTAATTGCAGTAGGCTGCCCCACAGTTACATTTTCGGTTGACTGACAACCCAAGCCGTCCGTGATACTTATATTATAGGCACCATTAGTTAGGTTGTTGAAAACATTAGAACCCTGTGGCCCATTGCCGATATCGTAGCTATAGGAAGAAGAACCGCTTGCCGATATAGTAATATTTCCATCGTTTCCGCCATTACAGCTTACATCAGCAACGGTGGCACTTGTCGATAAATTACAAATAATAGCAGATTGAACATTAATATTGTCTAAGTATAAGGGTTGACCGTAGCCTCCTTGATTGATAAAGGCAATCCTAACTTGAGAACTTCCATCATAAGCTGACAAATCAAGGGTGTCGGTTCTCCATTGCGTAGCGGAAGGTATAAATTCTGCCGTTTGGTCAGGGGCAGTCGCCAAATCACTTCCACCGACAAAATAAATAGGAGTGTAATTAGTACCACAATCATCATTGATCGCTATAATAAGCGTATCCGTAAATGAAGCGCTGTATCGTGTATAGGCAACATCAAAAAATAGTTGTGCATTGTTGGCAGAACTAAAGTCAAGTGTTTCCACAAACAGCCAATCTAAAGTTCCGCGTGTATCGTTGTTAAAGTTATCCATCACAACAGACCCTCCTGCAGCTTGCCCAAAGCCATTTACAGTGGCATTGTATGTCCATTGAAACCCATCGGTATTTTGATCAAAAACCGTAAGATTTGTTGGAAGCGTTCCCGAATTGAGGGGTTCCGCAAAAGGGAGATTCGAACCCAGTAAATACTGTGTAGTACTACTTAGTGTATCATTGCTGTAGTCATTATCTGTATTACCATTTGGGCTAGAGGTATACGCTGTAAATAGAAATACAGGATTGATGGGAGGAACGAAAGAAGCAAGGTTGACGGTGTCGCTAGCCCCAGGTCCGAGGTTTCCTGTCCAAGCTAATGTTGTCACAGAACCACTGTTTATTTGATAATTTATGTTCACACTTGTTAAGGCAGAAGCCGAATTATTGGCTAGAATAACTTGCGGGGTCAGTGGGTTATCACAAAAGGATAAACCATCTGCGGGTTTGATGATTTGAGCAATACCTGCATCATCGGCCGAGGACGGACAACTGTAATTGTTTCTGAACGAACTATTGACGGCGGTAGAATTAATTCTAGCATATTGGCCTGCCGAAAATAAAGTTCTACAGGCTTTTCTAGAATACGACATAATATTGTTGGGGTCAGGGACATAAGTGTCTCCATTGGCATCTGTAGCGGTACCTGTATACACACAGGAACTAGTCACCAAACCACTCAAGTTAGGGTCGGCAGGGGTATCACAAACATCATCTCCAAAATTGGCGCAATTACTTCCATCTACTAATTCGTCTGTTGTACCGGTATTGGATTTGCCATGCGTATGATATAAAGCATAAAAGTGTCCGACTTCATGCGAAAGGGTACTTCCATTCGTCGCACAACTATTGGCCATCATAATGTGATTGGGTCCTCCTGGAAAATAGGCATAGCCACAAAGCCCACTACCGCCGGAAGATGTCACGGTATTCATAAAATAGATATTGATGTTGGTACTTACATTGTTTGCTGAAGTTAGGACTGTTTCATCGGTTTGGTTGAAATTATAGTAGGTGTCGTTATCAATATAGTTAATACCCGAGCACAAATAAAACTGCATATTAGCATTAATATAAAAAGAGTTCATTGTGGTTATTGCGGCATTTAATTGGGCTGTAGATAGTCCTCCAGTGCCGGCTGTTGTACGCACAACATGAGCTTTAATAGGAACATATAGGATAGGCATATTTCTAAACCCTTGATTAAAATCTCGTACAAAATCCTCTTCGTAACTATTATTTCGGATGGAGTTGAGGTAATTAATATCGTTGGGTGAAGCCTCTGTACCACAGAGGTGTTGAGGAGATACCGTAGTTTGCGGTTTTTGAACTTGGTGTTTAAAAACCTTTTGATGGATAGATTGAGCTGATAAATTCGTCAAAAACCCTGCTAAAAGACAGGAGATGCCAATGAGATACGTTCTTGTTTTCATATTGTATGTTGATT
>CAJQQM010000136.1 GCA_905480485.1 uncultured Aureispira sp.
TAATACCTACATAAACGTTACAGGAACTACTACAGGTGGAGGCAATAGCGGTTCGAACCCTAACAACTATATCAATCAAGTAGCTGGAAGACAACAGTTACCCAATAATTTATCGGGGGTCGGAAGCAATTCTATATTTGAAGACAATGTCATCCTAATTAATGTCCCTGACAGCATGTTTATGAACGGCAATTCTACTTCGCTAACGTCCTCAAGTTCCAATTCTGCTAATTCCACTCGTATATTTGATCTAAGTTCAATTGTTTCGATTGATATTTGCAATGGAGAAACCGGTACCGCTAGCGGCAGTAATACTGTTTCAGACTCAAACAGTATCAATAACAGCCCTAACAATCGTCCTGTCATCAGCAGCACAAACACCTCGGAATCCCTTGAATCTACCGTTTCGATTCCTCAGATACGTGTATACCCTAATCCGTTTCAACACTTCACCACCATCGAACTAGACCAGGCTACAGACAACATGCAAGTTCAACTTCGAAACCTGAATGGACAGATAGTACTCAACAAAATTGTACCGCAGCAAAAATCTATCAGAATTAATCGCAATAATTTGGTTCAAGCTGTCTACATTTTACAAATCATTAACGAAAAAGAAATCATCTATACCCAAAAGCTTATTGTTCGCTAATTTGTTATTAGCACCATAGCTTGTCTCATTTATTTAATGTTTAAACTAATCGTCAAGTTAGCAATTCAACTATTTTAATCATTTAATCAAAATTATTATGAGACCAATATTTTATCCATCAGCCTATTTTGTTACCTATGATGGCCTGATAATACTATAATATTATTGAAGTCAATTACCAAAGCCTAGTTCCTCATGGAACTAGGCTTTTTTTATAAACAAAATAAATTTCTGATTTCTTTTCTATCTATTTTAAAGGAGACGGTAACAAAATCTTACTCTAAGGCATTAAACAGTGTAAGTCATTCAAAGAACATCCTTTTTACCTGTATGCTTTCAATTTTTGCTGAATAGATCTTAATGGAAACCCACTTAAACATGTACATTTTAACCTTTGTGGTTCTTCTCGTTTTTTTTAGCTACAGCACTACCATCAAAACAGAGAAATTAGCCCTAATTGACGAAATCAACAAACCCAAAGTTAGCGATATTTCGCAAAGCACAAAAAAAGAGGCAATAAAGGGAAATACAAAACAGAGTCCACTCGATAATAGCTTCATCGATTGTAGGGCTTCGGATCGTTTTGAAACAGCCTTAGAAGCAGAGCAACTTATTAAAAAGAAGAGCGGTTCTAGCCATAAAATAGCGCTAAAGCCCTAATAAATTCAAGGCGTTGAAAAATATCAGTATATATGATTTAATAAACGCTTTTTGAGATCTAAAGAAATTATACCTGTTTCATATGACAGATTCGTCACTAACAATACTGAAGTAAATATAAGCCACTTTCTTTGGTTGCGACAATCCAAGAGAAACACCACGATATCCGTTTATTTATTTTAAGGCTCAGCTTATTTAAGCTGAGTTTTTTTTGTTCTAGAAAACATTAATAAAAAACTATCGTATATAACATACACTATGTCCTATTATTCCCAACATTGCAAAGCCCGTTTTCATGAAGTACGTATCCTGCAGGGTATACTTAGTTATCATTCTAATATTCCCCGTTTTAATTTTACCCAGCGCCCATAGCATTTGCCCAACATACTATTATTTAGATACTTTTCTGCTATTAGCCCACAAGTGGAAATCTGATAATTTAATCCTTGATTTGAAAATAAATGGTCAATTCGAAGGTCGGATTAACGATGAACCTATACAGGGATTTTGGGACGTTGTAGACGACCAAAATGTACTACAATTAAGCAATGACCCGATTGATGAATTCGTGTTTAAAATTGAATATAGTATCTCTGCTATTGGCTACAATAGTTTAGAACTGATCGATTATGAGGGAGAAGAATTTTCGCTTCGGCCCATCAACTAAATTAAAAAATGCCCTGTTGAAAATTCAACAAGGCATTTTTTTTGTTCGGTACCAACTTAGTCCTATCTAGAAGTGCTTGCCTCCGTAGAAGTTTTAATGGTAGCAGGTACAGTAGTTTTTTCGTCCTTTGTTGTATTTTTGACAGACTCTTTTGGTGCAACTGTGTTGGGTTTTGCTTGCAATTGCTTAACAAATTCAGCTCGTTCTGAAGCCGTTTTCTCTTGAGCAGAAATGTAATGTATCCCCTGAGTTTTGTCTTTACCAAATGCTTCTGGGGTATAGTATTTTCCTTTCATTTTGGCAGGCTTCTCAAATACTTCGCTGCTATAGTTCTTACCATCGTTGTTGAAATAGCGAATGGTCGGGTCGTTGCGCTGTGCATGTACCGTCCAGGACACTTTGGAATTGGGCGCCCCTTTTACAGTAAACTGATTGTTTTCAATTTCTGTGTTAATATAAGGCTGAGTAGCTGTACCAATAGCTGTTAACTGATACGTTGGATTGATATTCCCTGCATCAAAATACGCTGGCAAAGCTACAGTAGCATCTCCGTTAGCATCTAATTGGACAAGACCTCGATATAAGTTTAATATCTCGTTAGACTCTATAGAATAATGACGTAGGACTTTGTTTTCAGGATCTAACGGATGATCAATCGTAAATGCTTTTGCACCGGTAGAGGTCATATCCCCTTCACAGAACATGCCATAAGTCCATGCAAAATTAGCCCCTACCTTAGTCGCACGAACGCCGTACCAACCACCAACACCTTGTACACCAACTCCATAGTCTACATTGATATTATCGGCAGCTTGCCCAAATATAGAGACAGGATCGTTTGCACCGTTCGGTGCTACAAAGCTTTCAATACCTCCCCCTTCTTCATTACCGTTGTTGAATACTAAAACAGCTGCATCTGCACTATTGTTGGAAGCATTAATAGCAGATTTAGATTGACCTGCAGTAGGAGATGTTCCTGTAGCAAAATGCGAAACAGACAAAGCATTATATTCACTTGTTGTATTAGCGGGTCCTGCGGGTATTGTGGGGGTACCTAAAAAAACATCAATACCGTTACCATTCGTTCCGTTGTGTTGAACTTCCATAGCATTTCCACCACCTCCACCGGCAGTACCTGTACCGTTGTAAACAACAAATGCACCAATAGCATCTCTGTCGGCAGTTGTAGGATTAACGACGAAAGTTCCAGCGTCTCCTTTATTACCTGTTACTAAGCCAACAATTGCATCATCAACAGTTTGAGAATACATTCCTGTTCCGGTACCAGAATGAAAAACAGCCCAGCCAATATCGGTATTAGCTGCATTTGATAAGGATATATTACCGCCTCGACCGATACCGGAATGAAACAAACCATATCCTAAATCTGCATTAGCTGCATTCGTCAAGGCCACATTTTGACCTCTCCCAAGGCCATCATGTATAATAAAAGAGGCAACTGAAGTATTGGCTGTATTGGATAAATTGGTGTATTCTCCGATCCCTAAGCCGTCGTGATATAAGGCAAGACCCGTTGATGCGTTGGCATTATTGCTCAAATCCATGTAAATACCTCGTCCTGTTCCTGTATGAAAAATTGACGTTCCTATAGCGCTGTTTCCAGCATCCATATTGATATCTACACCTCTAGAAAAAGCCCCTGAACCATTTTGTTCAATAAATAAACCTGCACCGGAAGCGCCTGTATTTAAGTTTTGTGCCGTAAATACATTTCCTAAACCAATATTTTGGCCTTGTATTACAGAAGCCGTGCTAGCTGTATTCAAAACTTGTGACAAAATAGCCTGCTGTGTTCCACTATTTTTGATAAACACTGCAGAATTAGCATTATTGGCGTCTGTCTGATTAATTTCTATTGAATTTCCAGCCGTACCTGAATGATCAACCAATATAACATCGGTAGCTGCTGTTTGCACTACGTGCGTTTTACCAATCGGTGTATCCGTTCCAATGCCAACATTTTGCGCAAATAACGGCGCTGATAAAAGTGACATTAAGATTATTTTTGTAGTTGTCTTTACCATAATTTTGGGTTTTGTGAATAATTTCTTTTAATGTTTAACAAAAATACTATTTTTTATTTGATAAAAATTAAAGAATAAAAAAAATTTATTTCTAAGATGAATTTTAACAGTAAAATAGATTCTACCTTTAGTAAGGCACTTAAGATAAACACAATAAATGGAATTTCATAAAATTAAATATAATTTTTTTTAATATTTGTTCGTGGAATTAAATTTTGTCCCAAATAAAATTAATCAATTAATGTTCCAAAAAGTATATCCTCTTTTACTCCAACTTTTTTATCCTAAGCTGTGTTTTGCCTGTCAAGTACATCTAACAAAAAAGGAACAGTCTATATGCGCAACATGTAGGTATCAATTGGTGCCCACTAATTTTCATAACAAAGCTAAGAACCCTGTTTTAGATCGATTTTGGGGCCGTGTCAATTTAGAACACGCTACTACGGCATTTGTGTTTACCAAAAAAGGCTTATTACAACAATTAATACATCAATTAAAATATGACAATCAACCTCAAATTGCTTACGAACTCGGGAAGATTTATGGCAAGGTGATTCGTCATGTCCCTCCTTACAAGCATGTAGACACGATAATTCCGGTCCCACTACACCCAAAAAAACAACATATACGAGGTTATAACCAAGCCGAAAAATTTGCAGAGGGTCTTGCTGAATCCATGAATATCAATTATAATACGGAGTGGTTAATACGAACAGAAAACACAAGTACTCAAACTCAGAAATCTAGATTAGAGCGATTCAAGAATGTACAATCCGCTTTTGAATTGACGACGACTGCACCTGCAACTGCCAATATATTGTTAGTTGATGACGTGATAACTACCGGGGCTACCCTTGAGGCTTGTTGCGGGGTTTTGTTGGCGCTAAAAAATTACAAGGTTAGCATAGCCGCTATAGCCTTAACCTCCTAATGAGAAAACATTTCCAAAAACTAGAATTTTAATTAGGCCCATCCGTCTCCTTTATCTTTGTCTTGCTGCTTAAATTCAAGCCGAGTCTTTGCTTTTTGTAGTTCCCTTTCGAAGATTAACAAAGCGATTTGTTGGTGTGGCGGTATTTCTGCGTCGAGGGCTAATGCTTTCTTTACCTTATATTCGTCAATGTCTAAACGATACAAATAATAAAACAAGCGATCCAATTTATTGTTGAGCAAATCCTCCACCAGGCGTTCTAAAAAATCTAAAATAGCCGCCTCATCTATTTGTGCGGGGATACTGTTTAATTCGAAGTCTTTTTGAACCAAAAAGGCTGTTTCTTGAATTATTTCCGATGTCATTTGTCGTATTTATGCCTCTTGCTTAAAAGGAAAATTAAGTATAAAAGTAGTCCCTTGCCCAAGTTCTGATTTTAAATCTATACTCCCGCCATGTGCCGTAACAATCGCCTGAACATAACTTAGGCCCAAACCAAACCCTTTAATATCGTGCAAATCGCCCGTTGGAACTCTGTAAAACTTGTCAAAAATATACTTTCGCGCTTCTTTGCCGATTCCAAGCCCTTCGTCTTCAATTTCGATTTGAATACCACTGCCTACGTTGAGGGTACGAATCGTTATCAGAGGCTGTCCGGGCGAATACTTATTAGCATTGTCGAGTAAATTAAAAATAATATTCGTGAAATGTGTTTCATCGGCTTGAATAATAGATTGTTCGGCTTGCATATCCAATACAATTTTCCCTTCTTTTTGATCGACCTGTAAGGCAATTTTTTCGGCTGCACTCAAAAGAACATCGTCTGTATAAACTTCTACCAAATTCAACTTAAATTCTCGCTTATCAATGCGGGCCATTTGCAAGACTTTTCCTACCTGAGCATTCATACGCTTGTTTTCCTCTTCAATTATATTTAAAAACCGCATGGCTTTTGCCGGGTTTCCTTTATTGATCCATTTTTTGATCGTATCGGCAGCAATTGAAATAGTAGCTATCGGCGTTTTGAATTCATGGGTCATATTGTTCAGAAAATCACTTTTCATTTCTGATAGTTTTTTTTGTTCTACAATTACCTTGATGGTATAATAAAAACAAAATATAACGATTCCAGTAAACAAGAATGTCCCGATTAAATTAAACCAAAGGCCCGTCCATAAAAACTTTCTTTTATTAGGGAAATCAACACATAGTTTGGCGATTAGCTCATCCGAACTCGGAAACAAACTAATATTGTATCGGAAATTAGTCGTGTTGTTGAATCGTGGCCGATATTTGTTATCATAGAAGGATTTCATAACAAAAGAATCTTCTTGAATGGAATAGACCCCATAAATATAGGGGGTCGAAATCCCTTTTTCTAACAATTCTCTACGTAGTAATGTATCGAGCGATTTCATACTAATTCGCTGCTGCACCGGTATATCTTTGACGATGCCATGCTGCACAAAAAACCGCTCAAAGTGCACCATATAATCAGGGTCATCTCCCTTTGACCATACGCGAACATTTTCGGTTGTTTTAAAATTCCTCGAAAGAATCTCAATATCGTCTTGTGGTAAGGTATCAACCCTTGAAATTTGATCAGCTGCGCTGTTTTCTTCGCTTATAAATTGGGAAATTTCTTCGACTTCTAAAACAGTGGCTATTTCTTTTGAGTTGTTAGATACGACAGAAGTTAATTGGGGGAGATTAAATAATTCAGCAGATTTTTTTAATTCTTTTTGTTCTAATTTAGAAACTATGTGGTCGAGTGCATTGTGTACATTGCCGTCAAATAGCTCTGAATTTAACTGAAAGGTAGAAATGATCGAATACACTTGCATTCCAAAGATTCCTAAAAGCGCTGTGCTTACTAAAACAACAATTTTCCATATTGCCTTTTGTGTCATACGATTGCTTGAACTAATTTAAGTGGTCGACAGCCAACGATTGGGCTAAACACCGTCTCCGCGAAGCTTGCGAAATCTTTTTCGGGATTCAACCGTAAATAATGACCCCGGAAAATCAAAAAGAATTTTTTCATATAATTCCATGGCTTTTGTCGGCTTATTTAGTCTCTTTTCATAAATCTCTGCCATCTTAAACAATGCATTATCTACCAAAATCCCCTCTTTAAATTCTTCAGGAATACGTTGCAGGAGTTCAATCGACGTCTCAAAATCTCTTTTTTTGTACGCTATTACTGATTTTGCCATTAGAATATCGTCTCCTAAACCATGTTTTTTGTCTAAAACCATGATACTATCCATCATAGATATAGCCGCATCAAATTTATTTTGGAACGATAATAATTCGGCAGTAGCAAAAAGCATCATCGGTCGGGCCGTGGTATCGAGTGCATAGTGTTCTAGAATAAATACAGACAAGTCGATAGCATCATTCGAAATCAGCTCAGAGGTAGACCCTTTGAGTATGTCTAATTGATCTTGTGCCCATTCAAAATCACCTTTGTAGTACGATAGTTTGGCATTTTTATAGCGTGCCATTTCGCCCAAAGGAGCATCTTTCATTTCTTTGTCGACCTGAGAATACAACAGACTCGATTCCCATACTTCTCCTTGCATAAGGTAATAATCGCCTAAATCAATTTTGGCTTCTGCCACCGCAATGCGCGAAAGGCGTTTCATAGCTACAACTTCAGACAATATTGATGTTGCTTTGCTTAAGTCATTGAGGTAAAAGGCTTCTAATTCGGCCATTTCTCGCATAATTAATGCAGTATTATAACTTCTTCCAAATTCACTAAGAAACCCTTCATACTCTTGTTCTAAGGACCTAAGGTCGGCTTCGGTATAAACAAAGCCTTCGACAAGCTGATCTCTTTTTGCGGCCAATATATAGCGCTTTGAATCGATGTAGTAGGGGCAGTCTTTTCCTTTTTCGAGTATAATGTACTCGTAGGCAGCAATACCTGCATCATAATTTTTTTCGCGAATCGCAGTTTGTGCCAATCGATATATTCTACCGCCATTTTCTCGTTGTCGTTTGTCGAGGGCTTTAGCTTGCCTTAATGCATTGTCAAATTCTCGGTTTTGAATAAATACCCAAATAAGCATTTCGGGATAGATAGGGATATCAGCTTGTTTGTTGATGCGTTGATACAGTTGTTTTTTGAGCTCTGCAAACCCATCTGTATTGGACAATTCTCGTTGAAAAAAGGCCTGAATATTGGTCATTCTATTTGGTAGATACTCCAAACAATCTAGAAACGATTCAATCATTTTCGGAACATCCCCTTTGAGGCGGTACACCGACCCCATTTCATAGGCAAACATATTGCTAATCTTCATCAGTTTTGTTCCTTTCTGATAAGTACTAATGGCGTAGTTGTAGTTTTTGTTTTTGACAAAGGCGTTGGCTAATTTGATAATTTGCGTTTGTGACGCCCCTAATAGCTTGACGGCTTTTTCAAATTGTTCGTCGGCCTTATCTCGTCGGCTTTGACGTTCGTAAAGCATCCCAAAATTGACATAGCGATTGACTTTATCCGGAGCTGCTTTGATGGCTTTTTTCATCATTTTTTCAGCATCTTTGTAGGCCTCAAGCTCTAGTAGAGTTAAGAAATAACGCTCAAAAAAGTAATCGTTCTGACGATTGTTTTCGTGCAACTCCTGATACAAAACTGCTGCTTTTTCAAACTCGCCATCAGAAAAATATTTGCGGGCCAATGACGCCTTTTGTGCAGCAATAAATCCGCTGAGTAATAATAAAATGGATAGAAAAAATCCTTTTGTCATATTCGAGTAATTAGCACATCCAAAATCTAAAATCCCAATCTTGAACATTGAACTTATAAGGAGTTGACATTGCCGCAATAGCGCCTTCTTTGTAAGGTTTGGCTCATCAGCTCATTTAATTTTATAAAAAACAGGTAAATCCTATTTGACTAAAACACTATAGTTAGGAACAGAAGTACAAAGCCTTATGGCATAGATTCTCTACTATTTTATAATCAATAAATATACGCTTTTCAGACACTTAAGTTATTCGCAAAGGGGTTTATAACTAAATTTTAACGTTAAAAAACAAGCGTTTACACCACTAATTTGACAGATTATTTGACAAAAATTGCTTTGTTGATAGAAGCAGATTCATCGTTCTTTGCTAAATGAAACTGCTCAATATATTCATATTCATACTAATTAAACGAGTATTTGGTTAAAATAATACTAATAAAGCGTTCCATAATGCACATTAAAGCACTTTTGTTTAAAATTTAGTATTTTTGTTAGATACGAATCGACACAATTACCATTAGTTGCAATTTTTAAACCAAAGAATGCCTGTCACAATCCCTTTTGATGTCTAGAGTTTTAATCATATCCTTAGTGCTATCCGCCTGCCTTACTGCTGCGCTAACAACATGTGCTCAAATTTCAGATTCCAATGCAACGGTGTTTGAGGCCATTAATGAAAACTTGTTTGTCAACACCAAGTGGCGCTATACTTACACGACGCACGCTCAAAGTAACACGATTATTCACAAAGCAGACGAAGACTATCGCTATTTTGTTTTTTTTCGCTATGATTACGGATTTCAAACACACTTAAATGGCCGTCTTAGTGATGGTTTTTGGAAACTAAACAAGGAAGAAAACGAAATTCGCTATCCATTTAGGAAAATTGAATGGTGGAGAATTGTTTCTTTTACAGAAGAGGCGTTGATACTTGAGTTTACCATGAACCGAAAATCTTCCTATCGCTATCATTTTGTTCGTGTCGAGGACGCCGATGCTCCATTTGTTCGTTCACCCAATGATTTGCCCGCCATTAATGTAAACTATGCCAATAGTCAGGAAAATGTTGAATTGGCTACTTACATGGATTTTCTGGAAGCTCGAGGGGTAAAATACAAAAAAAATGCCTGGGCCTTGCGCAAAGAACGCAGACTAAAACGCGACAAAAAAAGACTTGCACGGCTTCAGAAGACAAAAAAAGGCCGTGCTAAATTGGCCGACGAAGCACCAAAAGAACTACTTCAAGTAGAATTGGTGGGGGGAGGTTTTTATGGCGGTATTGACCCGGTGTATCGCAATATGATTCTTATCAAATCAGATGGAAAAGTTGTCCGGGAGTACCAAAGTGAAATGCAAGGATTAATTGTTAACAAACATTATATTAGCCGTGATAACCTTGAAAAGTTGGTGGCATATATTGAAGAGAAGCAATTTTTTGAATTTGACCAGATATATACTTGCAGCAGTCAGGATTGCCTCGAAAGGCTTTCGGACAAACCAAGACCAATTGCCTTGAGAATTGCCATAACCAAAGGCGTACGCCGAAAATTAATTACCATTCCAATTTGGGATGGGAACGGACATAAAAACGCTTTAGTTGATTATCCGGAAGCTTTAGACAAGATTGTACACGCTATTGAATCCACAGCTAATCCGCCTACCCAAATTCAATGATTTGTGTGCTTTAGATCTATAATTTAATATTTATACAAATATTTAGTAATTTTGAGTTTAAGATACCTCTATAAAATTATATTCATACCATAATAAGATTCCTATGAAATACTTCTTTACCTGTCTGCTTTCTCTTTTTGTTTTACAGTTTTCGATACAGGCACAAGCTACTAAAAAATCTGCTCAAAAATTTGGACTGTCCGTCATTCAAAGCTTCTTTGACCACAATTGTGATTATATGTTTGATCATTTTGACAGTTCTATCAAAAGTATTCAAGGTGGACAAACCGTGACGATTACCCCCGATACAAGAAAAAAATTCTGTGAACAAAACCCTCTAAGAACAGGTGTTCCTGTAAGTTATACCTTGTATCAAGAAAATTACGCCCCAAAGGTATATACTCCGGCCGAACTAAGTCAGAAATTTCCTGAATGGCAAACAAACATTCAATTACAAGCCGGAGATTACTTTTTTGATGGCGGGCATCCGGTTGCCGCCGGCAATACTCGAATGTTTAAAACCAACAGTATGGCTCGTTTTGCCATTAGAATGGTGGGGGGAGAATGGAAAATTATTGCCATATAATTAATTTATCACACGTACATTATTATTCAATTAATAGCCGTTCATTAGCGCTTTATCAATTACCATGAATAAAACAATTGCCTTAATAGTCTTAGCTGTTATCCTAGGGGCCCTGGCTTTTTACACGCTAGAAAACAATTCTAAGGAAACCGATAGTTTTGCCAACAATTTACACACCTATTTTGCGGTAGATGCCATCGAAGAAATAGAACGCGTATTCATGGTTGACCGTTCGGGCAATCAGGCCTTGGTCGAAAAAATTGATGACGACCGTTGGACCTATACTAACAAAGCGACCGGCAAAAAATATGCTGCCAATAGATCGGCAATATTTGGCTTACTCGAGACCATACGAAAAGTACGGGTGAGAGAACCTGTAGGCCAACCTGCACTGAAAAATGCTGTCACTTCGCTTGCCCATTATTCTACTAAAGTAGAGATATACGGCAAAAACAAAAAGAAGCTTAAGGTTTATTATGTTGGTGCAATGACAAGTGGCGGCACGGGCAATTATATGATTATGGAAGGTTCGGAAAAGCCCTATATAGCCTACATACCAAATTTTCAAGGCACTATCGGTACGCGCTTTATTACTACCGAAGAAGATTGGCGTGACAAAGCCATCTTCAGGACAACTAAGTCAGCCCTTGAATTTATTAAAGTAGCGTATCAAGACCCAAGTCAATCAAAAGAATCTTTTAAGATTAGTAAAATAGGAGATGACCAGTATCGCGTAGACCACTTAGACCCTCAAATTACGCCAATCGACCAACGTTTTGTAAATCAGGACAACGCCGATACTTACTTTGATGATTTTGATGTTGTCGCTGCCGAAAAAATACTCTACGATAAATCGCTTAGAGATTCTATTATCACCACTAGTCCTTTTGCTATTATATCCTACAAAGCTGATTATCACCAAGAGGCACAAGTTTTTCGCATTTATTCTTTGTTTAACCCTAATGCTGACCGTGGAGATGGCCAAGCCGGGCATCGCCAAAAAATCCAGCGTTATTTTATCGATATCGATGAAGATAACTTCTTTTTGGGGCAACACTTAGTGATACGAAAAATACTCTGGGGATATAGTTTCTTTTTCCAAAAAGGTGCCGTGCAGCTTATTGAAGACGAAGCGGTTACCAAGCGAACCTTTCCAGATAACAAAGAACAAGAACGGGAAGAACGAGCAAAAAGAAAAGAAAATCAAGGCCGCGAATAAGTATTGTTTTTTGTTGGCTAATTGTGCGTTGCCTATCATACAGTATGAACAGAGAGTTTCTTATCAATTTATTGTTTTTGATTGGTATTAATTTAATCATTAAGCCTTTCTATTTATTCGGCATTGATTTGAAAGTGCAAAATGAACTGGACAATTATGGGCTGTATTTTGCCTTACTTAATTTATCTTATATTCTACAGATATTTACGGATTTAGGCATACATCAATACAATAATCGTACAGTTTCTCAACATCATTATTTGTTCGAAAAATACTTTCCCTCCTTTCTTTTATTGAAAGCCTTTTTGTCCACCGTATTTATAGCAATCGCTTTTGTCATTGCTTTGTTGTTAGGATATCAAAACCAAGAATTGTATTTATTTAGTTTCCTTATCCTTAATCAAATATTAATAACCCTTTGTTTTTTCTTTCGGTCCAATATCTCGGGTTTGCAGCATTATCGTACAGATAGTTGTATTTCTGTACTCGATAAGTTGATAATGATTGTTTTGTGTATTCCTTTTTTGTGGGGCCCCTTTCAAAAGACCTTTGACCTACAAGTTTTTGTCTATCTCCAAACCTGTTCTTTTGCCCTCACAACTCTTTTTGCGTTTTTGATAACAGGTCGTTATCTTAGTAAAAGGCTGCGTTTTCGTTTCAATGCTGCTTTATTTATTGTTATTCTCAAAAAAAGCCTACCGTATTCCTTGGTTGTCTTATTGATGACTATTTATACTAGGGTAGATGCGGTAATGATTGAACGACTACTGTACGACCCGATTACTCGAAATGGAATAATTCAAGCAAATATATATGCTGCTGCCTACCGTTTGTTGGATGCGGTGAATATGGTTTGTTTTATGTTTGCAGGCTTGTTGTTACCGATGTTTGCTACTTTACTCAAAAAAAGAGGTGATTTTCTTTCTTTACTAAAACTAAGTAGTAGTATAATGATGGTTGTTACGGTAAGTTTTAGTGCAGCGTTTTGTATGAATGCTTCCGAAATTATGCCTTTTTTGTATGATAATTATACGGTCGCTATGACCGATGTAGCTATTGTATTGATGTTAGGATTTAATTCAATCGGCATCATACATATAGTCGGTACATTTTTGACTGCAAATGGCAACCTTCTACGGATGAATATCGTCATATCAATAGGTATTTTAATTAATATTAGTTGTAATTACTTTTTAATCCATTTATATGGTGCTTACGGTGCGGCTATTGCCACCCTAATGACACAGTCTTTTGTTGCAATAGCAGAATTTATATTAATCAGAAACTTATTTAAAATACGGTTTAATCTGTACTATATACTTAGTATTTTTACTTTCATCCTTGGAGTCTGTGCTATTAATTTTGGTTTGAGTTATGTTGGGACTGCTTGGTGGTTTAATTTTGTACTCGCAGGATTATGTTCTATTCTGTGGGCTGTCGTAACACAATTAATAAATTTAAAGCGCATTTTATCGCTTTTTAGAACAAAAAATGTTTAATTTTTATAATTTTGCGATTGTATTAATCCTATTCTAGAAATTTCGTTACAATGACTAAAGAAAAAAACAGCTATTCCTTATTGGACATTGTTGGTATCTTATATCGGTGGAAAAAGCCACTTTTAATCCTAATTTTAGCAACCACCTTAAGTGCAGTACTCGTAAGTTTGATTCTAGACGACTACTATACCGCATACGCTACCTTTGTCCCCACAAACGAAGAACAGAAGCTATTTGATTCGGCTGGTAACCTTACGCTTTATGGTGGAGACGACGCCGTTAGTAGGGTCTTGATTTTTGCCGAGTCCTCTCCTTTTGTATCGTATATGATTGACGAGTTTAATCTTGCTAAAGTGTATGATATTGATGACAGTACCCCTAAAGGGCGCAATAAGGTAGAAAAACAATTTAAAAAACTCTACGATATAAAGCGCAACAAACACAGTGGTCTAGAAATTTCTATTCAGGACAAAGAACCAAAAGTAGCTGCTGAAATGGTTAGTTTCGCCCTAAAAAAAATAGAAAAACTCTACCGTAATGCAACAGCAGGAAACAAAGAGTTGATAAAGCAAACCTACGAGAAAGCTATTCTAGAAAAAGAAAGAGAGTTAATTATCGTTGCCGATACCCTTACAAGGTTGCGTAAAAAGTTTAATATTTTTGATGTAGAATCTCAAAGTGAGTCTTTATCTTCAATGCTCGCAAGTTTAGAATCTAAATTAATTTTTGATAAAGCTAAGCTAAGGGCTTTCGTTGACATGAGAGCACCTCGAGATTCTATCATCAACGTTAAAGCTAGAATCGAAGGCGCACAAAATCAACGAGATATGATGCGAGGTGGCCTAAGTAATGGAAATCAATTAGAAACTTCTGCAGATATTTATGCCTTCAACCGTGGTCGAGATTTAATTATATATTGGGAAACGAAAATTACCAATCTCAATGAAGAGTTATCATTAATTATTACTCAATTTGCTAAATTTAAGACGCACGCCTACTCTAACATAGCAGGTATTATTATTTTAGAACCGGTTCAGGTTCCTAACCTCAAATCCTATCCTATTCGATCTTTTATAGTGCTAGGGTCGACATTAATAGCTATTATCATTGGAATTATAGGTGTCCTACTATTAGACATTTACAAACGCGTAAACTGGAAAGAAGTCCTGTATGAGAAGCCAATTAGCAATACATAAGCATTCCTACATTCTTTTTTGCTGGTTTGCGGTATCTATTGTACTTTCTGTAAGTGCGGCTATTTTTTTCGAAACAATCATACCGCTATTTTTCCCAGCTATATTGGTGTTTTTTTTTCAAGTTTTAGTCGACTATGAAAAGATCTACTATTTGCTTTTTCTTTGCATACCTGTTTCCTCCGAAGTCTTTTTTACCGACCACTTAGCGACTGACTTCCCCACAGAACCACTTATTGTGGGTCTCATGTTTATTTACTTGTTTATCCTGTTAACTAAACCGTTTGAAATCAATGCTAAGTTTATCAAACACCCACTTAGTGTATTCATACTAATGCATATTGGGTGGATTAGCCTTACGACCTTTACCTCCTCCAATTTTACATTTTCTATAAAGTTTTTGCTCGCTAAGTTGTGGTACATTGTTACTTTCTATTTTTTTGCAGAACACGTACTTAAATCTGAAAAAAAGATCAGACTTCTGCTTTGGTTAGTAGCTATTTCGTTGTGCTTAGCAACCCTCAAAGTAATTATCCATCATTCTTTTCTGGAGTTTGGTTTCAAAAGAATTAATGAAGCTTGTCCTCCATTTTTTAGGAATCATGTAAATTATGCTGCAATATTGTCGGTTTTCTTTCCCTTTATACCCTTTCTATTCAAATGGACTAAATCTAAATTTACAAAAAGAATAGGCCAAGCTATCTTTATTATTATTAGTTTTGGAATCATCACAGCGTTCACAAGGGCTGCTTATGTTGCCCTAGTTATTGCGTTCATAGCCTATTGGATTATTCGTTTTAGGCTTGTGAAATTTGCGATTTTAATAACTACAATTGCAATAATCGGCCTTATTATGTTTTTGGTTACAAAAAATAAATTCATGGAACTTGTCCCAACGGACCAAACTGTTGCGCACAAGGAATTTGCTGATATTGTTTCCTCAACCTCTGATTTAAAAGATGTTTCGACCATGGAACGCTACTATAGATGGATAGCAGCTTCTCAAATGGTGTCAGAAAAACCCTTAATTGGTTTTGGTCCTGGCAACTTTTACCATTTTTACAAACATTATACCCTTAATAAGTTTTCTACATACGTGAGTGATAATCCCGAAAAATCAGGGGTCCACAATTATTACCTAATGACGGTCTTAGAACAAGGTATTATCGGGCTTATCCTGTTCCTGTTCATTATTTATTTCTCCATTATCTATGGTGAAAAAATATACCACGATTCTAAAAATAGAGCTCGTAAAGACCTTGTGATGTCGGCTACACTTTCCCTTTTAATTATTGATTCATTTTTATTGATGAACGATATGATAGAAACGGATAAAGTAGGCTCTTTTTTCTTCCTTAATATTGCCATTCTCGTTATCGTTGATTTGCTAAATGAAAAGGAATCAAAAGAAATAACAAAACAACCTTAGTAAAGGGAAATAAAAAAGTGGAATTAATCAATGATTAATTCCACTTTTTTAAGACATTTATGATGTCTTTAATTCCTTAACGCAAGAGGGTCACTTCTCCTTTTAGCTGCGTGGTTTCACCATCTTTAAACAAGACATCGGCATACCAGGTATAGGCACCCGAACTACACTCTTGTCCTCTAAAGGTACCGTTCCATCCTTGTTCCGGGATATTAATTTCTAGGCTTTGACCCTCAAAGACTAATTCGCCCCAGCGGTCGTACACCCTAAACAAGGCTACTTCCGCTACTTTTGTGCCCCCTTGAATAAAGAAGTAATCGTTGACCCCGTCGCCGTTTGGCGTAAAGCCTGTCGGGGCGGCTGCCCGTCGGGGTTTGGTTACATCGATGATTACAATGCTGTCGACCCGACAACCGTTTGCGTTTTGTGCACTAAACAAGTAACTCACCTTCTCAATCGGGTTAATCCCAAACTGATAACTGCTATCTGTAACCAAGCCCAGGTTTGCACCTTCTAATTGTGTCCAGCTATAATTGACCCCGCTTGTATCGTTTAGCACCGCACTGATGCTAACACTATCCAGGTATTCTACCGTCTGACTTGCCGTCATTGTGCTTATAAAGAAGGGGTCTGCATCTTCAATCACCACCTGTGTACTCGCCACACAGCCGTTTTCGTCGCGTACCTGCAAATCGTAAATACCCGCCGTCAAGCCACTAAACAAGTTGCCTTGTTGCCAGCTACTGCCGTCGATGCTGTATTCCAACAAGCCCACTACGACCGTGCCGCCACTGCCTTGTGCTACAATAATCCCTGTAGCATCGCCCGCACACAGGGTGCCGCTTGTGCTGCCATCCACCAACAACGCTGCCGGTTCTATCACCGTGATACTTTCGCTGCTTGTACAGCCTTTCGCATCACTGATTGTAACGCTGTAGTTGCCCGGACTCAAGGCCGTGGCAATATTGCCAACCTGTCCGTTACTCCAGCTAATAGTAAAGCCCGGGGTACCGCCGCTTGCACTTACCTGTGCCGCTGCATCGTCTGCTCCATTACAGCTAATACCATTCAACAAGGCAATATCGCTCAACAGGGCATCCGGTTCGTTGACCGTATAACTAAAGCTATCCTGACAACCGTCTACATCCGTCGCCGTGAGGCTGTAGGTACCCGCAGATAGCGCCAATAAAGGATTGCCGACTCCCGCCGACCAGCTATAATTGGCAATTACTTTGTTCGAACCGGTAATATTGATACTTCCGTCGCTGCCGCCATTACAGGATACGTCGTTGATACTTGCCGATACCGTCATCGCCGTCGGTTCGCTAATCGTTACGCTTGCACTGCCCGTACAGAAATTGCTGTCCGTAGCTACTACCGTATAAATACCCGCTACCAGGCCATTCGCGCTTTGTCCTGTCTGCCCCAAGGCATCCGACCACACATAACTATAATTTGGCGTACCGCCGCTTGCACTTTGTGCTACCGCAATCGCATCGTTTCCGCCCGCACAGGTCACATCCTGCTGTACGCTTGCTGTGACACTTACGGCACTCGCTTCGCCAATGCTACCGCTCAATACGAGTATACAACCGTTCGCATCGCTGACCGTTAGGCTATAGTTGCCCGCCGGTATCAGGTCGGCCACCACGGTTGTTTGTCCGTCCGACCACAGGTAGTTGTAACTGCCGGTACCTCCTTGTACGATAGCCCCTAACTCCCCGTTTGAAACTCCCGCACACAGCGCATCTTGTCCCACCAACAAACCACTCAAGGCTTGCGCAGGTTCGTTGATGATAAAGGTATCTATCGTGCTACAGCCGTTTACATCCGTGGCCATCACCGTTTGAGTGCCTGCGCTTAGACCCGTAGCCACAAAGCCCGTTTGTCCCGCTGCGCCACTCCAGATAAAGCTATACGGGGCAGTACCGCCGTTGACCGACACACTTGCCGTGCCCGTAGCATCCCCCGCACAGGCTACATCCGTAGTTAGTATCTGTGTAATATCAACCGGTAATGGTTCAAAGATATTGGTTGCTGACGTAGCCGTACAGCCATTCGTGTCTGTGATTGTGACCGTGTAGGCGCCCGCTATCAAGCCCGTTGCCGTCGTATTTGTTTGTCCATTGCTCCACAGATAGTTGTAGCCCGGTGTACCGCCGCTGCCTTGTGCTGTTGCCGTGCCGTCCGCTACGCCGTTGCAACTTGCATCGCTGCTGCTGCTGATCGTAGCACTAATACCGCTTGGTTCACTTATCGTTACCGATGTATTGGC
>CAJQQM010000137.1 GCA_905480485.1 uncultured Aureispira sp.
CACATAATATCGAAAAAAATTGCGAATCTTCACAAATCTTTAAAAGATTAGTGAAACAAAGTCTGTCATTTTAATGCTAAGCAAATTTCACACCACCAATTTTAGAGCGTCTACTTTACAAGTTTCTTTTTGGATTTAAAATCCAAATTGAAATACCTTTAATCTTTTGTACCAAGCATAGCGTTCTTACCGCAGGTCGAATAAAATTATTAAACTTCTTTTTAGATGAATGAACGATGTCATACTTCCTTATACCTACTGTTTCGTTAACTATTATTTTTTTTGTTTGAAGGGGCAGTTATGAAGGCAATGAACAGGAAGTTTGTTTATCCGTGTGCCAATTTTGCTGCTTGTTCCCACAGGAATGCCGGCAAATTGTGTTGCATTTCCCATTGAATACTCATTGGTTTGGCCCCGCTATGACGGATATAGTTTACCGGACCCAAAAAGTGGAAGGGCATGGTCATTTTGTAACGGTCTTTTGTTTTTTCGCGAACGAAAAGTAATATTTGTTTTTCCTCACTTTTGTGGTTGATGTAAGAAAGTCCTGCACCGCTTTCTGGTTTGGCAGAATTTTGACTCTGCCAGTGAAAAATCTTTTCGCTGATTGCATAATCTTCGTAGTTAGTGGTGGGCGAGAAGGCCCCCTCCGATTTGTCGAGCGTAACGAAGAGTAGTTCTGTATTTTTTTCTTTTATTTTTAAAACCCCTTCTCTTGAACTATACTTTTTGTCGACGGTGTGTTTGCCAAAGGCTGCCAAAATTTGATCGCGGGAATATTTTGCATGCAATTCTAGGGGTATCTCATAATCCAATTTTATTTCTGCGGTTTTTTGGTTGATATTTAATGTCATCCATTGTACAATATCCAAAATTTCTTTTCTAAAAATGCTTGTGTTGCGGACATAGTTTAGCGCTTCTTGGATTGATTTGAACTTGTAGTCGGCGAGGGGTTTTTGCCACAAGTCGTAATAAAACATCAGGGCAAATCCGGTGGCTTCGGCGTTTGTTTTGTAGTGCATAAATGATTGAATCCAATTCAGGTATTTTTTAGAATTGATGTGCAACAGCCGTTTGCTACTTTTGGTTAGCTGCGTGTATTTTTTATCTTCTGAAAGGGCTGCCTGATTGATTTTTTGAAGATGTTGAATCCATGAATTATTACCCTTATACAGTTCCCGAATATCCAAATCATGCCTTGTCAAAAAGTCAAATAGGGAGGGCTTACTACCTTGTGCTATCATGTCCTTTAGCAGTGATTGAATTCTTCGAGCATTATAGACCGCCTCATTGATGTTTTGCAGGATAAATTCTCGGGCTTTTTCTTCCATTGTAATTGAAGACCCAAAGGGTACATGCGGAAAGCCTTCATCGATTTCTTTTTGGAGGGTAGCGGTATTTCTGCCCAACACCGCTCGGAATTTACGTTCAGTGAAATGATAATTTTGATGTGCCTGTCCTACAAAATCCAAGACCGTCAAACATTCTTTGCCTTCGTCTAAGCGTAGCCCCCGGCCCAATTGCTGCAGAAAGATGGTCAGACTTTCTGTCGGCCGAAGAAAGAGTACCGTGTTGATGCTTGGAATATCGACGCCTTCATTATAAATATCTCTGACAAAAACATAATTGACTTTGCCGGCAGATAATTCTTTTTTGATTTGCTGCCGGTCGGTGGTAGTAATGCCTTTTCCGCTTACCAGATAGGTAGATTTTAGGCCCCTTTTATTAAACGCATCGGACATAAATCTTGCATGGTCTACCGAATTACAAAAGCCTACTGCCTTCACCTTGTTGAGGTCGGTACAATAATGTTCCAATCGGTCGGCGATTAGACTGACTCGATGATGATTTCCTGTATATAAATTATCCAATTCCTTCGCATCGTATTTGCCCTTCCATGGTACCGAAGTTAAGTCGACTGAATCGTGGTCGGTAACGCAGAAGTACTGAAAGGGGGAGAGGAGGCCCGATTTTAGGGCATCGGGCAAGCGTATGCTTGCGGCAATCTTGTCGTTAAAGTAGGGAAGTAGACTTTTGCCATCCATTCTTTCGGGGGTAGCGGTCAGTCCCAGCAAAATTTTGGGTTTGAAAAAATCAAAAATGAATTGATAGCTATTCGCAGCCCCGTGGTGGGCTTCGTCGACAACGATGTAGTCGTAATAGTCGGCCTTAAAGCGTTCTTCAAAGAATTTTCTTTGATTGTAAAGGGTTTGAACGGAAATGAACAGTTCGTCGTAATTATCTTTCGGTTTGTTTTTGCCAACCCACAGGGCACCAAAGTTGGCATCTCGTAGCACGCCCTTAAATTTGGAGAGGGCCTGTATTAGTATTTCTTCTCGGTGGGCGACGAAGAGTATTTTTGCATTTTTATTGTCGACTTGGAATTGTTTGAAATCGAAAGCCGCAATGACTGTTTTGCCAGTACCGGTAGCGGCCACTACCAAGTTTTTGTAATTACCCAAAGCCTCTCTTTCGAGCAGTAGTTTTTCCAGAATTTCTTGCTGATAGGGATAGGGCGTTATTTCAAAGCCCGGCAAGATAAAAACCTGGTCCATTTGTTTTTTGCCACCCTTTGCTACCAACAGCGCTTTGCGAAGTTTTTCCGAATGACCCGCTTCATAAAGCTCAAAGTTTTTATTTTCCCAATAAGTATTAAAGGTAGAGGTTGCCTTTTGGACGATATGAGGGTTTTCTTGGGCATTTACTTTCATATTCCATTCCAATCCTTTGGTCAGGGCGGCATAGGAGAGGTTAGACGAACCAATATAGGCGGTATGATAGCCCGAATTGCGCTTAAAAATATAAGACTTGGCATGTAGTCGTTCGTGATGTGTATCGTAAGATATTTTGACCTTTGTATTGGGCAGGCTAGCCAAATACTCAATCGCTTTTGCCTCGCTTGCCCCCATGTAGGTGGTACATATAATTCTGAATTCTGTATTTTGGCGCTTTGTAAATGCTCGAAGTTCTTTTTCGAAAATCCGAACGCCGGTCCAACGTATAAAGGAAACGATCCAATAAATGGTATCAGCCGTAACTATTTCCTTTCTCAGCTCTGAGTCAAGTGATATATCAGAGTTCGCTCCAGTAAACAAATTAGAAAAGGAATAGCCAGTCAGGGAATAGTTGGTCTTGATAAATTCTTTTAGTTGAGGGTCCGATTTTCCCAATCTGCTCAAAATCGCCTTAAGCAGTAAGCCTTCCTGCTGCAACAAATCTGCCGACAATTCTTCTTTTTCAAATTCGTTGTCAAGATACTGAATAAGCCCGTTCACCAATTCAATTTGCTTAGCCAAGGCCTTCTCGCCCTTGTACTGCCCCAAACAATAATGAAGTACTTTGGCAGCATATTGTGTTAGCAAATCAATTGCTTGGTCGGAGGGAATAGGCACGCTACTTAAATAGAACCTACCCTCGTAGGATTGTATTTTTTGTGCAAGGGCTTGGCTTATAAGTTG
>CAJQQM010000138.1 GCA_905480485.1 uncultured Aureispira sp.
AGCTGCGCTACGCTTTCTTTGTATTCTGCAGCTTCTATTTTACGCCAATCGTTGAGAACCGCGGTGACCAAAAAAACAAAAAACAAAAACAAAGCAGCAACAAAGACTATAGGCGCTATTAAATCAGTAACTATTCTCATAAATTTTCGTTTAGCAGTTGTTAGATATACTTACTAAACAAAAAATAATGCCAAGATCAACAAGCGATGGTCAGTCCTTGATTATTTAACATATAAATCATCTAATTGTAATTTTGGCATAAAGCTACTGCAAATAGTATCCGCTAAAAGCACTGTTCAAAATAAAAGCTATCAAAGTAGATACAATGAAGGGATATAATCTTACCTTTTTTGTGATGTAATTATTTTGGGTTCTATTTTTAGAATTTCAGCTGAATTCGACTGATGGATTAATTGCCCGTCAAATTGGGGGTATAGATTGGCCCAATAGGGTCGATTTGTTAGACAGCGAAAAGAAGGACAGATAAAAGCTATTATACAAAATAAAAAAGCCCTTTTTTTATGAATAAATTATCAGATTTTAATCAATCTAGGCAACTTCAAGACCATCTTTTGGTAGAAGCCCATCAATTAGACGGCATACTTGACAGCTTAAAACAAAAAAATATCAATTTTAGGGTTCGCAAGGTAGAATATGCCAAAGACGTAGAATTTCAGGATGTTTCTCTTAAGTTGAGCGATGCACGGTATATTATTCAAGTACCGCAAAACAAAAAATTAGCGGTCGATGATTTGCTGAAGCTTCTGATTCCGGCAAACGACCAAAAATTAGAGATTAGAACATTATTCCTTAAAACTTCTTTAGATAAGGCAGGGCTTATCGATATTCTTCTATTTCCCGAACAATGGAACAGCGAAGACCCGCGTATTGCCCGGCAATTATTAGCCGATCAGGGTATACAATTTACTGCACAAGAACTGCAACAACTGAAACAACAAAAAACAAGACCAACAAAATTAAAACAGACTAGGATAGAACAGCTGTCTAATTACTTTTTGGTGCTAATAATCGTGATTTTTGTTTTATTACTTTTATGGAAGTATTGATAGTAAAAAAACAAATGAATAGAGCTGCTTTTTTGGCTACAATTTACCATCTTGAGTCCCTTATTCGTGCATTAATTAATCCACGATTGGAAGATTGGATTTTTAAAAATCGATGCTCTTTTTTGTAGGCTTTTATCTAATTTGAGCTTTCGCCAACTTGTATTAAAAGCACATGTTTTGTATTTTTTTTAGAATGTTTCGCCAAGTTCAATCACTGTCTATGCAAGGTTTTTATTTATTCATAATGCTTACTTTATGTATGCAGCTGTCCCTTCATGCTCAAAAAGATAATTCTGTTTGTCAAGGCTTTAAGAGGAGGATGCTCAAAAAAGCGTTTTTGAAGTTGAAGGAAGCGCTTTTTGGTTACAAATTATAAAATTAGAAATGTAAATTATTGGCTGTTCGAATACCTTTTAGTGCAGATATATCAAGCGATTATTATCCATATACTGCAGACACAAAAGGGCCCTTAGCAAAATTCTTGCTATTTATCTGACTCTGAAACACAACCCCTTTCAGATCGCCTTCTAACAACATTCGACAAGATTCTGCCAAGGGCGCTGCAGTCGTTGATTGAATCGCCCTAAGGGTGTGATTTCCAACCTGCATCGGATAAATATGAAATACTTTTTCGCGTGTTATAAGATTCTCGTTTTGGTCGTAACCCACTACATTAGCGTGCATGACCACCACATCTTCTTCCAATCGAGGTATCTCCGACAACATTTTGTCTTGAAGCTGTTGTATTTTTTGATCGACATCCTCTATCGCATCAATAACGCTGCCGACCCAAGCATAATGCCCCGGATAGCGTAGGGTTTTATAGTCTAAATTTTTGACCTTACCCTGCAGTGCCTGCGGCATATCGGCGGCCCCACCCGAAGTCAAATCAGCTTCATAGGTTTTGCCATCAATAATAATCGTTTCTCGTTCGGCAAGCGAAGGGTGGTCTATCGTCTGATAGTCTCGCACCACTACAGCCTCTTTGATGTATTCTGTCGCCACACCAATTGGCGACCAGGTAAATCCATAAAAATGTGGGGCAGAAGCATTTTTGCTTAAAGCACCTACTTTCATACCCAAATACTCAATTTGTTCGTTGCCTGTATCCTTAACAAAATCTTGATAAAGACCATTCGCCACAACATTAATAAACCCTGGTGCAAGGCCGGTTTGCAAAATAAAGCCTGTTTCGGCATCTTTGGCTAGTTCGATAATATCGTTGGTTTCTTGTACATATTCGGTGAGGTTGGCATAATGCATCCCATATTGTTTGGCAAAGCCTGCAATGCGTGGGGCCTGACTGCCGGGCAGGCAATCCAACACAACAGCACAGTCTTCAAAAACAGTTTGCATGGCATCGTTTATACCCTCAAAAGGCATGTTAAATGCCTCGACGGTAGCCTCCTTTGTAAGCCCTTCTTTAACCCATTTTACGGCCTCTTGGGCACTTGTTTCGTAGGCGTCACCCAGGTAGATAACAGGGCTTTCCTCACTTAATTCGGCTAATATCAAAGCAACAGCCTGACCGATTCCACCGGCACCTACGATTGCTATTTTGTGTTTTTTCTTCATGGAATAGAGGAGTTTTTTCTTATCAATAATAAACACTTAAACAATATCAATATTTTGCATTGTAGTCCCAAATATTTGGGAGGAAATTTAAAGAGTCTATTCTTGTTTTTCAATAATTATACTCAAGGGCTGGCTTAGCTTAAACTCTATACCACAAACTTTCTTTCGGATTATAACATATGTTTTTTTTTTTTATGTTTGCACTTTCTCTATTCAATCAACTAAAAAT
>CAJQQM010000139.1 GCA_905480485.1 uncultured Aureispira sp.
CCAACAAAAAAAGCTTGCTGAAAAATATTCAACAAGCTTTCTTAGTTCCATTAAATGTTATAGTACTACATTCTTTCAGGCATAGAAATACCAAGCATCTTAGCAGCATTTTGTAGGGCTACAGCAACGGCCTTTGATAAAGCAATTCTAAACGACGTTGCAGCAGTATTCTCTATATCAATAATGGTTGTGGAACCCCAAAACTTATGATATTCTTTGGCTAAATCGTATAGGTAATGAGCGACATCACTTGGGTTATACGCTTTAGCTGCCTTCAGCACAACAGCCGGCAACTCGTGAATTAATACCAAAATATCTTTTTCTACTTCTGTTAATGCATAGCTGCTGAATGTACTCAACTTTAACGCTTTTTCTAGTACCATCCGCTGAACAGATTGCGTTCGAACAAAAGCATTTTGAATGTAAGGACCTGTTTGACCTTGCAACTCAATTGATTGCTGAGGATCAAAAATCATGGTCTTTTTAGGTTCCACTTTAAGTATATAAAACTTAAGTGCCCCCAGCGCTATTTGTTTCCAAACTGATTTTTTTTGGTCAACTGTCAAGTCATTTAGCTTTTGTCGCTGTTCAGACTCCTGTTGAACGTCGGCAATAATATCTGCTAATAAATGGTCCGCATCAACAACTGTACCTTCTCTCGATTTCATCTTACCGGTTGTCAAATTAACCATACCATAGGATAAATGATGGCATTTTTTGGCGAATTCATAGCCAAGTCTATCCAAAGTTTCAAACAACACCTTAAAGTGGTAGTCTTGTTCATTTGCAACCACATACACCATCCGATCCATTTTATAATCTTCATAACGTAAGGTAGCCGTTCCTATATCTTGGGTGATATACATTGAAGTACCATCTTTGCGCAATACTACTTTTTCATCTAATTTAGCATCTGATAAATCAATCCATACCGATCCATCTTCTTTGGTAAAAAAGACCCTTTCTTGTTGTTCCAGGTTGTCAACAACTAACTGCTTTCCACGCAAATAGGTCTTTGATTCATAATACAATTGATCGAAATCGACCCCTAAATCTTTATAGGATGTTTCGAAGCCATCGTAGACCCATTGATTCATAGTATTCCACAGGTCCAAAACAGCGGTATCTCCTTCTTCCCATTGCTGAAGCATTTTTTTGGCTTCTCCCCCCAAAACACTATACTCATTGAAGTATTTATTTTTGTATACTTCCTTAAAAAAATAAACCACCAAAGCGTCCTCGCTCGAGGCCTTTCCTTTTTTCTCCAAATTCTTTTTGAGGCGATTGATAACAACTTCATCGGATAACCATTGAATTGCCAGTGACTTGGCCGCTGGTTGTTGTTGCCAAGCTGCGTATTCTTCCTGAAAGTGTTTTTCAAAAGCTACATAATACTTTCCGACCAAGTGGTCTCCTTTTAGTCCAGAAGATTCGGGGGTTTCTCCATCTCCCCATCGTTGCCAAGCCAACATCGATTTGCAAATATGCACGCCTCTATCGTTAATGATTTGTACTTTTTTGACCGTAAATCCAGCAGCTTTTAAAATTTCTGCAGTTGCATATCCCAACAAATTATTACGAATATGCCCCAAATGCAAGGGTTTGTTGGTGTTTGGAGAAGAATATTCTACCAATACTGTTTCATTATTCGGAGTATGAAAACCATATGCTTCGGACTGAATTACTTCTTTTACAAATGAAGTCCAATATGCATCCCCAATGCTTAGATTGCAAAATCCCGGCCCAACAGCAGTAGCATTAGCCAAGAAAGTTGTTTGTTCCAAAAGCTGTGGTGCTAAAGCAGCGGCTATCTCATTGGGCTTTTGGCTCAATAATTTGGCAAAAGGAAAGGTAATAACCGAATAGTCTCCTTCTAGGTGTTTGGGAATTTGCTTAATTTGAATTTGTTGTGGTTGAATTTTTTTGTCGTACAATTTTTCGATTGCAGTACAGACATTTTCCTTGATTAAAGACTCGATATTCATGCTAGATTATTACCCTCGGTATAATTATGATTGAAAAACTGAAAAGCTTAGTACTAATACTTTCAGACTACTCGACAAATATACGCATATATACCATTTAAGCAATAAATAATGTCCCTATACTGTATTTACCTTACAAAGTGATTTAATTAAAACAACAAGCATCCAAAAGGACATAGGCTAGGGAACAAGAACTCAGCCCTCCTTTTTAGTAGGTCATTTTATTGAATACCAAAGCCTGACTAAGGCATTATTTAGGGCCGAAAGGGTTTTTGAATTCCCCGAAGGGGTTTTTTATGTCTTTATCCTTATTTTTAAAAAGATTTCCAATTTTGTCGGGATCAACAATTTTGGAAGGGTCTACTACTTTTGTTGGATCAATCAAGTTGGAACTATCAATAAGACCAGCTAAATTTTTGGCTGCAGCTTCCGCCAATTTACGGGCTTTTTCTGCCGCCTCTTTTTTTAGGCGTTCTTGTTCAGCCCTCAACTTAGCTGCAGCTGCAGCCCTAATTCTTTCAAGTTCAGCCTTCGCTTTGGCTTCAGCTGCTGCTTTTAATCGTTCAGCTTCTTCTTTTAATAAATTGGCAGCTTCATCTCCGATACTTGTCCCTGACTTGGTTTCCCCTCCCAAGAGTTTAAGTTTAAATTTGGGCTCATTTACAGTACCCTTTATTTCTACTGCAAGATTCAAAAACTCGGATACTTCTAAATCTAGTCCTATCTTTTCTGCTTGACCAGCCAACGCCTTTAAACCAAGCCCCAAAGCATTTCCAACGATTTTTCCTGCCGGATTTTTAGAGAAAAGACTTCTAGGTATGCGCATTTTAAGATCGTAATCCATCGATTTATCGAGCCCGTGCGACCCTCCTGCAATTACATCCATTCCAAGCAACTGATAACTAGCAGGTTCTATTTTTAAGCGACCTTCTTCAAATTTGATAAAATTAGTAGTATTTCCAAGGTCAATCTCTTTTAGCGTTTCTATTTGTAGGAGCCTTGCCAGGCGAAGCAAACTTTTATTATTTTTAACGGAAGTCTGAAAAGTTTTGAGCATTCCTTTTGCAAAAAGTGTCCTATAGTCAAGCTTGGAATCTTCCTTTAAACGTCCTTGAATTTCCATATCAGCATTAAATTTACCATAAACAGAATTGAGTATTGGCAGTAATTTTTTTGTAAGCCCCAATTTTTGTGCAACCAATTGTATGTCTAAATTCATTACATCGTAGGCTAAATCAAAGCTCGCTTGGTCTTGCTGCTGACTATTATAAGAACCATTCATCGAGATAGTCCCGCCAAAGGCTTCCGCCCTTAATGCATTTAGATCAAGTTGACGATGATGCAGGTGCAACTCGGCTTGAACATTTTCAAATTGGTAACGATCATAAATACATTTTTTGACCGTCGTTAATACGGCAAAATCGATATTATCTGGCAATTGTAAAGGGGCTAAATCTGCCGACACTTGTTGAGCATCAGGCAGCTTAGAAGTGGCAGATGAACTGATAGAATCTTGAGCTTGCATTAGCTGATTAAAGTTAAGGTAATCAGCATGCAAGGTCAATGTTCCATGTAGTGTAGCCTCCTCCCAAAAATATTGTGACATATGTTCTAGCTGCCCTTTTGCTTGAATTGACATGTCTCCAGAACGTATTTTTAATATTTCTAATACAGCATAATTCGGCGAAAAAGATCCGACCGTATAGATGTCTTGCAAATGATAATCTTGATAGCGAACTGCTTTGAAATCTCCTTTCAGATCTATGTTAAATCGATCAAAAAGCGCATAATTTTCTTCTTGAGTAGTATCCCGAACAGAAGTGGCAAGTTCGAGATCTAAATCAGTTTGAAGCTGCTTATCCGATGACAAATCATTTGTATACAGTTCGTTTAAATCCAATTGTTTAGATTCTATTGATAATTGCCCACGCATGATTTTACTTTTGGAAAAATAACCTAGAACATTGTCTAGAATTCCGCGTACCTTGATATCAGATTGCCCTATTCTTAGATCCAAAAGATTAAGTTTAGCTGCATTAGGACTAAAATCTATGTTCAAGGTTGACAAATTGATCATAGCTAGCTTTTGGGCTTTTAGTTGCATATTCTTTATCAATAAAGCTCCTTGCATCTCTATTTTATCGTATTCTTTATTGTTGACAAAGGACATCTTTGTTTTGGTCCTTAGGCTTGCTTCTAGCCGTCCCGACAAATCTTGAACGGACGCCATAGGAAAAGCTTGCGACAATGCCCCAAGGTCAAGATGAGTCTGTACCTTAGCCTCAATCGAGGGGTCGGATAATAATTGTTGTAATTTTAGTTGTCCATCAAAAGGATGACTTCCAATCTTAAAGTGTAGTTTCTTTACGTCTATTAACAGTTTATCTAAATCGCTGCTAGGCGAATTGATGAGAAGCTTTGCTTGAATATCTTGTACCGGCAAATCTAAATCAGGGTATTTAAAATAAGCATCGTCTACCGTTAAATCAACCTTAAATGCAGGAAATGTTGAATCGTTGAATAGGCCCTTAACTGCAGCCTTAATGCTAAAACTACCTTTGGTGTTGACCGATTTAAAATTGCTAGTATACGCCGAAGGTATCATAGACAAAAAGGATGCAAAGTCAGTCTTTGGTGTTGAAAACTGAAGATCTAAAATATTGTTCTTTTTATAATCAACAGTACCACTTGCTTGTAGTTCAAGTTCATTCAACCTGAAAATATTATCTTTGATGGTACAGCGCTGTTGTTGATGGTCAACCAAAGCATTAAACTGTATATTTACCCGAGTCTTGCTAAAATAATCTACTCCATGGTATCTCAATGTAAGGGCTTCTACTTGGGTATTCGTAAATACATCAAAGACAGATAAAGAGAAATCGCCCCTACCTTGATGGCATAGATTTGTTATTTCTAAGGCTGTAGCAGCCGATAAATCATCGTAAACCACATTTATATTATCTAATGTCCAGTTGTCAACTTTTAAACTAAAATTGTCATTTAGTACTTTTGGAAAATCTTTATCAGTTTTATCAACATCCAATTCTGAATTATTCTCTTCTTTTAAAATAGCATAATTTGTCTGACCATTTCGCAATACTTTAAGCCAAAAGTCAGCATCAGAGATAGAAATACTATTTATTTTGTACACTTTTTGATACACATCTATCATATTAATTGTACACTCAAAACGTCCAATATCTGCTAATTTTTTGCCTTCAAATCCCCCTTTACCCCTAAGTGTAATCGACTGCATACTAAATCTAAAATCAGGGAATGTCCAAATCAGGGACAATTCTACTTTAGAGTTTTCAAAATCTAGTTCAGATTCTAATTGTTCATTAGCATATCCTTTAATTTGTTGGAGGATATCATCCTTAAAAAAATAAGGAACTGTAAGCAATAATATAACTACTGCCATCAAAAGCCCAATTAATAGTTGTACCGTTTTTTTAATTCCAATTCCAAACCTTGACATGAAAATTCTTGTTTATTATTAATGAATGAGTAATATTAGGATTAAAAACTGGAAAAAAGTAACTCTTGCCGCTTAGTTTTTCCCTATAAACTACTCCAATTTACAGACCAACTTTAAGCATTTAACACATAAAACCCTAGCTTAACAAACAAATAAATATTTCAAAAGCATGGATAAGAAATTAATGTACCCCAAAAAGGTGATTTCTCAATTAGGTGCGGTAGACTATTACGATAAGTTCATCAAAGATGCTGCAGCAAATAAACTTTTCAATACTCTTAAAGATACAATTGATTGGTTACAGTTCCCTATCACAATTTTTGGTAAAACCTACCTACAACCTCGTCTTATAGCTTTTGAGGGAGACCCAAATATTCACTACACTTACTCCAAAACTCGATTGAAGGCGAATAAATGGTCGCCGGAGATTCTTCAAATAAAGCAAGCCTGCGAACAACAAACCAAGAATCTTTACAATTGTGTATTAATTAATTATTACAGAGATGGGAATGATAGCATGGGTTGGCACAGCGATGATGAAAAAGAACTTGGCAAATATCCCTCTATAGCTTCTGTAAGTATTGGTGCAGAACGTTTGATTCACTTCAGACTTCGGAACAAACACCAAGATAAGACTAAAATTTTACTTAAAAATGGTAGCTTGTTACATATGTTGGGGCCTACCCAAGAAAACTGGCAACATCAGATAGCTAAATCCAAGCGAGTCCGTACAGGTCGAATCAACCTTACTTTCCGATTTATACAGGCCTAAACAAAAAAAAGAAGATCTTTTTGTGAAGACCTTCTTTTTTTTATTACGATAACAACGTTTAACGTATTAAGGTAAACTCGCCTCTGATTTCGACAGGGGCTCCATTATCGGGAGTATATTCGAAGACATAAATATATACATCTACGGGTTGTGCTACTCCATTAAACGTACCGTCCCATGAAAAAGCAACATTATCGTTGTATAACAGCTGCCCCCAACGATTGTAGATTTCAAACTTGGTTACCTTGTTTGAACCACCTGTAAGACCGGCAGGCTGGAAAAAATCGTTGATTCCATCGCCGTTTGGACTAAAGGCCGTAGGCATACCCAAGTAAGCTTCTACCGTAACAATTACTGAATCGATAACAGAACAAGGACCTGCAGTTGCGGTAAAATACAACCATGCATCGCCGCTTGCTAATCCTGTTACCATTGTAGCAGCCATCGTTGAATCTGTAATAGAAACAACATCTACGCTATCCAGGCTCCAGCCATATACTGGGTTGGAATGATTGGTGTTAAGAACTGCATCAATATCCGCCATGTCATTCAACTGCAAAGTAGCATTCGTTTGACCTGCTGTAACAATCCAAGGATTAATTGTAAGTATAATATCAACAACTGTAATTGACTGTGTCACCGAACAAGAACCTGAAGTTGCTGTAACTGTATAGGTTCCAGCAGGCATATTATTTATGTTCTGAGTAGTTGCTCCGTTTGACCATGCAAAACTAGTGGTAGCAGAATCTCCTGAAAGAATACTAACATTAGCATAAGAAGATAAATCTCCATTACAAATAATATCATCTTTGTCGGTTATTGCAATCTGTAATACATCGTTGTTTAGCGTAACAGAGGGTACCGATACCGTACAACCTTGATAGCTAACCGTACAGCCATATGCAACATTCGGAGCAAGCCCCATAGCAGTTGCCGTCGTTTGGCCATCAGACCATAAGTAAGTAAATGGCCCAGGAGTTCCTGATACAGTGATACTTCCGTTTGAAAGATTACAGGTTGGATTGTTGACCGATGTAAACGAAACTAGAGGAACATCAGGAACTGTTAGAACAGTAGTACCCGAAGTTTTGCAATTGGTTAACGAATCGGTCACTGTTACGTTGTAAGTTCCTGCACCAACTCCTAATACAGGATTAGTCGTAGAAGCACCTGCTATCGTACCACCTGTCCAACTGTATAAGATAGGCCCAGTAGCCCCTGTTGTAACAACATTTAAAGATCCGTCATTAATACCACAAGATGGATCAGTATTATTGAACCCTAAAATAGAAATCAAGGTATCATTCGACAGGGAAACAAAGGCGGTATCCACACAACCATTAGACAAACCGGTGACTACTACAAAGTAATTACCTACAGGCAACCCGGTAGCTAAGGCTGTAGTTTGAGCATTAGCAAAAGCATCCCATTGATATGAATAGCCTAAGGAATCACCTGTTGCAACTGCTGTAACTTGACCATCACTCGAACCACAGCCCGGGCTGATTGTAGAAGTAGTAACAGATAATGAGGCAGAACCAGTGATTGTTGCAGAAGAAGAAGCCTGACAGCCATTTTCGTCCGTAACAGTTACCGTATAGCTTCCAGGTACTAAGTTGTCAGCATTTGCTGTGTTAACTCCATTTGACCATAAGAAAGTAAAGTTATTTCCATCGCCAACCATGTTGACGGTTGTAAACACCGTAGCCGAACCATTGCCCGTACAAGAGGTACTATTAAGCGAAGATAGTGTCAAAGACGGTGGACCAGAAAATGGTGCCGTCACATCAAAATCAGCAGTATCAATACATCCTCTTGAATCGGATACTGTTACAGAGTAAGTTCCAACAGCTAAGCCTTGGGCAACTGATGAAGTCTGACTACCTGTATTTACATCCCAATTCCAGCTGTAGGCAGGAGACCCACCAACAGCACTTACAAACAACGCACCATCACTATCTGAATAACAAGTAGTTAGCTGCATAGAATCTAAAGAAACAATCAGTGAATCTGGTTCAGTGATATAAACTGTGTCAGAGTAACTAAAACAACCAAATGTATCAATCAGATAGGAGTAATAAGCCCCAGCAGATAGCCCTGTGAAAAGAACAGAATCTGCTCCAGAAGCAGTAGAACCTACTATAGTCCCTGAGGTGTCGTATAATGTACCAATATAATTAGGATGATAGCCTAATACACCAGGAGAGATATCAATACTAAGTGTACCGTCGTTGCTTCCATTACAAGTTAAATCAGTTGTTGTACTCGTATTCGGCATCGGACAAGGCGTTGTACAACACTCTAGGTAAGTAGCTGCATTTGTAGGACATGGTCCTGCACCTCCTGTGGCGCGCACAAGTATGTTGGCGCAATCGCCATTGGTTAAACCCGTTACCAATAAAGAACTATCGGCATAAGGACGCGGTATCCAAGTAATACCTGAATCAAGACTGTATTCCCAGCCTCCAGCACCGGGAGACATTCCCCACTCGAATAAGACAGATGTTGCCTGATTAAAAGGTGTTCCACAAGAAAGTGTAGGAGGAGAAATAAGGCTATTTACAACCACCTCTATTGAATCGGTTTGAATACAACCATCTTCATTAATTTGGACTATAAAATTAGTTGTTCCTTGAGGAAATACATCTGTAGAACTTGTGTTAGGACTTGAAACTGCAAAACCTGGAGACCAGTTGTAGGTTAATGGTCCAAAAAGGAACGATATACCCGGAGCAAAACGGAAAGCATCATTTGTAGCTGACCAGTTACCCGAACCGTTTCTTCCCGGCACTACAACCGCAGAAGTACCATTGCTATTTTCGATACCTTGAGTTGTTAAAGAACCTGAAGCAGTAATCGAATTACTGATAACATCTATATAGTTCGTTCCTTCGTATAGTAGAATCTGACCAGTTACATTATTAATACCACCAAATCGAGGTACATTGATAAAATTAACGACCAAAATCCTATTAGGAGCGACACCAGTCGTAAAATAATTAATATTACCACCTGAACCGGGATTTAAGTCTGCCCAAGCTAAGGCTACTAAATTATTGGGAGCGGTACCATTTGGCAAGGTTTGCCCAGAACAACAACCATTGGCATTGGACGTTAAATCGAAGAAAATGAATCCATTCGAACTGATCTTAAATTGTGTGTAAGTATCGCAGAAAAACTCGAAATCAAATCCAATCGGAAGGTTTCCTGTTACTGCATCATCCGACAAAGAAACATTCGTTCCTGAACCAGCGATAGGTGCATGAGGGATAGGTGCAACTGTGTAAGTACTACAAGCCGTTGGATCTGAGAAAGAAATCGTGTCAGATAAGTTACAGAACAGCGTAGTAGTATCTCCTGGACAAATCGTATCATTGAGCACAGACAATTGCGGTATTCCTGGAGTCCATTTTAATTTTATAGAATCCGTTCCGACACATAATCCATAAGTGTAGGTAACAGTGTATACTACTGAATCGTTGTGTGATCCAGCAATAACTGCATCAGGATTATTAATCGCGGCAGAAGTAAGCCCTGACAAATAACTACTAGGATTTGCTCCCCAATTGTAGTTACCATTAATCAAATCAATGCCAGGTCCGGATATTGCCGTTGATAAACCAATGGTATCGTTAATTGAATTAGGACACAAAGTGATATCCGTTGCAAAAACGTTTAAATCGAGCGGTAAAGCTGATAAATATATTACGACATCATCAGTGGTAACACATTGCGAGCCTGATATTGGGTCTGGTTGCGTTGTAAAGGTGACCGTCAATACAATAGAGTCGCCATCTACGGTGCTTGAAGGAACACTTACTAATGGGTTTGGTATTGTATCATCGGAAAAAGTTATGGGTACTCCCGATGTTTGGATCCACCCGAAGGTACCGGCAGTGAGCCCCCCTATCGAAGAGAAACTATTGGCGGTAAGCTGTATCTGCTGAGCAATACCTGGACATATTGTTGTATCTGAGGCTGTTACTTCAACCCCTGGAATGATTAGATTAAAACCTAGAATTTGATCCCCCGGAACAGGGCATGCATTGTCGGTTACACCTATAGTAAAGTTGTTAACACCTATGTTAGCAGGATTAGCAATAACCTGCACAAACATTTGTAAACTATCATGACTAAATGGAGGAGCGTCGTTGATAATTATGGTCCAAAACCCTGAACCAAATACTGCATCAAGGTTGGTATTAGAAGGATCAACCTGAATGGTATCCCCGTCAGGATCACTTAAAACTAGATCAAAAATGAGTGTTTCACCAGCACAAACAATAAAAGTATTTGATGTTGTATCAAAAGACCCACCCTGAAAAACGGTCGGATTGTTAGACCCCACAGGAGAAGTACAGTTCACACTATTTAACACAATCATTTGTATATCACGCTGAACATAGCCTATCGTATCGCCGTTGGCAATTTGAAATACTGTAACAGCTGCAACTGCAAATTGTGCAAGTCCGGGCTGCGTACAGAAACTCATCTGACCCGTTTGCTGATTAAAGTTGAAACCGTTAGGAGGATTGGTAAATAAAGGCTGAGCAGGACCTAAGCCTGCTACGTTGAGTATACAGTTACCAGCCCCTTGTAAAGGACAAGACAATGCATATAGCAAAGAGTCGTTATCTGGGTCAAATGCACCGTGATTGTAATCATAGCATTGCCCCGCACAAAAATAAGGTGTGGGGTTGGTTGTGAAGGAGGGTGAACTGTTACAGATAGTACTATTGATACCTGCTTCTACATACATAGAACCTGTGGAGGTTAGCGTAGTAATAGCACTGTTTCGGCAACAACTTGACCAACTAATTACCCAATCGGTACATGCCTGCGGAAACGTAACTAATCCCGTATATACATATACTTCAATACCCGGAAATACCACAGGACATTGTGCAGTGGGGCTTGTTATATTACAAGCACTACATTGTATTTGATCGTCACATAATTGAGATACTTCATAGGTAGTGTCGAGCGCTAAGGTTTGACTAGCTGGATTTAAACCACAACTAGCAGAATTAAGGCCAATTGGAACTGAAGTAGGCATACCAACACCGACACAGTCTCTGTAAAGAGTAAGGGTAACAAGGTATTGATTGGGCCCTACACAAGTGTAAGTTATGTCAGCGCCTGCAAAGTGAGAGGCCTGTGCATCTTGTGCACCGAAGGTAAAAAAGGCCAATGATAAAAAAAGTAACCGGAGGTAACCCCAACATCGTTGAGATTTTCTTGGAGGAGATTTTTTACTGTTCAAAACTATACGATTTTTGATTCTTTAAAAAATAAATTGGGCAGAAAGCTCAAGATACCGCATCCGAGCGTTAATGTATACTTCCAATATACAAGTTAAAGGTTAAGAAATAAAATAATGTTGTAATTTTAACGAAACTAAACCTTAATATTCTAAAATAAGTATTCTAAAGCCACAATTAACACTTTTTGTTGGCTTGATTCTATTGACCAATTGGAAACAAAATATTCCAATATTTAACTAAACGTTAAAAATCGTTAAAGCGTTGCCACTTTAACGATTTTCACTTGAAAATATATGTTAAAATTTATTTTACACCTCTAGTGTCTCATAAGATTCAATAGCCGGACAAGAACAAATTAGGTTTTTGTCACCATAGGCATTGTTGATACGACCTATCTGAGGCCAGAATTTATTTTTCTTAACAAAAGGCAGCGGATAGACTGCTTTTTCTCGACTGTATGGTCTATCCCAAGAATCACTAATGACAATATCTTGTGTATGCGGTGCATGTAACAAAACGTTATTTTCAGCATCAGCAACTCCAGTTGCAATTTCATCAATTTCTTTTCTAATTTGAATCAATGCATCACAAAAACGATCTAATTCAGCCTTATCTTCTGACTCGGTTGGTTCAATCATGATCGTTCCACCCACCGGGAAAGATAAAGTTGGTGCATGGAAGCCATAATCCATCAAACGCTTTGCAATGTCTTCGGCACTCACGCCCAAGGATTTGAAGTTGCGCAACTCTAAAATTAATTCGTGCGCTGCTCGACCTTGTTCTCCTTTGTAGAGCACTTCAAAACTACCTTCCAAACGAGCTTTTATGTAGTTAGCATTGAGTATCGCAATTTTGGTGGCTAATGTACACCCCTTCTGCCCTAGCAAACGGATATATCCATAAGATATTAGCAATATACTTGCCGAACCCCAAGGTGCTGCTGAAATTGCAGCGGTTCCTTCCGATCCGCCAACGGTTCTAAAGCTGTGCTTGGGCAAAAATGGAGCTAAGCTACTATTGACACAAATTGGCCCCATTCCAGGCCCCCCGCCACCGTGCGGTATTGCAAAAGTTTTGTGTAAATTTAGATGGCAAACATCTGCACCAATAATACCAGGAGCGGTTAGACCAACCTGTGCATTCATATTGGCTCCATCCATATACACTTTACCTCCATATTGATGTACAACCGCACATACTTCCTGAATATTAGCTTCAAAAACACCGTGGGTAGATGGGTATGTAACCATCAGCGCCGATAAGTTATCTTGGTGCAAAGCCGCTTTTTCTGCCAAATCCTCATAATCTAAATTACCTTCTTCATCACACTTGGTTACAACTACTTTCATCCCAGCTAAAACGGCAGAGGCTGGATTGGTACCATGCGCAGAAGATGGAATCAAAACTATATTTCGTTGATGATCTCCACGGGACTGATGATAAGCACGAATGGTAAGCAAGCCGGAATACTCCCCTTGGGCTCCCGAATTGGGCATCATCGAGCAGGCATCAAATCCTGTAATTTCACATAAATATTGTTCTAGCTCCGTTATCATCTGAACATAACCCTCCGTCTGATCGGCTGGAGCAAATGGATGTATCGAAGAGAATTCTTCCCAAGAAACCGGCATCATTTCTACTGCAGCATTCAATTTCATGGTACAAGACCCAAGAGAAATCATCGAATGCACTAAAGACAAATCTTTATTTTCTAATTGTTTCAAATAACGCATCATTTGCGATTCGGAGTGGTGCGTATTGAATACAGGGTGGCTTAAATAGGACGATGTTCGTTGTAAGGAAGTGGGGACATTTGTGCCAGCAGCTGCATACTGGTTTTTGAGCTGCAAAGAGCTTACTAAGGATTGCTGCTTCAAGTTGGCAAATACATTTATGATATCAGCAAGCGCCTCATAATCAACTGTTTCATCCATTGACAACTGTACTGTCGTAGCATTAGGATAGTGAAAATTCATCGATGCTGCATCCGTAAGTACCTTTAATTTGCTTACCTCTGCTGCCTCTATTTCAATTTGGATTGTATCGAAGTAATGTTTGTTGATAGAAACGAGCCCCATATCTTTGAGGGCACTTTCTAGAACAACTGCATGATGATTTATGCGAGCGGCAATCTTTTTGATATTATCGGGCCCATGATACACAGCATACATAGAAGCCATAACAGCTAAAAGTGCTTGGGCAGTACAAATATTTGACGTGGCTTTGTCTCTGCGTATGTGTTGTTCTCTTGTTTGGAGTGCCATTCTCAATGCCTGATTTCCGTTGGCGTCGATAGAAACTCCAATTATCCGCCCTGGCATTTGACGCTTAAATTTATCGTGTGTGGCAAAAAAAGCAGCATGTGGCCCTCCAAAACCCAAGGGGACACCAAACTGTTGTGAATTACCAACAACTACATCTACTCCCCACTCTCCCGGAGGCTTTAACAAAGCTAAGCTCATTAAGCTTGCTGCTACCACGGTATAAACACCTTTACTTTTCGCATGACTTACTAAATCACTCTGATCTTTGACACATCCGTTGGCATCGGGGTATTGCAAAAATATTCCAAAGGTATCGTTGGTTATTTCAAAATTATCCGTCAATACAATTTCGATACCTAATGGCGCTGCACGTGCCTTAAGAACATCTAATGTTTGAGGAAAAACAGCCTTTGTCACTAAAAATTGCCGGGCAATCTGAGCACCTTTCGCACGTTTATTTTTGGCTGAAAAAAACATTGACATTGCTTCTGCTGCTGCTGTAGCTTCATCGAGCAAGGAAGCATTGGCTAGGGGCATTGCCGTCATATCAGCGATCATCGTTTGAAAATTAAGTAGCGCCTCGAGCCTACCTTGTGCTATCTCTGCTTGGTAAGGTGTGTAAGGAGTATACCATCCTGGATTGTGGAATAAATTACGCAAAATAACAGGAGGAATAATTGGATTGTAGTATCCGAGACCTATGTAATTTTTGTAAACTTTGTTTTGGGCAGCTACCTGCTTCAACATTTTTAGGTAATCATACTCAGAAAGCGCCTTGGGAAGGTCCAAGTCTTCTTTCATACGTATTTTTTCCGGAATCGTCTCGTTTATCAATTGGTCTAAAGAATCTACACCAATTACAGAAAGCATTTGAGAAAGCTCTTTTTCGCTAGGCCCCATGTGACGAGCACTAAATCTATCAGGATGTTGCATGTCTAAAAGTTGTTGTTAAACTGTATGAACGAATACGTGTAGAGCACCTAAATACACTACCAATAATTTATGAGCGCAAAGATAAAACATTTAAGTATAAAAACACGCCCTTGCAACCATAATTTAATCTGTAAATTGTCAAAAATAGACTTGCTTTTCGTCAAATAAGTCAAATTGACTAATTCTTGATTTTTTTACAATCCTGAGGGGGCATACATATTGGTATTTATCTTAAAAATATTATGGCTAGCTGCCTACCCTTTTTTATGGAACAACAAGATATTAGGATAGGGGCTGAAAAGCAATCACCAAAACATAAAATATGGACAAAATTTTTAATTTTTGTATGATAAGCAATACAGACCCTACGAAATAATTAGTAATTTAACTAAACATAGCCCAATTACGTACCACAGAACAAATATCGTTGATTACAAGTCTGAACTAAGCTTAAATTAATTATTTATATACAAATAATTTAAGTAAATTAGGGTTCTAAAATTTTTTGAAATCAACTAGCTTGATGCACCACAAAATATCTTTAGCATGCATTCAAATTCGATTTTAAATCAACTTCTAACTTTATTGCTTTGCAGCCTGACTACTTTTAGTTACGCACTTACTTATATTGGTCAATCGATCGAAAAAGACAGCAAGTGGTACAAACAACAAGGCCCTTACATCATTACAATCGACCTCAGCATTTACAAAGGGGCCACCCTTGAAATTGAACCAGGAACACAGATTTTTTTTGCAAAAGAAACCTTCATGACGGTTGCAGGTAATTTAATCGCTAAGGGACGCCAATCACAAAAAATCAGATTTGCTGGATTAAATGGAACTGATTGGGGCGGATTTGTCTTTACAAGAGATTGCAATGACTACAATCCTACTACCAAAGAAGGTGTATGTTTTGAGTATTGCCGCTTTGAAGGCAGTGGCACTCAGCCTACGCATTTGATACAATCAAAGGGATGCAAAATACAAATCCATGCCTGTCAAATCACCCATTGCTACACAGCCATTCTTTTAGAAAGGCAAGCAGAATGTTGGCTCAGTAACTCCGTAATAGAACATTGTAACAGAGCTATTGATGTAAAAAACACTAGTATAGCTACCATTGAAAAAAACAAAATGACGGGATGCAACTCTATTCGCCTTGGTGGCACTACAACATTCAAAAACAATATTCTTAAAAAATTTACCGGCCAAGGCAGACACTCAGGATTAGTTGTATGGATGAAAGGCGGTGGTAAAATAAGAATTATTAATAATCAATTTATTCGTTTTGATGCCTATGCTTTTAAGCTAGAAAAAACATCTAATCGCTCTACTTTAATTCTACAAAATAATAATTTTAGGCATAACCATTCCAATTTGAAACTATCGCGTCAATACTTCAACAAAGGAAACTTCTCTATAAAAGAAAATAATTTTTTTAATTACAGAAATCATCATGTTAGTATATTTGGCCCTAAGCCTAAAAACAACTCGGCACCCTTGCAGCTAGCTGCCAATTATTGGGGCAAATCAAGCTTGGAAAAACTCATCAAAAATACCGTCGACAATTCAGAAGCCCCTCTCCCTAAGCTCGATGTGGTATTCACCCCCTTATCCACAAAAGCAAACTAACAGTAACCTAACTCGAATATCTGTTCTTTTTCGGCGCTCATTGTGATTTTAAAATCTTTTTTTTAGCTCAAAAGATATCCTTTACTATCTACAGATCAGCACAAAATTGCCCCTACAGCAAATTATTACTGTATAACCTTGATTTTTTGGCATTTATATTTTTTTTCAATTTGTTATTTTTTTTCAAATTTGCATTAAAATCTAAAAAAAAATATGTATATTAGTGTCAAATACCTTAAACCCATACCTTCATCCAAAACTCTTTGAAATATGAATTTAAAAATTTCTACACTATTTGTTTTTTGTATCGCGCTTATTACGCATCATCAGATGCTTGCTCAACATAACTTTGAGCTTTACAACGACGGTGCGCTAGTACATGTTCAAGCTGGTGCTGAAGTCCACGTTTGGGGCGATGTTCACAACTACCAAGCTACTGGTGACCTTCAAAATAATGGTCTAATCAAAGTACAGGGCAACATGTACTCCGATGCCCTCTTTCAACAGAGCGGTACCGGTACTACTCTCCTCGAAAACTCAGACGTCAACACAACCGAAAATCAGTTTATTAGTGGTAGTTATGCCGTAAGAACCGGAAACCCTTCCGACATAGGTGTCAATGATGGATCTTTCTACAATTTAGAATTGGCCAATTCCCAAGGCATAGTTTACCTTGACAATACCGCTGCAGGGGCTAACCCACAATTTGTTGCCGACGTACGCAATTCTGTCAATTTTAATGCAGGTAGCGTGGTTAATAATTTGGTAACAGCAAATGTAGGCCTTAATGTTCCTACCTATCCTGCTAACGGCGCCGCCTATGACGCAGAGTTTGGTATGATGAATAACGCAGCAGGTCTTGGTAATTTTATTGGGAATAATGCCTCATTGAACGGTAATATGTCGGCTACAGACCAAGGTTATGTAGTCGGTAAATTACGCCGCGCTATCAACGATGCAGTCGGCGGTATTTACCAATACCCTGTTGGTCTTGAACCTGCCGCAATTAATGCACAAAGAGGGTTTCAGTACATTCACTTGAACCTTGATGCTGGCGGAAATTACAATGTAATCCGTTCTTACTTCCAAACAGGTTCTCCCAACAACGCAGCTGTTGCTACTGAATGTAGCGGATATCAAATGGATGATTTTTGGGGCAATCGGCATGGAGAATGGGTATTTGATGATTTCACGGGTAGTGGCACTGGCAACTACGAAGTAAAAGTGTGGCCACAAGACCCAAGTGTTCCTTTCAACGGCACGGTGTGGACGATTTCTAAAGATGATGTTTTTGAATATCCTGCGCCAGACCCATTGCATAATGACTGTGGACCAACGTCTGTTGGATTAGACAGAGGACCCTTTAATGGATTTTCCGAATTTGGTCTAGTGTCTTCTGTTATTTTACTCGAAAGCGAAATTATCAACTTAGAGGCAAATGCCATCAACAACAAATTTATCAAGGTTGACTGGTCAACATCCAAAGAAGTAGATGTTGATCATTTTGTAATCGAACGCAGTACAGATGATGCTAACTTCTCGCCGATTACGACTCATACAGCAGTTGGTAATAGCCTAATACCTCAAAATTATTTTATTGACGATTATGCCGTACTAGCAAACATAAACTACTACTACCGTGTCAAAGTGGTACATGTAGATGGAAGCGTAAAATACACCCATTCTGTTGTTGCTGCATTGGTCAATGACGGAAGTGTTGAAACTGTTAATCTATTCCCGAATCCAATTGCAGAAGGAGAGGCTACTATTGAAATAACTTCAACCACTGAAAACAGTACCTCCATCTTGGTCTACGACGCAATAGGACAGTTGATTTGTTCCAAAATTGTTGCCGTTCAGAAAGGATTGAATACATTTACAATAGATACCGACGATTGGCCATCTGCCGTTTATTATGTTCGAATTAGCAACGACAAGTCTTCAACAATCAAAGAATTAATTAAATCTGACAAATAAAACTTACTACTATATATATAGTATACCCAAAAAGCAGTGTTCCAACGGACACTGCTTTTTTTTTGGCTAACCAGGGCCTTTAGGCCTTTCTTCAAAATGTAATTTATTGTATTTTCATATAGTCCTTTAAACACAACACAGTCAAAAAAAACCTTGTTATTTAGAACAAATCCAATTCCGCAGGATTATTTTATCAATATTCTAAAATTTTTAACGACATTTGCGTTGTTACTAAGAAAAGCAATGGTTCAATGAAAAAAGCAGGACTTATTTGGGGTTCAGACACAGGAATGACCGAAGAAATTGTCACGGTACTTGTTGACCTTATTGGTACAAAAAACATAGATTCTTACAATGTTTTTGATGGGCAAGTCGCCCTTTTTGCTCAATATGACCGACTTATATTGGGCTTGTCTACATGGTATGATGGCGAATTACAAAGTGACTGGGATGAATTTTTTGAGCAATTTAAGCTGATTGATTTCACTGGCAAAAAAATTGCCATTTTTGGCTTGGGCGACCAAGAAGGCTATGCTGAATATTTTGTTGATGGCATTGGAATCATAGGAGAAGTTGTGGTTGAGAATGGGGGGCAGCTTTTGGGAAAATGGAAAACGGACGGATATCAATACGAGGCAAGTAAGGGAGAATTCGATGCAGGTTTTTTTGCAGGCTTGGCTATTGATGAAGATAATCAGCCCGAATTGACCGATGAACGCCTAGAACAATGGATACATCTTTTAGAAAAAGAAGGATTTTGGGATTAAAAATAAAATAAAATGATTGAAACAGATATAATTATTATTGGGGCCGGCCCTTGCGGTTTGTTTACTGTCTTTGAAGCAGGCTTACTCAAACTTAAGTGCCACTTAGTAGATTCTTTGCCGCAAGCAGGAGGTCAATTGACAGAAATCTACCCCAAAAAACCTATCTACGATATTCCTGGATTTCCTGACATATTAGCAGGCGACCTGGTAAAAAATTTAATGGAGCAAATTGCCCCCTTCAAACCTGGATTTACGCTCGGTGAACGTGCAGAAAGTATCGAGCAACTCGACGATCAACGGTTCCGACTAACAACCAACAAAGGTACGGTTCATGTAGCACCTGTAATCGCTATCGCTGGCGGACTAGGCTGTTTCGAACCCCGAAAACCGCCGATCGGTAATATTGCGGATTTTGAAGATGCAGGGGTAGAATATATCATCAAAGAACCTGAACTTTATCGCGACAAAAAGATTGTGATTGCCGGAGGTGGTGATTCAGCTTTAGATTGGGCTATTTTCCTTTCAGATGTTGCTTCAGAGGTAACGATGGTGCATCGTAGAAAAGGTTTTCGTGGAGCCTTAGATTCTGTTGAAAAAGTAGAACAATTGGCCGAAGAAGGTAAAATTAATCTTATTACCGAAGCACAAGTAACTGGACTAAACGGCAAGACAGCATTGGAAGAGGTAATCATAAAACACAAACATAAAGGAACGTTTACCCAAGTGACTGATCATTTTATCCCCCTCTTTGGACTAAGCCCTAAATTGGGTCCAATATCAGACTGGGGACTCAATATCAGCCGATCCGCAATTGAAGTAAACACAGAAGACTATGGCACCAACATACCTGGCATCTATGCTATTGGTGATATCAATACCTATCCCGGCAAATTAAAATTAATTCTTTGTGGTTTTCACGAAGGAACGCTCATGGTACAATCGGCTTTCAAACATATTTTCCCCGACAAAAAAGTACAATTTAAGTATACCACTGTTAATGGTGTAAACGGCTTTTAAAACAATCTATAGATGAATTACTTCGAATTCTACAAACTTCCGGTTCATTACAAAATAGACCAAAAAAATTTACGCCGTCTATTCTTACAAAAAAGTAAAGAATTTCATCCCGATTACCATGGAATGGATTCTAAATTAGACCAAGCTGCCGTACTAGAAAAATCGAGTTTTAACAATGAGGCCTATAAGGTACTGAAAGAAGACTTAAGTAGACTCAAATATATATTAGAGTTAAACCATCTGATTGGTGAGAAAAGCAACAATAATTTACCACAGACATTTTTGATGGAAATGATGGATATCAATGAACAGGTGATGGATTTGCAGTTTGATTATAATGCCCAACAACATCAGCTGCTGCTTGATGCTATTAGCCTGAAAGAGGCGGATTTTAGAAAGAATGCGGGGAAGGCCCTCCAAAATTTCCATGAAGATACAAGCAGTTCGGAAGATTTGAAGATAATGTTGGAATTCTATCTAAAAAACCGATATATAAGACGCCTGCGAAAAAACACGGAAAAATTGAATCAAGGTTAAAAATGCTATTTTTTTTGTATATTGTCTTTGAATTAAAAACAAATTATAATGAAAGGTACAGCGCTAATTTTGATGTTTTTCACCCTAATGATGCTGGGGGCATGTGGAGATGATAGTATTGACTACAGAGAAAAGATATTAGGGACCTGGGAACTCAAAAATGTTGGAGACTTACAAATACATTATCGTAACCGTCCTTTCGTCCTCAAAAATGCTCAATTAACATTTGAAAGCAACGGTAATTTGCAAACAAAACTAAACAGTAGTAAAAATGCTGATACCTGGATAACCGAACAAGCGAGTTGGTCTATGCCCCGTGAGGGACAAGCCCTTAGTATCAAATCGGAGAAAGGCCCTTTTAATGATGTGCTCGAAATCTTCTTTACCGACGAAAGAACCTTTAATATTATTTTGAATGATTTAGAATATATTTTTGTTAAAATTAAATAGGGCATACCACTGAAGAGATAATTAATACTTTAATCCAATAAAAAGACTGAATCAACCGAATAATTGTTGATTGGGTCTTTTTTAGGTTAGTCCAAAAATAAAATGTAATTTTGGTCCACTATTAATTAAGTAAATCGATCAATTTTCATCAATAAAATCTTGTTGCTTTGGGAACAAAAATGCGCGTTGGAATTTTTTTTGGAGGTAAATCCAGGGAACGTGAAATTTCTTTTGCGGGAGGACGTACAGTGTATGACAACTTAGACAAAGGGTTATTTGAAGCTATTCCTATTTTTATTGATAGTTTGGGCCAATTTATATTGTTAGACTGGCAATATCTTTACAAAGGAACTATCCGGGATTTTTACCCATCTAGCGATTTCGTTCCCAAAAGTAAACATCAGTTTCAGGTATACATAGAAAGTCTTGCTAAACTAAATGTGGCTCAAAAGACAGCTATTGCAAAATCTGTGGGGACAAAAATCGAGCTGCAACAACTCAATGAATACATCGACTTTGCGTTCTTGGCCCTTCACGGCAACCTTGGAGAAGATGGCCAAATTCAAGGCTTACTCGAATGTTTAAATATCCCCTATTCAGGGTCAGGAATCAGGGCAAGCAGCATTGGTATGGATAAATTTTATCAAAAGAAACTAATGGAATCTGCTGGCTTTGATATGCCAAAAATGCTAAGTATTCGTCGTTCTGACTGGATGAAAGGCATTGCAAAAAACAAAATAGACGATTTTGTCGAATTCCTAGGTCTTCCTTTGGTGATTCGACCAGCTAATCAAGGTTCGTCTATTGGAGTCAGTATAATTCATCAAACCAAAAATATTGCTGCAGCTATCAATGCCGCTTTTTTTGTAGAGAATATACAAGCTGAGTGCTGGAATTCGAAATCGGAGCATGATAAAATTGAATATTTACGAAATCTAACCGATATCCGAACAGGCATAGGATTTCCGATGCAATCGCCGCAATTTAGCGAAGTTATTTACCATCCTGACCAACTTTTAGATCAAATTGAAAACTACTTCAACAACGGCAACAAACTTCTTAGCTTAGAAGGCCATCAATCTGAACATACTGTTGTACTAGAAGCTTTTATCGAAGGACGTGAATTTTCATGTGTTGTTATTCGAGGCGACGAAAAGCAATCGATAGCGCTCCCCCCTACAGAAATCGTTAAAGGTAATGAAGTATTTGATTACCGTTCGAAGTATCTGCCCGGCTTGTCTAGAAAATTAACTCCAATTGACATAGAGGTAGGTAAGATAGAAGCTATTCGTAAAGCTTGCGAAACACTTTACGATTTTTTAGGCTTTAATACCTATGCTAGAATTGATGGTTTTATCCATGCTGAGGGTCAGATTTTCCTGAATGACCCTAATACCACCTCGGGAATGCTTCCTTCTTCTTTTTTCTTTCATCAAGCTGCTGAAATCGGACTAAATCCCTCTCAATTTTTGAGTTACATTATTCGGACATCACTGGTTGAACGCATTGAATATTCGACAGAAATTGGGCTATATGAAGGCCTATTAGCTCGACTTGATACAGCACTTGAAAAAAGAAACGCTGCCAATTCTGGTAAACAAAAAATTGCGGTTCTCTTAGGAGGGTACTCCTCCGAAAGGCATATATCTGTGGAGAGTGGGAGAAATATATATGAGAAACTAGCTAGTTCAGACAAATACGAACCCTTGCCGATTTTTGTTGATGGCAATCATGCGGAACATCATCTTTATCAAATCCCTATCCACCTGCTCTTAAAAGACAATGCAGACGACATTAGGGATAAATTAATCAACTACCATCAGCATGGGATTATCAAAAAAATCCAAAAAGAATGCCGTTCGATTGTTCAACGATTTACAGGAAAAAACCCTGTTTTCAAACCAGCTAAAATCAGCTACTCTACACTAAAAGAACAAATAGATAGCGTATTTATAGCATTACATGGACGTCCAGGAGAAGATGGTGAAGTACAATCAAAGCTAGAATCTTTGAAAATTCCATATAATGGCTCAGATTCTAGCTCAGCTCAAATTACCATCAACAAATATCAGACTCTTCAAAAATTAAAAAAAGAAGGTATGCCCACCACTCAACAGCTGTTGGTGCACAAATCTGATTTTTTGGCTGACAAAGAAAAATCTATTCAAATCATAGAAAACAACATTCAATACCCACTTATTGCTAAGCCTGTGGATGACGGCTGTAGTTCGGCAGTTAAAAAAATAAAGAATGGAAGTGACTTGAGGGCTTATCTATTGGCGCTGTTTAGAGAAAACACAATAGTTGATGAAGTCAACCGCCTTCAGCTAGGCCTTCAATACAAAGAAGAATTCCCCATCAAAAAAGCAGCATTGATAGAAGCTTTAATTGACAAAAAAGATGCGGTTCACTTTCTTGAAATCACGGGAGGTTTGCTCACAAAATATAATTCGGAAGGAAAGATAGAGTATGAAATCTTTGAACCCTCAGAAGCACTATCATCAGGAGAGGTTTTGTCGCTTGAAGAGAAATTTTTGGCTGGCGAAGGTCAAAATATTACTCCTGCACGTTATACCGTTGCAGAAATAGAAGCCGACTATACACATATTGCTCAGCAAGTTAAAGCAAGTCTTAAAAAAGCCGCAAAGACATTGAATGTTACAGGATATGCACGAATTGATGCCTTTGTAAGGGTCTTTAAGGACGGCCGTGCCGATACCATCATAATAGAAGTTAACGCACTCCCAGGTATGACCCCTGCAACTTGTATTTTTCATCAATGTGCTCTAAACAATTACAAACCTTATGATTTTATAGATCACATATTAGAGTTTGGCCAAAAAAGAAATAATTTACTGCTTCAGTCAAGCAAGCAATAAACTAGCATTATTTAAAATAATTGATCATGCAAAAAATAAAGGTGTTTTTTAAAGATTTATGGTTTATCAAAAAATCAATATTAATTAATCTCGGAGGTATTACCCTACTGAGTATCGTATTGGTTAAACTTTTGATGTGGTCACTAAACTACTACACCTTACACAATGAATCTATTGAGACCCCTGACCTAGTAAACTTAAAAGTAGAAGAGGCAATAAAACTCCTAGAAGCTCGAAAACTAAACTATATCGTTGTTGATTCTATTTGTAGAGGTAAAGGATTAGGGGGAGTGATCAAACACCAAAACCCGAGACCTACAAAACAGGTTAAAGAAAGTCGAAAAATATACTTAACTATTACAAGTTATGCAGAATGCACCGTCAACTTATACTATGACCGCCTTATCGGAAGAGACAGAAGTTATGTGGTGCGATACCTTGAAAGAAGTAACCTGAAGGTTGGTAAGCTTACCTATAAAAATGGCGGAAAGGCTAAAAATACGGTCGTAGAAGCTTTCTGCAACGGTGCCCCACTATTCATTGAGGCGAATGCCAGATCAGGAGAAAAACCGCCAACAGAACCTAAAAAAGTGAAACAAAATGCAGTAATTGACCTTGTCTTGCTGAAGGGAGAGGGTGCAAATCCTAAATTTATACCCGATTTGATGTGCGACAATTATGATGCTGCAGAATTCACCATAAAGACCAGTCAATTCAACCTCGGTACAATCAACACGAGTGGTCCTATCACCGACACCCTTTCGGCATGGATTTACAACCAAAATCCCGCACCAGGAGAAATTGCATCAATGGGAAGAGGCATCGATTTGTGGTTGGTTCAGGAATTCCCTGAAGCCTGCAAAGAAACCGATGAAATAAAGAATATCCCAGAAAAGATTCAACAATAGACTACCCTTCTGACAATTCAGGATTTTGGCAAGCCTCATCTGGTTTTTTGCCACAAACAGTGCAATCGCCAATTTGCGTTTTCAGCAGTGGGTTATTTTGTGCACAAGTTCCTCTAAAGTCTTTACCTATAAAGATTTGGCGAATATTGATTAACAAAAAAGAAATAAAAAATATAGCAAATACAAGTGCAAATACAGTCAAAAAATGCGTCATAATAGTCCATGATTAATTTAGACTACAAAGTTACTAAAATTTGTGCTAATTAGCAATATATCGCCACTCAGTCCTGCTTTTTACCTCTCGGACCTATCTACAAGTAAGAACATATCCAAAATTAATATATTTTCCATAATTTAGAATTTATTTTAAAAATGGAATGTATCCATTGTTAAAAAATACCTTAACACCTATTTAATAGCCACTTATGACTATGGTACATAATTAGCATAGAATACAGCGAGGGCAAAACAACACTACAACAACAACTTTTAACCCTAAAACCACAATTTACATTCACACAACCCTTAAAAACTTTGTTATGTGTTCTAAAAATTTACAATTCTGGCTTCTATTTTTGTTGTCTTGTTTATCAATTCAGCATCTAAATGCACAATGTTCGGCCTGTACGATTATAGTTAGCGGACAGGACAACAACAACTATGTCATTGGGCCAACCGAAAAACTATGCATTCTTTCTACCGGCGTCTATAAAGGAACAACACTTGAACTCGATGGAGGAGAAATGTGTAATATGGGTATTGCCCGACCCAAGATTATGATTATAACCGAAGGTATCATCAACAATAGTGGTTCGATTACAACTGGTCAGCTACACATGAAAAACACCAATTCCATCATCAATAATCAAGGAACAATTAACGTCCGTATGCTTTTCTTAATGACGGGTGGTGTTGTAAACAACAACAACACCATAAATATTACAAACACATTTGATTTTGATGGGGATATGTTTTACAACCACGGCACACTAAAAGTACAGAACAGTATTCGTGTAAATGCATTGATGGATAACTCCCCTACAGGTTATATTGAAGTAGGCGCTTCCATGACCATAAATACACCTGGAATCTTGAAAAATAGTAGTTGTGTAAAAGTAACGAATGACTTTACCAACAACTCTGTTGTTGAGGGGGCTGTTAGCGGATGCGGAAGTTTTGAGACAAATGGTATTAGCAGAAATTTAGGCATTTTTGGACAAGTGGGCAATATTGATTTTTGCGACAACGGAGCTCCTTTGGGTGGCTTTGATCAAATTTCGGGCTTGGTAGGTCCAGCGGTCACACATTGCACCTGTGGAACTGGACCCTGTTTCAAAACAGGTTCTTTTTTCCCTGTCGAACTTACGCATTTTAATATAATGACCACCAAACAACGCACAAATATCCTTAATTGGCAAACTTCTTCAGAGACGAATAACGATTACTTTACGGTTGAACGCAGTTCTGATGCTATTCATTTTGACCCTGTAAGTCAACTTCAAGGCGCAGGCACCACAACAGAAGTACAAAATTATACTTGGACGGACAACAACTGTTTGTCTGGCACTAGCTACTACAGACTAAAACAAACAGACTTTGATGGAAGCTTTACGTATTCAGAAATCAAGTCGGTTTATCTTGAACCAATTGCAGAACCAATCGTATTTCCTAACCCTACTGACGGAATCTTACACATTGCTTTGGCGAATAAAAACCAGGAAAAGGCTATGGTACGGGTATACGACGAACTTGGCAACTGTATCAAAAGTATCAGGAGCAATGAAAATAATTTGAAAATTGATTTGAGCGACTATCCGGCTGGTATTTATTTTACCCAAATCGTATCGGAGGAAGATGGACACAATTTAATTTATAAAAAAATAATAAAACGCTAAACTCCTTTACCCATTATTACCCAAACTCGATTTTAAAGCTCTAAAGGTATGGAATACCCTTAGGGCTTTTTGGGTTTTGGTCGACCTCCAAATATTCAAGATTATGTCTTTCTTGCGTTCATTTATCTTAAAGCACTAAAAGACTTTATGGTATTTTTAATAAAATTGAAAAGGTTATTAGTTTTCTTTTTGTAAATTTGTTTCCTCTAATTGAGTGAGCAAAACAAAATTATGGATTCCCCCTTACAAAGTGCTACATGAAAACACCATCGAATGCATTGTTCAAATTAATCCGCAAAATGACTCCTAGTGAAAAGCGGTATTTCAAACGTTTTGGACTTTTGCAACAAAAAAAGGATGAAAACAAATATACGCTTCTTTTTGATGCGATTAACGAACAAACAGCCTACGACGAACCTGCCCTTCATGTTCAGTTTGAAGGTTATGATTTTGTAAATAATTTTTCAGAAATCAAGAAATATTTATTTAATCAAATCAAAAAAGCGCTTCGAAATTATCATTCCCAAAGTTCTATAGATATTATTCTCTATAATTACCTAAGCGATATTAGTATTCTTTATTCTAAAGAATTATATGTTGAAAGTCAGCGAATCATTAAAAAAGCCGAAAAACTCGCCTTGAAACATGAAAAGTTTAGCATCTTGGTTGTGCTGACCGAATGGAAACGCAACGTACTAAAAATCGGGCATCACGTAGATGGCATTCAAAAATACTTAGACAACGAAATAGAAAAGGACAAAACCTACATTTCTAAAATTGAAAATGAAAGTATGTACTTTAACAGAAGCTTGGAACTTACCCTGCATCTGCGAAAAAGAGGTCCATCTCAGCAATTTATTTCGCAACTACCACTGCCAGAAAACGGCCCCACTACTTTTAGGGCCAAACGTTATCTTTATCTTCAAAATAGCATGAAAGGCTATTTAGAATTTGACGACAAAAAAATATACGAAACATCCCTAGCCGATGTTGAATTATTCGAGTCGAATCAACATTTTATTGATACACTACCCAAGCAATACATTATATCCTTAACCAATCATTTGGATTCTTGCTCAAAAACTAAGTATAATGAGCATTTTGATAAATACATGCTTCAAACTATCGATGTTTTAGATTCCTACTCTTTTGACCCAGAGTTTACAGCCAAAGAAAAACTGCTAGTCTATATTCTAAAATCGACAATGTACATCCTAAGAGGAGATAAGAAAGTTATTCACGAAGCACGGCAAGAACTATTAGATCAATTTGAACTAACGCAAAGAAAAGGCTACGAGACGCCTGGTTTAACCATCTATGTACATGACATTTTACTTCGTACAGCTATTGTCTTAGATGATTTTCCTGCGGCCCTAGAAAGCTACAACAATATTTCACAGCTCAATTTGGGGAGTTATCGCGAAGACCTTCAAATGGAAACACGGCTTTTGGGTCTAATTCCTCATTACGAAATGGGTAACTGGATTTTGTTGGAGAGTATGATACGGTCTGGACAAAGACTTTTACAACGAAAACACAGCCACTTCATACTTGGGAAATTATTTTTGGAAGCCATCAAAAAATGTGTGGCTTTGCGTCAAAGTCGCCAAGATAACGAAGAAGAAGTCATACAGATTCTTCGTCAACTTAAAAAAGATAGTCTATCGGTTGTTCGTAAAAAACGGTTGGGAGATTATATGGTTTTTGTAGGTTGGATTGACAGTAAAATAACCGGCGAAAGTATCTGTAATTGCATCAAAAACTCAATTGAAAGATCTAGTTGAACAATTTAAAGTCATAAATAGCGCTCTGACTGACTAATTATACAACGGTTGATAGACAGGCACTGATTTTGCAGCAAACTTAGCATGAAATTAGTTATACCAAACTCGAACTACTGCTTGGTAGGTCTTCTACTTAGTTTAGGCCTTACTTTGTATGCACAAGGGCCTATTGAGCCACAAAAGCAGCTCGGTTGGATTGTCATGCTCGACAGCAAATCCAATAATTGGTTAGAGAACAAGCGTATCAAGCCCTTGATTAAATCGATAAAAAGTATTTCTATTTCGCTTAATGTCTATTTAATTGAAAGCGAAGCCACTAACGAACTTTACGAAACACTAAGGAAGGACTCAAGCGTGTTATTCATTCAAAAAGATGCTGAAATTAGTTGGCGGAGTCAGCCAAATGATCCGCTATTTGAATCTCAATGGGCCTTAGATAGTATCGATGCAGCACTAGCTTGGGAATATACTACTGGAGGACTTAGTAACGATGGTGATACCATTGTTTGTGGCGTTATTGATGGTTCTTTCGACGTACAGCATGAAGATTTGAAGGATAACATTTGGCACAATCACGCAGAAATACCCAACAATGCTATTGATGATGATATGAATGGTTTTGTAGACGATTATACAGGCTGGCAACTGGTCTTTGATAATGATCAACACAACTATGGAAACCTAAGCAACCACGGCACCTCTATTTTGGGAATCATTGGCGCTAAGGGCAACAATGGTGTGGGTATAAGTGGATTAAACCAACAAATCAAACTACTTTTGTTAAGTGCGCATACTGGCAATGAGATTACAAAGCTTTCTAATATTATTGAAGGTTTTTCGTACTTGTATGACATGCGAAAAAACTATAATGAAAGTAATGGTCAATCAGGGGCCTTTGTCGTATCGGTAAATGGTTCTTGGGGCATCAATCAAGCCAAAGCATCCGACCACCCTATTTGGTGTGCCTTATACGACAGCTTGGGTTCTGTGGGTATTTTGAGTATTGCTGCTACCACCAATAACGATGAAAATATCGATATTTTTGGTGATATGCCTTGTACCTGCCCCTCTCCTTTTTTGATAAGTACAGGAGAAAGTACTCGTTCAGATGGAATTGACGGAGGCTATGGTTCGGTCCACCTCGATTTGTTTGCCCCTTCGGCTAGCAAAACAACCCGATGGCTTAATAATTATGGAGACTTCGGAGGAACTTCAGGTGCAGCCCCTCACTTGAGTGCTGCAGTTGCACTGCTTTATAGTTATCCGCACAAAGCCTGGATGTCTATGTGCAAACAAAATCCATCCAAAGCTGCAAGCTTAATCAAACAAATCTTATTAGGAAGTGTAGACAAAAAAATCAGTTTTGAAAAATCTGTATCGAAAGGACGTCTAAACGTGGGTAAGGCTATGCAACAGCTTGCTGAATATTTTATGGTCCCTGACCAAGCGCAAATATTAGGCTTTTATCCCAATCCGGTTGAGGATATCCTTACGCTTAAAATAGCGCTTGAAGAGGCCGGAACACACGAATTGCTACTTTTCGATCAAAGTGGCCGCCTTGTCAAAACGATAGATATCATTACCGAAGCTCCATCTATACGCTACAGCAATCTTGATTTATCCGAACTTGCAAAAGGGTTTTATATACTTCAATTCAAAAGCAATCAAGGACTTCAAAGTGTCAAATTAATAAAAAGATAGTGCTTGAGGTTTATCCGTAGGCATCGACTAGTTCCATCCATCGATTTTCTTTTTCTTCCAATAAGGCAGCCACCTCATTGAGTTCTTTCGATAGTTCTTGTATTGATTCTGGGCTCAGTCCTGCTTGATTGAACTGTTGAGTTATGCTGGTTTTTTGGTCTTCTAATTTGGCAATTTGACGCTCTAACCGCTTGAATTCTTTTTGCTCTTCATGCGAAATTTTACTTTTAGACTTGGCAGGTTCGGTTTGTTTTTGCTGTATTTGAATCTCTTTTTTTTGCGATTGTGCTTGTTCTTTAGCAAACGTTCTGTAGGCAGAATAATTGCCCGGAAAATCACGTAATTGTCCGTTGCCTTCGAGTACAAAGGTATGTTCTACTATTTTGTCCATGAAGTGTCTATCATGAGATACGATTACAATTACCCCCGGAAAATCTAACAAAAACTCTTCTAGTACTTGAAGCGTTACGATATCCAAATCATTCGTTGGCTCATCTAAAATCAAAAAATTAGGATTTTTCATTAAAATCGTTAGTAGATACAAGCGCCTTCTTTCTCCTCCCGATAATTTTGATAGGTAATTTTGTTGTTTTTTAGCGTCAAATAAAAAACGTTCGCACAGCTGTACCGCCGACAACTTCTGACCTCCGTGCATAGGTATGAACTCGGCAATATCGCGTACAACATCAATCACCCGTTGATCGTCCTTGAGGTTGATGCCTTTTTGGGTATAATAGCCCACCACCACCGTATCTCCACGAATCACTTTACCCGCATCTACGGATTCGGTGCCTACCAAGATATTGAGCAAAGTGGTTTTGCCAGTTCCATTATTCCCCACAATTCCGACCCGATCTTTACGACTAAATTTATAATCAAACCCATCTAATATCTGTAAAGGTCCGTATGCCTTATGCACTTTATGAAACTCAATTATTTTGGAACCAAGTCGTGTCATTTTGATATCTAAATGGACACGGTCGGAATCTACTTTACGCTTGGCTTTTTTTTCAACTTCAAAAAACTTATCGATGCGCGCTTTTGCCTTGGTACCCCTAGCTTTTGGTTGGCGACGCATCCAATCTAGTTCTTTGATGTATAAATTTTTTGCTTTTTCGGTAGTGGCATTAAAGCTTGCCTCTCTTTCAGCTTTTTTTTCGATATAATAAGCATAGCTTCCGTTATACTTATGAATTTTTTGTTGATCCAATTCTAAAATTTGAGTACATACAGAATCTAAAAAATATCGATCGTGTGTGACCATAAATATCGTTTGCCCTCCTTGCTTTAGGTAAGCCTCTAGCCATTCAATCATGTCTAAATCGAGGTGATTGGTGGGCTCGTCAAGAATCAAAAAATCAGGCGCGTCAATTAATACTTTTGCTAACGCCACTCGTTTTTTTTGCCCCCCCGAAAGCTGTGCAATCGGACGGTCTAGATAATCTACTTTAAGTTGACTTAAAATCTGTTTAATTTTCACTTCGTAATCCCAGGCTTGTAAACGATCCATCCCTGAAATTGCAGTCTGCATAGCTTCTGCGTCATCGGGTTGTGCCATACAGGTCTCGTAGGCCACAATCGCTTGCATAATTGGATTCGGAGAATTATAAACCGACTCGAAAACAGTGGCCTTGGGATCAAACTGAGGGTTTTGATCCAAATATCCGACATTAATTTTGTGATGTAGCCACACTTTGCCGGCATCCCCCTCCTCTCTATTCATTATGATATTCATCAGAGAGGTCTTTCCTGTTCCATTTTTGGCAATAAATGCCACACGGTCTCCTTGATTAATATAAAAGGTGAGGTCTTCAAACAAGGTACGCTCACCGTAGGATTTAGAAACAGCTTCAACAGTCAAATAATTCATAAAAAAAACGTGTATGCAAGTCGATAAGTAAATTAAATTTTATCCACTAAAGTTAACTTAAAAAAACAGAAGCATCCATAGAATTAAAAACTGTTTTGTAAATTTAGGAGAATGTTTAACCATACAATCCTAAATTCTATGCCCAAGCGAATGATTAGTTTAATTTTTACCCTTATGTTTTGGATTGCTGCAGAAGGGCAAGAATTGCAAAAAAGCCCTGCGGAAACCATCTACTCCTTTTCCAATCAGTATGAATTACTCCCTACAACAAGCGGTATTTTAGTTCGTAGTAGGTTCAAAGATGCCGCCTATTACTGGCAGGAAAAAATCAAGCATTTCACTCCCTCTCTTGACAGTTTTCGACAGCAAGATTTAGCTTGGTCCTATCAAGGCAACAAGGGACAATGCCTCGGCATCAAAAATATGCAGGATAATAGTTACGTTATTTTTAGAATCAACGACCCTAAGAAAGCACAGTTATCCATATATGCCCTTTTAATAAATCCCCAAACATTGCGCTTCGATGATTCTCCAATATTGTTGTTGCAAAAAAACAGCAGTGACTTGAGCAATCAAGGCATCAGATTAGAACAATTAGATAATGGACTCATAGTTTTTTTACATCAACAAAAACGAACAAAAAATCAGCTTAACACCCTGATGGCATATTGCTACAATACACAACTCAAACTTTGTTATCAAAATAAATTTCCTGTAGTTGATAAAGCAAAAGCCTTTGACTTAACAGATGTAAAAGACATCATTTACCATCAGGACTATTTATACCTACTGATCAAAAATTATCGAACTAAACTAAAAAAAGAAGAAAAGAAAAAGGGAGAACGTTACTTTTTTAATGTCTTAAGCGCGCCGAATCAAGGTAGGGTCAATCAGTCCCAAGCATTAAAAATACTGACCAAAGAAGATAGCGCCCTAATTGTTAGTGCGTCAATTATACTGGATAAAGACCATTCAATTAAATGCTATGGTAGCTTTAGACAAAGCAACGGTCATTGCGGTTTGTTCAGTGCAGTAGTTGACTCAACCGCCAAACTACGCCATCTTGTTTATTTTGATTATCCTATTTCGATTATAGACAAACTCAATGCGACGTATAAACAACAATCAAAACGCCAAAACCTAGGCCTACAACAGTTGAAAATAAAAGCTGTCTTAGCACAAGAACCTAATAAAGCGATCTTGGTGATTGAGCAACAGTACAGCAAAATTTATGACGACAAATCGGCAGGCAGACAACAGTTGGAGTGGATACAGAATTCGGTTGTTGTTTGTCTTAAGGATTCGGCCATAATTTGGCAACAATGTATCTCGAATAAACAACGCGCGGGAGGCCCCGCTTTCGGAAAAGAAAGTTTGCGATTTTATTCGCATGCCCTCATCCAAAAAAATAATTATCTGTATTTAATTATGAATGCCCCGCCTTCTTCCGTGGCTAATGAGGCTTTGGACACCCGCTCTTGGCTAGAGGTTAATTCGCCGAAATCGACTCAAATATTGATGTACAGGATTCGAAAATCAAGTGGATATCTAGACAAATACAGTATCCCAATTGGGCTAACAACAGGAGCAATCGTACCGAGTACAGTTTGCATAAACGCCAACAATAAAGCCTTTTTGTGCCTAGTGGAACAACATCCAAAACCAACAGAAAAATTAATGAGTCGTGTCGTCTCTTTGAGGCTACCAATTGCTAATAATCAATAAATTCTTGCAAAAAAAATTACAAAAGCACTCATTACCTTTACATACTTAAAAGATTGGTTTTGAATAATTTGATAGATATTGCCAACAAAACAATCCCAAACACTTTGCGCAAAATGGCCTCTCCACCTCTTCCTATCTTTTTTTCGATCCAACCAGAAAGTTTCAAAACCAGGTACACTAGTATGAGGTTTATGATAATACCCAATAAAATATTTTGACTAGCATATTCTGCTTTTAGGGTAAGAATCGTAGTCATAGTACCGGCACCGGCAATAAGCGGAAAAGCAATTGGAACGACAGAAGCTGTTCTGGCTAAACTTTCATCTTCTTTAAAAATTGAAACCCCCAAAACCATTTCTAATCCTAATAAAAATATAACAATAGCACCTGCTACAGCAAAAGAGGCTACATCGAGGTGAAACAAATCAAGTAAAGACTCTCCCACAAACAGGAACAACACCATTAGGAGTCCAGCTACAAGAGTGGCTTTACCGGATTGGATATGACCACCTGCCTTTTTTTTGAGATCAATAATCACAGGAATTGACCCCACAATATCGATAACAGAAAATAGAATCAGCGAAACAGATATTATTTGTTTTAAATCATTCATATCAAATTAATTTAGAAATTCTTTGGTGCTTATAAAAATAACTGAAGTGCATTCATAAAAAAGAAGCGCAAAAATAAACTAGTTTTACAAAGGAACGAATATAAACCATAAAAATAATTAATTTTTATAGGCTTAAAATCTTAAAATGAAATTTATTTAATTCAGAAAAATATAGTAATTTTAGTTTATTGCCCTACTGCTTCTTACGATAAACCCCATACTGTTTGATGAATCCGTTTTGGCGCACTATTCTTTTAATCGAATAGACCCTTCAAACTTAGACATTTCAAGCAATGTAATCCATAATAAATTGTAGTAAAACATTCATGAACAAAAAAAATATAGAACTGGTTTCTAAATTGGGGGTAATTGCCTCGAGGCTATCGTCTATTAGTGACATCCCTACCTTGGCAAGTTCTATGAATGATATAGTAGACTCTATTATTATATCTAAATACAATGGCCTTTATTTGTTTGATGAAGAATTGAATAAATTAGTCTTGCATCTTGCCAAAAATTTTACGGAAGAAGAAAGAATACAGGCTGAAAAAACAGCTATGAAACGTCACATAGGTTGGGTTTTCAACAACGATGAAGTGCTTTTGGTCAATGATACACAAAAAGAAAATTCGGTTTCAAAAGACTCCAAAAGAAGCTTTAAAGTTAGGTCCCGTTTGTGGATTCCGATCAAATGCTTAGACAAAATTGTGGGCGTTTTTGGCATGGCAAGTACCAAACCAAACATGTATACCAAAGAGCATGTTGCACTCATTAATTTTGTTTGTGATTTGGCAGGTGTTGTTTACAACAATATCACACTTGAAAACAAACAAAAGAAAATAAACGAAAGCCTGATAAAATCGAAAGAAGAGTTTGAAACACTTTTTGAATCATTTCCCGACGCCATCCTAATTCATGATTTTAACAAAATCACCAATGTTAACAGTTCCTTCCTTGAACTATTTAGTATTGACAGCAAAGATACCATCTTGGGTAAATTATTCATCGATGATTTTTTGTTAGAGTCTAATCAGGAAATACGGAATATCCTAACCAATCGTATTCAGCAGAAAACTACGTTTATACCACAAATACGATTACTCAAAAATAACGGCTCTGTTTTTTTGGCCGAAATGCACGTACTCTTAATCAATCTAGCCAATAAAGCACACATTCAACTTACAATTCGAGATATTACCGAACGTAAGTTAATTGAAGAAAAACTTAGAAAAGAAGAGCAAAAATCAATGCTTCTCAAACAGGCTGAACAAGTACCTGGTATCATTTACCAAGCAAGGATGCAGCAAGATGGTAAGGTTAGTTATCCCTTTGTCAGTGGTAAAATGCTTAATTTATTTAACAAAGGATCAAATGAAACAATAGATGGAAAACTCAATTTATTCGACAACGTATTCGAAGAGGATCAAATTATTTTTGAAAAAACAATCACCAAAGCTAGGCTTGAATTAAAAAACTGGTCCCTCGATTATCGAGTCATTAATCCCCAAAAAGAAATTCGGTGGATGCGAGGCAACTCAAAACCAGTCATCATGAAGGACCAATCGGTCGTCTGGCATGGATACATTACTGATATTACCGAACACAAACAAGCCGAGGAAGCTTTATTGGATAGCGAAAAGCAAATCAGCACCATGTTTGAACATGCCCCCGATGCCATTCTTGTCATCGATTCAGACGGCTACATCAACAAATGGAATCCTAAAGCACAAGAAATTTTTGGTTGGTCGGAACAAGAGGTTATTCAAACTAAAATAACGGAAATAATTGTTCCAAATCAATTTAAAAAACGTTTATTAAAGGTGATGCGTCGCTTTATACGTCAAGCGCTCAGCAAAAACAAAAAACAAACCCTTGAATGGACTGCTTTACATAAAAATGGTCATGATTTCCCTATAGCTTTGTCTATTTCAGATATGATTTTGAAAGACAAACAGTATTTTATTTGTTTTATTAGTGATATCACCAAGCGAAAACACAACGAAAACAAAATTAAACAATCGCTGGTAGAAAAAGAGGTGCTACTCAAAGAGATTCATCACAGAATCAAAAATAACATGCAAGTGATTACTGGATTATTAAGCCTTCAGTCAAGCTTCATTGAACAAGAAAAAATTAAGTCTTTGTTTATGAGTAGTCAATATAGAATTCATTCCATGGGAATTGTGCATGAGATGTTGTATCAATCTGACGATGTTTCTAAAATTTTATTCGAAGACTACCTTAATCAGTTGGCAGGAGGCCTTATTCACGCTATGAAAGGTACAGAACAAGAAATCAACTTAGAAATTATATGCCCCAAATTAACCCTCAATTTGGACACAGCTATCCCCCTCGGGCTCATCACTAACGAATTAGTTACCAACTCTTTAAAGTACGGGTTTAATGGTCGTAAAAAAGGAACAATAAGTATACGACTTAGCATTGACAAGCAGGATAAAGAATATAAGCTTTATATTGGTGATGATGGCGTAGGATACCCCAAGCAATTTAACTTTTATAGCTCAAAATCATTGGGCTTAATGTTGGTGCACAAATTAAGTCGACAACTATCTGGAAAAATAGTCCGCGATTTTAGTAAAATTGGCAGTAATTATGTACTTTATTTCAAGGAAATAATTTAAATAGCCAACCAAATTCAACTTGCCACACTTTCAAGTTTTAAGTATAGAATAACAGCCGTTTTTAATGCAAGAAGATAATATTGAATTAGTTAATAAGCTTGGTGTCATCGCTTCCACCTTATCGTCGATAACGGATATGGAAACCCTTGCCAATTCAATTCATCAAATTGTGGACACCATTGTAGAAGTAGAGTTCACAGGGCTTTATTTTGTTAGCAAAAACAAAGATTCTTTAGAGTTAATTGAAGCCAAAGGTTTCAATACTAATGAAAAGAAGCTGGCTGAAAAAACAGCCATGTCGAGGCACCCAGGCTGGGTCTTTAAACACCAAGAATTATTATTGATATCGGACACACAAAAAGACCAAAAAGGACAGTCTAAGGACAGTCAACGATCGTTTGTAGTTCGGTCTAGAATTTGGTTGCCTATTTTAATCGGCAAGCAATCTGTTGGAGCGTTTGGACTTGCAAGCATTCGTCCGAATCAATTTTTGGAAGAACACATAGCACTACTTTCATTTATTTGTGATTTAGCTGCCGTTGTTTATACCAATATTCAATTAAAAATAACACAAGTTACTAAAACACTGTATCTAAAAGAGGCAGGAGAAGCGTTTGTAAAGTTATTTGAATCAAACCCTGAAGCAATTGTTTTGCACAACCGGCAGTACATAACACATGCCAATCAAGCTTTTGTACAATTATTTGGTTACACATCGAATGATGCAATCATTGGCAAAAAAAGCCTTTTAGATTTTTTGGCACAATCAGTTCATTCAAGACTATCTTCTTTAATCCAAACCCCTGTCTTAAAAAAACAACAAATTCCAGCGGTATCCATGAAGACAAAAGATGCTGTTCTGTTTATGGCTGAAATACATAGTTCATCGCTGTTTATTAATAATATCGAATATAGTATATTCAGTATTAGAGATATAACGCTAAAACTAGCTGCCGAAAAAAAACTAAAACAGGAAGAACAAAAATCGTTGCTACTCAAACAAGCTGAACAAGTTCCGGGAATAATTTACCAGCTAAAATATAGCAATAGCCACCTTAGCTATCCATTTATAGGGGGCAAATTACTAGATCGACTACGTTCTACTAATCAAAAAAAAGAGGTTTTTTTGATAGAAAATATACATCCTGATGACAAATCACGCTTTTTTGAATCGTTAAAAGAGTCTGAAAGCAGTCTGAAAAATTGTTCTATTGATTATAGATTGTATGATAAAAATAAAAAAATATTGTGGATTCGCGCCAACTCTAAACCGGTGAAATTAGCAAATGAAACAATAATATGGCACGGGTATGCTACTGATATTACGGACGAAAAATCTGCCAAAGCAGCATTAAAAGATACGGAGACTCAAATTAGCACCATTTTCAATCATGCTCCTGACGCAATTATTTTGATGGACAATAAAGGCTGTATTAAACGGTGGAATCAAAAAGCTGTTGAAATATTTGGTCACTCAAAAGAGGAGGTGATTGGACAATATATGTATGACATTCTCCCTCCTGCTGAGTACAGGTCGATGTTTAAGGAAGCAATACAACGCATTCAAAAATCAAAAAAAAGCAATATTCTTAATACTGCTCACGAACTGTATGGAGAAGCTAAATCTGGACAACGTTTTCCTATTGTTTTAGCTATTTCTAGAATGCAAATCAAGTCGACCTTATATTTTATCTGTTTTATTAATAATATTAGTGAACGAAAGAAAACTGATCGGAAAATTCGGCAATCGCTGAAAGAAAAAAATATTTTACTCAAAGAAATCCACCACCGTGTCAAAAACAACATGCAAGTAATTGCTTCTCTTTTGAGCTTGCAAGCTTCTTTTGTTGAAGACGAAACCATTCGGAAATATTTTATGAGCAGTCAATATCGTATTCGTTCTATGGGTATGATTCACGAAATGTTGTATCAATCTGAAAACATCTCTCTGATTCGATTTAAAGATTACCTACATCGACTTGTATCTGAATTGGTAGAAGCTTATAAAGGGCAGCAGCAACAAACGGTAGAATACACGATTGATTGCCCAGAAAATTCCTTCAACATTGATACCGCAATCCCCTTGGGGCTAATACTAAACGAACTCATCAGTAATTCTCTAAAACACGGGATTCGGCAACAGCAGTCAGGGCGTCTGTCCATAAAACTGAAAGCCTTAGATTTTTCGAATTTCCAACTGGACATCACGGATAATGGCATCGGAATGCACGCACCAACCAAGAAGAAAAATGCCTTAGGTTTGCTGTTGGTTCAAAAATTAATTATTCAATTGTCGGGCACCGTCAAACAGCTACCTACATCCACAGGGTGTCATCATCGAATTATTTTTCAAGAAGTTTAAAAACAATAGGAGATGTTTGAATGTTCTTTTCATCAACTTAGGGAAAATACAAGCTCGCAGCAGCGTGCAGCAAGTCGTGACATCTATCAAAACCATCATACAAGGGCC